>NZ_CP095491.1:901573-1202097 GCF_023028105.1 Halosolutus gelatinilyticus
CGCGTCGTCGGCGCGCTCGATCGCGTAACGCATCGCGTCCAGGCAGTCCTCGACGTGGAGGTAGGACTTCTCCTGACGACCGTTCCCGAGGATGGTGAGCGCCTCGGGGTCGTCCCGAAGCTTTTCGATGAAGTCGGGGATCACCGCGCCCCGCAGGCGGGGGCCGACGACGTTCGCGAACCGGAAGTTCCAGACGGTCAGATCGTGGCTGTGCGCTCGCGCCGAGAGCAGCCCCTCGTCGGCCAGTTTGCTCGCCCCGTAGGCGCTGATCGGTTCCAGCGGCGCGTAGTCCTCCGGCGTGGGTCGCGGCGCCTCGCCGTAGACGGTCGACGAGGAAGTGTACGCGATCTCGGTCACGTCGGCGTCGGCCATCGCCTCCAAGATGTTGCGCGTCATCCGCGTGTTGTCGGCGAACTGCCCGTGGGGGCGATCGGTGTCGACGCGCTTCGACGCGGCGAGGTGGAAGACGAGCTCCGCGTCGGAGAGGACGCCGTCGAGCGCGTCCGGCTCGGTGAGATCGGCCTCGACGACGCGAGCCGCGTCCGGAATCCGATCGCGGTCCCCGGCCGAAAAGTCGTCGACGACGGTCACGTCGGCGCCGTCGTCGAGCAGTCGCTCCGCGAGGTGTGAGCCGATGAATCCGCCGCCGCCCGTTACGAGAACGCGTCGGTTCGAACGTCGCATAGCTGCCGATTCGCGGACTGACGGTTAATCACTGTGGTCTCTCTCGGCGACCGTCGGGACGCCGCGGACCGAACCGACGATCGTTCCCGAACCGATCGTCCTGCGGACGACCGGCCGTCACCCGGTCCGGACCGCCACTAATATATAAAAGATCCGTGTGGACGATCAACACGTTAGGAAGGATGTCGGTGATGAACCGGACCGATCGCCGACGATCGGATCGCACTGGTGCGGTTTTCGGTCACCGATCGCAGCTCCGTGATCGCTTCGGCGGAGGACCGTAACGAAATTTTTATGTGGAACCACAATCAATCACCCGCTCGACTATGAGCCAGCGAATGCAGCAGGGACAGCCGATGATCGTAATGAGCGAGGACTCCCAGCGCGTCAAGGACCGCGACGCGCAGGACTACAACATCCGCGCGGCCCGTGCGGTCGCCCAGTCCGTCCGATCGACGCTCGGCCCGAAAGGGATGGACAAGATGCTCGTCGACTCCATGGGATCGGTGACGATCACCAACGACGGCGTCACCATCCTTCAGGAGATGGACATCGACAACCCGACGGCCGAGATGATCATCGAGGTCGCCGAGACACAGGAGGACGAGGCCGGCGACGGCACCACGACGGCCGTCGCGATCGCCGGTGAACTCCTGAAGAACGCCGAGGACCTCCTCGAGCAGGAGATCCACCCGACGGCGATCATCAAGGGCTTCCACCTCGCCAGCGAGCAGGCCCGCGAGGAGATCGACAACATCGCCGAGGACGTCGACACGGAGGACGAGGGCCTCCTGCGCTCGGTCGCCGAGACCTCGATGACCGGCAAGGGCACCGAGGTCAACAAGGAGTACCTCGCCGAACTGATCGTCGAGGCCGTCCGCCAGGTCACCGTCGAGGACGACGAGGGCAACAACGTCGTCGACCTCGAGTTCCTCAACATCGAGACCCAGACCGGCCGCGGCGCCGGCGAGTCCGACCTCCTCGAGGGTGGCATCGTGGACAAGGATCCCGTCCACGACAACATGCCCGACTCGGCAGAGGACGCGAACATCCTGCTGCTGAACGCCCCGATCGAGGTCGACGAGGCCGACGTCGACACCGAGGTCTCCGTCACCGACCCCGATCAACTCCAGAAGTTCCTCGACCGCGAGGAGAAACAGCTCCGCGAGAAGGTCGACAAGATCGCCGAGCTCGGCGCCGACGTCGTCTTCTGCCAGAAGGGCATCGACGACCTCGCCCAGCACTACCTCGCGAAGGAGGGCATCCTCGCCGTCCGCCGCGCCAAGAAGTCCGACCTCGAGTTCCTGAAGGAGGTCGTCGGCGCGAGCATCGTCTCCGACCTCCAGAGCGCGACCGAGGACGACCTCGGCTTCGGTGACGTCACCCGCGACGACGAGGACGAACTGTTCTACGTCGAGGGCGAGGACGCCCACGGCGTCACCCTTCTGCTGCGCGGCTCGACCGACCACGTCGTCGACGAACTCGAACGCGGCGTCGAGGACGCGCTCGACGTCGTCGCTCAGACCGTCTCCGACGGCCGCGTCCTCGCCGGCGGCGGCGCGATCGAGGTCGAACTCGCCTCGCGCCTGCGCGACTACGCCGACTCCGTCTCCGGCCGCGAGCAGCTGGCCGTCGAGGCGTTCGCCGACTCGCTCGAACTCGTTCCGCGCGTGCTCGCCGAGAACGCCGGCCTCGACTCGATCGACACGCTCGTCGACCTGCGTGCGGCCCACGACGAGAGCGACGTCCGCGCCGGGCTGAACGTCTTCTCCGGCGGCGTCGTCGACACCTTCGACGCCGGCGTCGTCGAACCGGCCCACGCCAAGGAGCAGGCGGTCACCTCCGCGGCCGAAGCCGCCAACCTCGTCCTCAAGATCGACGACATCATCTCCGCCGGCGATCTGTCGACCGACAAGGGCGACGACGAAGAGGGCGGCGCGCCCGGCGCCGGCGGCATGGGCGGCATGGGCGGCGGCATGGGCGGCATGATGTAAGGGAGGTTCGGAGGTCGTAGACCGAGAACCTCCGAATACGAGCGGGGAACGAAGTGACCCGCGATGTAAAACGAAACTTTGCTCTGCGGGCCGCCTTCGGCGCCCCTCGGCAAAATGTAGTATGAAAGCCTACTGCTCCCGACGGTCGCTCGTCGGCCCGCGAGCGCCGTACGGCGCTCGCGGTGAACGGCATCGTTCGGGTTCTCCGAACCGCTCACTCGCCGACACCCGATCTACAGACGGGTTATCCACCGCCGATTTGATCTCGATCGGACGGCTACGTGCGGTGAGCAATTTCCTTCTCGCGATCGAGACGTCGACTCCCAAATCCTCTTCTGTTTCGTGGCAAGCCGGTGTCCTTTTGCGCCGGGGATGGTACGGCGCGTATGTCCTCGCGAACCACGATGGGCTGGTCGCTGTTCACCTCGGGTATCGTCACGCTCGTCCTGAAGGCGCTCCCCGGCGATTCGCTCTGGTGGGGGTTGTTATTGCTCGCGCTCGGCCTGATGCTGCTGTTCTATCGGTGAGCGACGATCGGTTCTCGGCCAGATAACCGAGAGGAGGACGAGCCCCGCTGCAAAGAAAAAGCAGACGCTCATCCCGAGGTAGAGAAATCCCTTCTCGGTGGTCCGCCACGAGAGCCCGCCCGATAGCTCTGTCTTGTCGTCACTGACACAACCGGTATCGCGGTGTGGCTGTCTCCGGGCGATCGAACCCGCGCTGGCGCACGTCCCGACCCGATCGAAACCGTGCCCCGTTTACGTTTCGAAACGGTATCGAGCGACCGTGAGCGCCGACGCGACGGAGACGCCGTTCGACGAGTATCGCGAGGCGGTCGATCGACCGCTCGCGCGACTGTTCCGGGAGTACGCACCCGGACGGCTAGGTTGGTTCTCGGTCGGCATGGCCGCCAACTTCGTCGCGCGGATGGCGAGCCTGGTGCCGCCCCTACTGTTGGGCACGGCCATCGACGCGATCTTTTCGGAGGGTGGGGACGGGGAGTTCTCGCTGCCGCTCGTCCCGGACGTCTGGCTCCCCGCGACCGAGTCGGCGCAGTTCGAGTTCGCAGTGGTCGCGATCGCCGCCGCGTTCGTCTGTATAACCGTCTTCACCTGGATCTACGGGGTCACGGCCAACCTGTTCGCCCACGGCGTGATGCACGCCGTCCGGGTGGACTGCTTCGAGAAGATGCAGCGACTCGACATGACCTTCTTCGACGACAAGCAGACCGGCGAGGTCATGGCCGTGCTGAACAACGACACGCAGAACCTAGAGCGGTTCCTCGACGACGCGCTGATGAACTCGGCGCGACTGATCGTGATGACCGTCGGAATCGCTGGCGTGCTCTTCTACCTGAACTGGCAACTGGCGTTCGTCACGCTGGTCGCGGTGCCGGCGATGGTCGCCTTCACGATCTGGTTCATGCGGATCGCCGAACCCCGGTACGTCCGCCAGCGATCGGCCGTCGGCCGGCTGAACACCCGCCTCGAGAACGCGATCGCGGGCATGAACCTGACGAAGACCACCTCGAGCGAGGCGTTCGAGACCGAGCGCGTCGCCGACGCCTCTCGAAACCTGTTCGATCGGACGATGGACGTCCTCAAACTGAGCTACATCTACCGGCCGGGGATGGAACTACTCGCGGGGCTGGCGTTCGTCGCCACGTTTCTCGTCGGCGGCCTCTGGCTCGCGGCCGACGCCGCGCCGGGGCCGCTGACCGGGGCGCTCTCCGTCGGCGACTTCGTCGTCTTCCTCTTTCTGACTCAGCGGATCGTCGACCCGCTCGCCGAAGTCTCGAACATCGTCGACCAGTACGAGAACGCCAGAGCCTCGAGCGAGCGCGTCTTCGGCCTGATGGACATTCCCGTCCACGTCGACGACCCGGCGGACCCAGTCAATATCACACCCGTCGAAGGGCGAGTCTCCTACGAGGACGTCTCCTTTAGCTACGCGGACGCCGAGGGTGCACGGACGGACACCGGTGCGGAATCCGACGGCGAGGCGTCGTTCGACGGACCCGTCGTCGACGCCGTGACGTTCGACGCCGAACCGGGCGAGACGATCGCCTTCGTCGGCCCGACCGGCGCGGGCAAGTCCACCGTCTGCAAGCTCCTGCTTCGGTTGTACGACGTACAAGAGGGGACGGTCCGACTCGACGGCCACGACGTGCGCGACCTCGCGCGCTCGGACCTCCGGTCGGCGGTCGGTTACGTCAGCCAGGACACGTTCCTGTTCGACGGGACGATCGCCGACAACGTCCGGTACGGTCACTTTGAGGCGTCTGACGAGGCCGTCCGCGAGGCGGCGACGGCGGCGCAGGCGCACGATTTCATCGCTGACCTTCCCGAGGGGTACGACACGCGCGTAGGTGAACGCGGCGTCAAGCTGTCGGGCGGACAGCGCCAGCGGATCGCCCTCGCGCGGGCCGTCCTCGCAGATCCACCGGTGCTGATCTTAGACGAGGCGACGAGCGCGGTGGACACCAAGACCGAACTCCAGATCCAGCGATCGATCGACCGGCTGACCGAGGACCGGACGACCCTGGCGATCGCCCACCGCCTCTCGACGGTCAAGGACGCCGACGAGATCCTCGTCCTCGAAGACGGGCGGATCGTCGAACGGGGGATCCACGAGGAGTTACTTGAGCGTGGCGATCGGTACGCGGCGCTGTGGATGGCCCAGGCCGGCGATCGCGAGGCGGCGGCCGAGGCGCTCGCCGACTCGAATTGACCCGACGGCGCCGATGGCGATTGCTGCGCCCACGCCGCCGCCGATCGAAGCTGACACCAGGAGCTCGTCGGGGCCGATGACGGCAGCTGGCGCTCGCCAATTTCGGTGGCGGCGACCACAGGACCCGCGATCGCCGGACGCCAAAACTGTCCGATCGACGCACCGACTCAGGTATCGTGGACTTCGAGTTCGAACTGCTCGTTCTCGCTGACGGCGTTGAGGACGACGCTGGTGTTCGAGGCCTTGATGTCGGGATCGGTCAGCAACTGTTTGATCTGGTCGTTCATCCCGTCCGTGTCCTTGAACTTGCCGATCGCGATCACGTCGTAGTCGCCGGTAACCTCGTAGACGCTCGTCATCTGTCGGTGGTCGCGGAGCGTATCCGTGATGTCCGGCAGGGCGTTCCCCTCCACCTGCAACTGGATGACGGCGGTGACGTCGTACCCGACCGAATCGTAGTCCACGCGCGGCGTGTACCCTTCGATCACGCCGTCTTCTTCCAGATCTGAGAGGTGATTCGAGACGGTCGTCACCGACACGTCGAGTTCCTCGGCGAGGCTCCGAAGGCTCGCCCGCCCGTCGCCGAGAAGTGCATTCACTAACTTTGCATCGAGATTTTCGTACGTCATCACGCTAACCCACTCGTTCCTCCCTTTAGAAGTTTACGAATATCCAATTACAGACGAGAGACCGAAGAATTGCTTGGAGCAGTAGGGTTTTAGTAGGCGAGATACTTGGATAGCACGACAAGAAAGATGACAAGCGGAAACATTACTGAGGCCGAGCGGGCCGTTCTAGACGAAATCGAAGAGAAAGATATCAGCTTCCTTCGTCTGCAGTTTACCGACATTCTGGGTACGGTCAAGAACGTCTCGGTGCCGGCCCGGCAGGCCGAGAAGGCGTTCGCCGAGGGGATTTACTTCGACGGATCGTCGATCGAGGGCTTCGTGCGGATTCAGGAGTCGGACATGCGCCTCGTGCCCGACCCAGAAACGTTCGCGATCCTTCCGTGGAGAAACCACGACGACGGCGCCTCGGCGCGGATGATCTGCGACGTCTACAACACCTCCACGGGCGAGCCGTTCGAGGGCGACCCACGCTACATCCTCAAGCGGGCCCTGGATCGCGCCGACGAAATGGGATACACGGTCAATGCCGCGCCCGAACCCGAGTTCTTCCTGTTCGAGGAGGACGAGGAGGGGCGCGCGACGACCGAGACCAACGACGCCGGCGGCTACTTCGACCTCGCGCCCAAGGATCTCGCCTCGGACGTCCGCCGCGACATCATCTACGGCCTCGAGGACATGGGCTTCGAAGTCGAGGCGAGCCACCACGAGGTCGCCGAAGGCCAACACGAGATCAACTTCACCTACGACGACGCCCTCGCGACCGCCGACAACGTCGCCACATTCCGCACCGTCGTCCGCGCGATCGCCGCCCAGCACGATTACCACGCGACGTTCATGCCGAAGCCGATCCCGCAGATCAACGGCTCGGGGATGCACACTCACATCTCGCTGTTCACCGACGACGGCGAGAACGCCTTCCACGACGACGACGACGAGTTCGACCTCTCGGGGACGGCGAAGTCCTTCCTCGCGGGGATCCTCGAACACGCGCCGGCGATCACGGCCGTCGCCAACCCGACAGTCAACAGCTACAAACGGCTGGTGCCGGGCTACGAGGCGCCCGTCTACGTCGCCTGGTCCGACCGCAACCGATCGGCGCTGATCCGCAAGCCGGCCGCGCGCGTCCCCGCGGCCTCGCGCGTCGAACTGCGCTCACCGGATCCGTCGTGTAACCCCTACCTCGCGATCGCGGTCATGATCCACGCCGGCCTCGACGGCATCGAGGACGGACTCGAAGCGCCCGATCCGGTCCGCGAGAACATCTACGAGTTCGACGAGCGGAAACGCGAGGACTACGGCATCGACACGCTGCCGACCAATCTCGGCGAAGCGGTCGACGCCCTCGAGGCGGACGAGGCCATCTACGCCGCACTGGGCGAGCACATCGGTCCGAAGTTCGTGGAAGCCAAGCGCGCGGAGTTCCAGGACTACCTCGTCGACGTCTCTCAGTGGGAGCTCGACCGCTACCTCGAAACGTTCTAATCCGGCGCGATCGATCCCGAGAGAACGCACGAGACGCACCTTTTTGCGGCTCTCCGCCCCGCCGCTCGTTCGCCGGCCGTGCACACGATCGTCGCCAGCCGTGAACGCGGTTCGTCGACAGCGCGAACGGATTCCCGACTGCGAGCGTCGTCCGGTGGTCGGCGTCCGATTGCGCGACGAGACGGGGTGCTGATCGAAGACGGCCCCGCAGAACGCGCGTCGAGGGACGTCTCTCGATCGAGAACGAGGCGGCCGTGCGGTACGAGGCGCGGAGGCCCCGAGACGGGTGCGCGAGGAGGACGCGATCAGGATCGCCACTCGCCGACGCGGTCGCGCACGCGGCCCGGAATCCCGAGCAGCGAGAGGCCGAACCCGAACAGCACCATCAGCAGGTAGACGCCGAGGACCGACGTCCAGACGACGAACATCGCGAGGATCGCCCAGCCGTCGTCGAGGAAGTAGAAGGCCGCGATCGCGAGCGCCGTCCCGTACAGCAGGACGAGGTACGGTCCCCAGCCGTGAGCGTGGCCGCGGCGCATTCGGCTCCGGACGTAGCGCTTGAGTTCGCTCTCGAGGGATTCCTTTCTGACGGTGCGCTCGTCGACGGACGCTTCGAACTCCTCGACGCGATCGCGAAGGCGTTCGATCTCCTCGCGGAGCGCTTCGGGATCATCCGCCCGATCGTGAGTGCGGGCGCTCGCACGCGATCGCTCGCGCGTCGGCTCTCGATCGGCGTTGCGATCCGGTCCGGCGGTCTCGGCTTCGCCGTCGCCCTCGTCGGCACCCGTGGCGTCGTCAGTCATCGCTCCTGTCGAAATCTGTCGAGCGCGGGGACTTTGTAGCTGCCGATCCACTTCACGGGTGGCGAGCGCCGCGTTGAGAACGGCCCCGAAGACGACGATGACCGCGCCGGCGTACAGCCAGATGAGCACGAGGAAGACGGCACCGAGCGCGCCGTAGAGGGCGTATCCGGCGGCGAGATCGGTGTACAGCGAGAACGTTCGGCTGAGGACGTACCAGCCCGCCGCGGCGAGGACGGTTCCGGGAAGCGCCTCGCGGATATCGACGTTGGCGTTCGGAAACACCACGTACAGCGGCAGGAAGGTCACGATCAGTCCCAACACGACGAAGATCGGTCCGAGCACGGTGGCACCGACGAACGGGACGGAGCGGATCACGAGTTCGAGCGCCCCGACGAGCGCGAGCCCGATCGAGATCGTGACGAAGACGATCATCGCGTCCCACATCGTGTCCACCAGCGACTTCGATCCTGCAGTGCCGTACACCAGCGAGAAGGCGCGATCGAGCCCCCTGAGAACCCGGCTCGATCCCCAGAGGAGACCGATAATCCCCGCGATGGTCGCCCCCGTGCGATTCGTCTCGTCGACGATCGTCTGCGTGAGCAACTGTCGAGCCTGCGGCGTGAGGACGTCGCTGGCCGCCGCCGTGAGCCGAGCCGCGAGCCCCTCGCCGCCGATCGACGCGGCGATGCCGAGCGCGAGCAGCATCAACGGCACGATCGAGATGAAACCGTAGAACGCGACGCCCGCGGCGAGCAGCGTCAACTGTCCACGCCTCGCGAGTCCGACGACGTGCCAGGCGAACGCGAGTTCCTCTCTGTAGTCGATCACACTCAGTACTAGTCGGGACAGGGACAAATATGCGATCGCGTAGCACGGGCTTGCCGAGGGCGGTGCCGTCCAGGCGAGATCGCGACGGAATGCGGTTCGTGTATCGTCGGAGACGTATCAACGACTTTTTGACGGCTGGTTTCCGTCTCTCGATCCATGAACGGAACTCGATGCCCGGACTGCGGCATCGAAACGGAGGCAACGTCGCTACGAACGAACGGCGCGGAGCGGCTCGTGGTCGATACCGGAAGCCGTGGTGGGGTGCTCGGAAAACTCGGCGTCGGCAAGACGGCCGGCGTCGACGCGGTGTGCTGTCCCGAGTGCGGATTGCTCAGACTCTACGCCGATCTCGACGGCGACTAGCCGAGGCTGTCCGCCGTCGCCGCGCGAATCTCGTCGACGGTTGCATCCGTCTTGAACGTGGTTCCGCCGTAGTGAGCTCGCGAGGCTGCGTAGCCCGCCGCGCGGAGGTCCGCGAGGAAGTCGTCCATCGCGTTGGCGGGCAGTCCCCAGTTTCGACAGAGCTTGTGCTGGTCGTAGTGAGTCGGCGCGTCGAGTTCGCGTTCGAGCGCGGTACAGAGTTCGCGGGCCCGTTCGGCGGTTCCGAATTCAGCCGGGATCTCGTCGCGGACCGCCGCGACGAAGTCGGGATCGCGAACGGGACCGAGCCAGAGGGGGCCAGCCGTGAGCACCCGCTCGCCGCCGCAGTTGGGGCAGGTCTCGATCGGGTCGGCGATCAGTCCGAAGGCGTGTTCGCGGTGGAGGCAGTCCTCGCAGTGGTCGACGTAGCCGAGTCGATCGATCGCGGCGTCGGCCGCCGTCGCCTTTCGGTCCAGTTCGAGGTAGGTCCGGACGTAGTGACTGGTCGCGTGGGTCAGGATCGGTTCGATGCCGACGTCGAACCGGGCGGCGCTGCGGGCGAGCGCGGAGAGGAGGACGCGGACGCCCATCTCGGGGTGGTAGTCCGTGTTTCGCGGGACGGCGGAGTAGGAGCGGACGCCGCTGTTGAAGTGCGCGCCGCACAGCGGTGCGGTGTCGGTCGCGGTGACGCAGACGAGGTCTCGGCCCCTCGCGAACGCCGCGTCGGCGAACGGCATCGGCGTCCCGTAGGGATCGAGATCGATGACGTCGAAGGCCCGGTCGTGCATGAGGGCGGTAACATTGCGGCGTTCGACGGTCGCCTCGCAGTCGTTGCGCGCGAGGTTCTCGCGGGCGAGCTCGACGGCCTCCTCGTCGACGTCGCAGCAGGTGACGTCCCAGCCGTCGGCGGCCGCGCGCACGCCGCGGATACCGCTCGCCGTCATCGCGTCGAGGTACGTCTCGGCTCGCGGTTCGCGATCGCCGTACGCTCGCAGCGCCGCGATCGTCAGATCCCGATTCAGTTCCTGTCGTGGATTGTAGAACACCGCCTCCTCGACGCCCTCGGTCTGCTCGCCAGGCACCTCGAGTTCGACGCCGCCCTCGGTGACGCGCATACCCGTTCTCGTCGGCGGAGATCGAAAAACGGCGTGGTCTCGGGTCGGCGCCGGGACGGAGCTACCGGCGCGATCGGCGGGACGGACGCGCCGTCACGACTGCGGCGCAGTCGCCTCGTTGCGGGCGCCGACCGCCGGGAGCGTGACCAGGAACGTCGACCCTGAACCGGGTTCGGACTCGACCCGGATCTCGCCGCCGTGGCGCTCGACGATCCGCTTGCACAGCGCGAGTCCGAGGCCGGTCCCACCGTGTTCCTCGCGGCCGTGGAGGCGCTGGAAGAGGTCGAAGATGCGATCGGCGTCGGCCGGATCGATGCCGATTCCGTTATCCTCGACCGACACCGTCCAGTCCGGCCCCGTTCGTTCGGCGGTGACGCGAACGTGCGGCGGTTCGTCGTCGCAGTATTCGATCGCGTTCGACAGCAGGTTCTGGAACAGTTGTCGTAACTGGTTCTCGTCGCCCTCGACGCGGGGTAACGTCTCGATTTCGACGATGGCGTCGCGCTCGACGATCTGCACTTCCAGATCCTTTCGGACCGCCGCGAGAACGTCCTCCAGGTCGACCGATTCGAACGGATCGCCCTGCGTGTTGACCCGCGAGTATTTCAGCAACCCGTCGATCATCTCGCGCATGCGATCGGCGCCGTCGACCGCGAACGCGATGAACTCGCGGCCGTCCTCGTCGAGGTCGTCGCCGTACCGGCTCTCGATGAGAGAGAGGTAGCTCGTGATCATCCGCAGCGGCTCCTGGAGGTCGTGGCTGGCGGCGTAGGCGAACTGTTCGAGCCGCTCGTTCGACGTTTCGAACTCGCGGTTCGCCGCCTCGAGTTGGGCCACCGTCTCGTCCAGTTGCTCCGTCAGTTGCCGGAGCTCCCGATTGCTCCGCTCGACTTCGAGCGCTTGCGTTTTTGCCAGGGCGTCGTAGACCCCGACGCCGAAGCCGGCGGCCGTACCGAACGCGGTGAGGACTAGCGCGGCCCGGGCCGGATCGGTCACGCTCTCGGCGGGCTCGAACTGGTAGAGGGCGAGCATTGCGAGCAACAGCCCGAATCCGCCGAACGACCAGTTCGTGATCGTCGGGTAGAACTCGGTGGAAATATCGGTACGCGACACCCAGTAGCTGCCGTACAGAAGGATCACTCCGGGGACGGCGATGAAGCTCGTGATGAGCGCGACGTTCGAAACCGCTCCTCCGTCGGCCAGTTGTCCGAACGCCCATCCGAACGCCAACACAACATACAGCGCCCCGAGGATCGCGATCGTACCTCTTCCCCTGATACCAGCCATCGTTCGGTTCAGGCGACCCATTATCACATATCGGTGCGGAATCTATTTTTGCGTTGTCCCGAGAATCAGCGATCCGGACAGTCGTTCGTTTCGGCCGGAACTGCGCGATCGCTCGGTGCGGGACGCCGAGTAGGCGTCGATACCGGCGCCGGTTCGGATCGCACGGAATCGCGCAGAGTCGCCCTCGAGCCATTCGACAACACAACCGAACCGATTTTACAGTTGGGTGCACAGTTCCGGACGTGCCGGAGGCCACGCCCGTCGATCGCTGGCAAGCCGAGCTCGAGGAGACAGGCGAGCTGACGCCGGAGATCGTCGATCGGATCTCGCGCCTGCACGGCGATCGGGGGGTCCGGGCGATCGAGGCGGTCGGCGAGAGCCGGGTGAAAACGTACCGAGATTTCACGATCGTCGTCGGCTACGACGACGAGTATATCGTCGAGGACGGCGGCTGTACCTGCAAAGACAGCGAGTACAACCTCGATCCGGAGGACCCGACCGAGCTCTGCTGGCACGCGATCGCCGTCGCGATCGCGCGCCGAGTCGGCCACGTCGACTACCACGATATGTGGTACTCGGACGTTCGCGAGCTGTTGTGAGCCGATCGTCGCTCCGCGAGCTGCGTTACGTCCCGATTATCGCTTCGGAAGCCGTTTTGCCCCTGCGATCGACGATTCGGTCAGCTATCGGTCACATACTACGACGTTCGTGGGCACAAACACTATGAGCACTCGCATCCGAGATGATACGCTCGGGTCGACCGGTAGGTGGTGGAAGTGGTGGTCACTGTCGACCCGAGCGTTCTGCCATTCGCTGACACGGGTTATTAAAGTCGTGTAATTAGCCGTTACCGGCCGCCGCTCGGGGGCGGCTCGAGGGGTTGGAGCGATCGCACAGGCGCTTGCAGCGGTACGTACGCTTCGTTCGTCGTTACGGGATCGGTATCGCCTCTTTCTGCTGTGCGAGCAAGCCATCGCCGCGAGGACCGGCGTCGCCCGATTCGGGCGCTTGGAGATGAGTTCGGCGGGCCGACCGGTTCCGTCGAACGGTTACTCCTCCGCGCAGATTTCGACGAAGTTCCGCAGAATCCGCAGACCAGTTTCGCCGCTCTTTTCGGGGTGGAACTGCGTTCCGAAGACCGTCCCGTCCTCGCTCGCGACGATCGACGGGAACTCGATGCCGTACTCGGTGGTCGCGACGGCGGCGCGGTCGTCGTCCGGGATCGCGTAGTAGGAGTGGACGAAGTAGGCGTACTGGCCGTCCACGCCCTCGACGAGGGGGTGATCGCGCTCGACGGAGAGTTCGTTCCAGCCCATGTGGGGCACCTTCTGTCCCTCCGCGAATCGAACGTTCGTGCCGGGGATCAGATCGAGTCCTTGCACCGCGGATTCGCCGTCGTTGTCGCCTTCCTCGCTCGTCGTCAGCAGCATCTGCATGCCGAGACAGATGCCGAACAGCGGCGTTCCCTCCGCGGCGACCTCGAGGAGGTCTTCGCGGAGCGGATCGGCGTTCTCGACGCCCTCTCGGAACGCGCCGACGCCGGGGAGGACCACGCCGTCGGCCTCGCGGAACGCGGCCGGATCGTCGGTGATCTCGACGTCCGCGCCCGCGCGCTCGAGGCCGCGGGTGGCGCTGCGCAGATTCCCGAGCCCGTAGTCGACGATGACCACGGAGGCGAGCGATCGGTCCTGTGTGGACGAAACGGTGCTCATACCGTCTCCTCGGTACGGCGCGGTGAAGTGTATTGCCTTTCGCGCAATCGCCGGCCCGGTGTTCGGTCGGCCGCTAATCCACGACCGTCCGTCGATCCATCGCCCGGTCGTCCGCCGACGTGGCACCGATCGTCGACCGTCGGCCGATCGGCCGTCGACTCAGAATCCGTCGAGGCGCGTCTGCCCGCTCCCGTTGTCGCCGGCGTCGACGCCGGCCAGTTCCGCCGCCCGCTGCAGCGCCGCTTCGAAGGTCGCCTCCTGGCTCCGATCGTACAGCGTCGCGGCCGGATGCACGCAGATCATCACGCGACGCGGCGCGCCTTCGATCCGAACGTCGACGACGTCGCCGGCTTCCTTCGTGACGGCGACCGATCGGCCGAGCAGGTGTTCGCTGGGAACCTTGCCCAGCGTGACGATCACGTCCGGGTCGAGCCGATCGATCTCGCGCTCCAGATACTCGCGGCAGTTCTCGAGTTCCGTTTTCGTCGGATCGCGGTTCTCGGGCGGGCGACAGCGCACGCAGTTCGTGATCCGGACGGTCTCCCGATCGAGGCCGACGGCTCGAAGCTGCTCGTTCAGGACGGTGCCGCTGCGGCCGACGAACGGTTCGCCCTGCTCGTCCTCGTTCGCACCCGGTCCCTCGCCGACGAGCAGCACGTCGGCGTCCGCGGGGCCGGTGCCGTTGACGATTCGACTCCGACAGTCGACGAGCTCCGGACACCGGGTGCAGGCGGTGACGCGGAGGTCCTCCATCGTTCCCATGGCGAATGAGTCAAAGGGGGACGGCCTACGTCTTTCGGGTCACGACGATGACGAACCTGCTGAGGGGACGGACCAGTTGAAGAGAAGACTCAGAAAGCCCCCGCCTTCTCGAATCGCGCGGCTCGCTGCGATCCTTACTTCGCCGTGCTTCCTCGAGAAGGCAGCTCCTTCAGTCCCACCCGTGGTCGATCGTTCGGCGGGCTATCGCACGGTGGAAAAGACAATACGGCGTTTCACTCCCGATCACCGGCCGCGTACTCGTCCGCCGCTCGCGCCGCGATGCCGGCGACGCGAATCGGTTCCGGCCGTCCGCCCGCGGGCGTAAAGCCGCGGACGATCTCGCCGGCCTCGTCGCGATCGCATCCGAGGCACCTGACGTAGACGATTTCCCCGTTGACCGACACCGCACGACGGTCAGGGAGCGATCGGTACGTCGCGAGGCGCTCGTCGAGTTCGTCTCCGGAAAACGCGTCTCTGAGGCCGGCCTCGAGGCCGTCGCTCGCCTCGAACGTCACGGCGAGCACCGGTCGCTCGGCCGCGTCGTGAATTCGCGAGAGATCGAGCAGGTTGTACCAGGCGGGGGCGACGGCGCCGAGCAGAACGTATCGAACGTCGGGCCGACAGCACGTCTCGACGAGCGATCGGACGGCGTCCGTCGCGTCCGTACCGCCGACGGTACACGCGGCGTAACGCAGTCCGTCGATCGCGCAGTCCGCGCGAACGACCGCGCCCGCGATGGTACTCCGGACGGGGCCGCCAGCGTCGTCACGCCCGGAGAACGATTCCGCGAGGCCCAGCGCTCGCACCCCGGATTTCATTCGGCCTCAGCCGTCGTCTTTGATCTCCTGCAGTCGGTCGAGGAGTTCGTCACTCGACGCGCCGTTCTCGAACTCGATCGTGCCTTCGTGGCTGTTCTCTTCGGATTTGACCGCGTCGTCGTCGTCAAAATCAGCGTCGACCTCCTGTTGCTCGGATTCGTCGTAACTCCCGAATCCCATACAGTATCCCTTTAGGGCTTGCCGTTCAAAAATTCCGCGGTTGCGAGGGTTCGTCCGCACGCTAGTTCCGCGAGACGGTGTAGTCGACCCCGAACGAACCGCATTCGCTCGTGGCACCGTCCGGGTACTCGGGTCGATCGCGAGCAGCCGATCGCGTGCCCCGGACGGTATCGTTTTGCCGTCGGCTGACGAGCGTGGGGTATGGAGGTTCATCACGTCACCGAAGACGCGGAGACGTTCACCTGCAACGCCTTTCTGGCGATCGGCGATCGGACCGTGCTGGTGGACGCCGGCGCGTGGGACGGCGTCGTCGACGAGATCCGATCGCACGTAGACGACCTGGATGCGGTGGTGATAACCCACCAGCACGGCGATCACGTCGCGCAACTCGACGCCGTCGTCGAGGCGTTCGGTCCCGACGTCTACGCCTACGGCAACCACCCGGCGCGAACCCACGAACTCGCAGACGGCGAGATGGTCGCGATCGGCGACGAAGAGTTCGACATCGTCTACACCCCCGGTCACGCCGACGACCACGTCTCGTTCGTCTCCGACACGTCGCTGTTCTCGGGCGACGTGGTCGTCCACGACGACGGGGCGTTCGAGTACGGCAGCTTCGGCCGCACCGACATGGCCGGCCAGTCGCGCGAGCGGCTCATCGAGAGCATCGAAGAGTTGCTCGATCGGATGCCGGACGGCGGTCGCACGAGTCGCGAGGGACGCAGTCCCTCGGACCGTTCGAGCGGGCAAGGCCCGCGAGAAGACGAGCGGAGCGAGTCCGCCGGCGTCGAACACATGTACGCGGGCCACGGCGGTGTCTTCCACGGCGACGTCCGCGACGTGGTCGAGACCGCACTCGAACGCGCGGAGAAGCGAGAGCCGAAGTACCCCGACGAATGACGACAGTCCGGACGTCGGTTCGGCGCCCGGCGTCGCAGGCGGATCCGCTTATTCGCGACGCGCGTTCGCGAGTGTTCCACCCCGAAACTGCCGGGTGCAAGATTATTCGCTTCGGCGGACAACATGATCGAAAGCGTGAACGAACATGAGTCCCGACAGCGGTTCATCCGACGACGGCGACGATTGCTCGCTCCACGAACTACCGTTGTCCCTCGACGCCCTCCTCGATATCCTGGCGAACCACCGCCGCCGAGCCTTGCTGGAATACCTGTGGAACCAACCACAGAACGCCGGTTCGTTCGAAGAGGCGACCGAGTACGCGATACTGGAGGTCGGGCGGAAACAGGGGAGACAACCGAACCACGACGACGTGCAAGTCGAACTCCAGCACCATCACCTGCCGAAAATGGCGGACGCCGGCATTATCGACTACGATATTCGCAGTCAAACGATTCGCTACCACGAGAACGAACGGCTGGAAACGGCGTACGATCGGGTGTGCGATCTCGCTCTCGACTGACCCGATCGACCTCCCCGCGGCTGTCCGAACTCGGATGTGAGCAGAAAGCGGCGAGCGACCCGAACCGAGTCGCGACGTCGATTATGCCGCGCGCGGTTCTTTCGCCTTGGGGCGGAGCTTACCGTAGCCGCACTTCCGGCAGTTGTCGGCGCCCTTGGGGTTGCGGGCGTTACAGCGCATACAGATCATCTTGTCGAGGGAACGCTTCTCGGCAGCGTCGAAACTGGGCATACACCCCGGTTAGCCCGTGGGACATTTAACCGCTGTGGTCCGTGTCGGCGCCGATCGTCGTCCTCGATCGGAGGATGGAGCGGCTTTCGATAGGTCCGAGGACGTCACTCCTCGTCGGCCAGGTAGTCGTCTTGGACGGCGACGACCTCGCTCGAGTCGGCGCACTCGCCGTAGCGCCGGAGCGGTTCCTCGTTGAGCGTCAGGAAGGTCTCGCCCCACCGAAACGGCTCGAGGAGCTCCTCGGCCCGATCGTCCTCGCCGAAGATGCGGCAGGCGGCGGCGAGCGCCTCGACGGTGGTCAGCCGAAACGGCCGGCCGTAGTTGACGGGGTTCGCCGCGACGAGGAACGGGAGCGCTCGGTGGACGCCGTTCATCCGGAAGGAAGCCTCCTCGGCGGACTCCCACGAACAGTCGAGCGCGACGAGCGTCCCGAGTCCGTCCGCGGCGTCGGCCGGCGAGAGCGCCCGATCGGCGTGGGGGTTGAGGACGACGCCGTAGGGCACCTGCTCCATCCGCCGGTAGAGGATCGCCTCGTCGAACGTCTCGAGGCGCCGAGCGGTGCACTTGGCGGGGTCGTCGTCGCCCTCGTAGTAGACGTGACACTCCACACCCGGTCTACGGGGAGACGAGAGAAAAGGACCGCGGACCGCGATCGGAACCGATCGTCCGTCGCGACGAGCGAAACCCCGTCAGGTCTCGTCGTGAAGCGTCTCCCCGCGGTTCAACCGGGTGGCGATCGAGAAGGTCTGTTCGGCCTCACGACGCGTCGGGAAGTGAGCGGCCGTGTACCGAGCGGTCGCGATCAGCGGCATGCGACGTCGCCGTTCGCGGCGGTCGTCGTCGACGGACCGATCGGCCGCGGCCGTGGCCGCCTCCGTGGCGAGGTCGAACTGCCGGAAGGCAGCCTCGACGTTCTGCAGCGTGTGGAAGCCGGCGTCTTCGCGTAGGAGGCCGTGACCGAGCGTCCGTTTCAACGCCGCAGGGTCGCCGCCGCAGTCGAAGAACTCCCCGACGAGGCGGGCCGCCTCGTTCACCTCGCCCTCGGCGTCGAACGTCGCCAGCAGCTCCTCGCGGACGGCGTCGGGATCGCGACCGGTGTCGTGCTCGCCCGGATCGGGAATCGGCGCCGGCGGCGTGTTGAGAAACCGATCGAGGTAGACGGTGAGCGCGGCGTCGAAAATGCCCCGGTAGACGTCGATCGCGTCGGTCCGCCGCGCGAACCCGTGAACCGCGTTGGCGTAGGTGAACGCGTGGTGGACCGTGTTCCAGTCCGAGAACTCGTTGGCCGTCCCGAACTGGGCGACCCGGGTCGCGGCGGCGTGGGCCACCTCGCCGGCGAGCGCCTCTGTCGTCGCACCCGATCGGATCGCGTCCGCGAGCGCGTCGACGATCGCCTCGGGATCGTCGCCGAGCAGGGTCTCCTGGAGATCTGCAGGTGGGACCCACGCGTTCCCGTCGCCGTCACCGCTCGCGCGCGCACCGTCGCTCTCGGCGACGAGCGATTCGAGACCGCTCGTTTCGCCGACGTCGCCCCCGTAGACGTCTTGGAGCAGGGCGACGAGGTCGATCGGCTGGCGCCAGGACGACTGCTCGTCGCTCCGGGAGGCGGTGACCAGCGGATCGACGAGGCTCGCGAGCGTGTCATCCGCCTGCTCCCAGTCCACGTGATCGAGGCTCTCGAACGCCTTGTTCGCGAAGTCGAGGACGTGACCCGTCGAGAGGTACGGGTGGTCCGTGCCGGCGGCGACCACCAGTTCCGCGACCTCCGCCTCCGATCGGCCGTCCGCGATCGCGGTGCGGAGGCACCGTTCGGCGCCGTCGGCGTCGCGCACCTCGACGCAGTCGCGGAACCAGGACTTCAGCCGATCGAGCGCGAGGCCGCGCGTCGAGAACGACGGCTGATCGAAGTTCGGCGGTTCGTTCGCGCAGTCGTCGGCGACGTGGCGAACGCCGGTGTACAGCGCCCGTTTGCGATCCTCGGGCTCGAGGTCGTCCATCACGTTCGCCATACACCCGAGGATCGTCAGCCCCGGTCCCCACCCCGATTCGCGGTACCGGGTGCCGAACTCGAGTGCGGACGCCATCGGCTCGCGATAGTCGACGTCGGCGTCCAGCAGGCCGATCGACGCCTTCGCGACGACGAGACGGAGGTTCTCTTCGAGGCCGGTCCCGAGGCGATCGGCCCAGTGCTCGCCGGGGGATCGATCCCGGACCGGATTCGGGTTCACGTAGACGGTTCCGTCGCGGGTCTCGGTCGGGTAGGTCTGGACGTCGTCGGCCCACGGATCGAACGTGTCGCCACAGGAGAGTTCGAACCGGGCGTGGTGCCAGTGGCAGGTGAGGACGCCGTCCTCGACGGTCCCCTCCGAGAGCGGAAATCCCATGTGCGGACAGCGGTTGTCGACCACTCGGACCTCCCCCTCGTGGTAGAATGCGACCAGCGGTGTCCCGTCGATCGCGACCTGTTTGCGCCCCGTCTCCTCGAGTTCGGCGAGCGACGAGAGTTCGTGAAACGCATCCGGCGATGACATGTGGGAGAGATCGTCATGCACCCGTGTAAAGGTTCGCTGAAGCGGAGTTCTGTAACGGTTCTGGGAGCTCCCCGATCCGTCGAGCGCGGCGATTGTATCCACCGAATCGGCCGGTGGAAATACGTAGTCGGCGGCCGAAGGCCGCGTATGCTCGAGTCGGGTGAGACCGCGCCGACGTTCGAACGGCCCGCCGTCGTCGAAGGGGAGATCCGACGCGTCTCCTTCGGCGGCCTGAGCGCCGACGCGGACGTGATCGTCGTGGTGTTCTACCCTGCCGATTTCGGCCCCGCCTGTACCGCGGAGCTCTGTTCCCTCCGCGATTTGGATCTGTTCGCCCTCCAGCCGGCCGTCTCGATCGTCGGCGTGTCGACCGATTCGGCCTACAGTCACCGGGCCTTCGCCGAGCGGAACGACCTCGGCTTCCCGCTGGTTTCGGACGGCGACGGCTCGATCGCCCGGGCGTACGGCGTCCTCGAAGAGGAGGCGTCCGACGGTCACCGGATTGTCGCCAAACGGTCGGTGTTCGTCCTCGACCCCGATCGGATCATCCGCGACGCCTGGTCGGCCGACGATCCGACCGAACTGCCGAACCTCGACGCGGTCCGGGCGGCGATCGAGGACGCGTCCGACGACGATACGGCGGTCGAGCGCTACCGGATCGGTCACCGGCAGTACCAGAACGGACTGGAGGCGTACAAACACGGCCGAACCGCGTTCGCCGAGGCCGACTGGGTCACGGCGGCCGCCGCCTTCGATCGGGCGATCGAGCCGCTGTCTGACGCGCTCGAGGCGTTCGGCGCGGCCCGGAGATACGCCGACGACGGCCGTCTCGTCGACGCGGCGACGACGGCGAACGAGCAGGCGACGGATCGACGAAACGCCGCGAAGTGGTACGCGGAGGCCGCCAGCGCGTACGGAAAGGGCGATACGGAGACCGGCGACGACTACGCCGCCGACGCCGACCCGTCCCACGCCGCCGTCGAACACCGCGACGAGCCGGTTCACCCGGACGCCCTTCGCGAGCGCTTCGGCGACTAGCGGTCGATCGGCTCGTCGAATCTCGCGACCGAAGTCACACGCTTTTGGCGGTGGCGACGAAACGTCCGGTATGACCGCGGACGCGAGGGCTCTCGTACGCCGGTACTACGACGCCCTCGACGACCAGGAGTACGAGGCGCTCGAGGCGGTGCTCGCACCCGCGTTCGTCCAGCGGCGACCCGATCGGAGCTTCGAGAACCGCGACGCCTTCATCCGGTTCATGCGAGAGGGCCGTCCGAACCCCGACACGCGCCACGAGATAACCGCGATCGTCGCGGACGAGGGTCGAGCGGCCGCTTGCGGTCGCGTCGTGGATACCGCCGCGGATCGATCGCTGTTCGAATTCGCCGACTTCTTCGACATCGAGGGCGATCGGATCGTTCGGATCGAGACGTACTCGCGGTGAGAGGCAGGAGCACTCGAGGGCGGCTTCCAGCGATCGGTCCCCCGAACGAGAGCGACATACACCGGCTCCGGAACCTCGGGTCGATCCGTGAGTCGCCCGAATCGAACTCTCACCGGCATCCGGCCGACGACTTTTCCACGGTAGTCGCATAGGGTGTGTCGTGTCACCAGATCTCTCGATCGAGGCCGACTGGAACGACCTCTACGTAAACGGCGAGTGGATCCCCTCGGAGAGCGGGGACGATATCGCGGTCGAGGATCCGTCGACGCGCGAGGAGATCGCGCGCGTTCCCGCGGCGACCGAAGCGGATGTCGACGCCGCCTACGAGGCCGCCGCTGCCGCCCAGACGGAGTGGCAACAGGCGCCGCCGATCGAACGCGAGCAGGTCGCCCAGAACTTCGCGCAGTTGCTGGGGGAGTACGAAGACGAGATCATCGACCTGCTGTCCCACGAAGCGGGCGGCTCGCGGATTATGGGGGAGACGTCGATCAGTATCGCGTCCGACCAGGCGGCGGAGGCGGCGACGTTCCCACGACGGATGAACGGCCAGCAGATCGACTCGAACGTCCCCGGCAAGGAGAACTTCGTTCGACGCGAACCGCAGGGCGTCGTCACCGTCATCTCGCCGTGGAACTTCCCGCTGAACCTCTCGGGGCGGGCGATCGCACCGGCGCTCGCGACCGGAAACGCCGTCGTCCTCAAGCCCGCGACGAACACGCCGATCACGGGCGGGCTCCTCATGGCGAAGCTGTACGAGGAGGCCGGGCTTCCGGACGGCCTGCTCAACGTCGTCACCGGCCACGGCTCCGACATCGGCGACGCCGTCGTCGGGCACCCCGAGAGCGACCTCGTCGCCTTCACCGGCTCGACGCCGGTCGGCCGCGGCGTCGCGGCGACCGCCGGCGAGAACCTCTCCGAGTTGGCGCTGGAACTGGGCGGCAACAACGCCCACATCGTCACCGCCGACGCGGACCTCGACGCGGCGATCGACTCGGCGGTGTTCGGCTCGTTCGTCCACCAGGGGCAGGTCTGCATCTCGATCAACCGCCACCTCGTCCACGAGGACGTCTACGACGAGTACGTCGACCGCCTGACCGCGCGGGCCGAGTCGCTGCCGACCGGGAGCGCCCACGATCCCGACACGATCGTCGGGCCGATCATCGACGAGGGCCAGCGCGACGAGATGCTCGGCTACGTCGAGGAGACGATCGACCAGGGGGCGACCCTCGAGACCGGCGGCGAGACGATCCCGATGGACGGGGTCGACGACTCGCTGCTGGTCGCGCCGACGGTCATCTCGGGCGCGACCAACGACATGTCCGCCGCCTGCAACGAGCACTTCGGCCCGATCGCGCCGGTGATCCCGTTCTCGGACGTCGACGAGGCGATCGAGCTGCACGACGATACCGAGTACGGGCTCTCGGGGTCGGTTCACGCCGGCGACATCGGGACGGGCATGCGGATCGCCGAGCGGATGGACACCGGAAACGTCCACGTCAACGACCAGCCGATCAACGACGAGGCGCACGTCACGTTCAGCGGCACGAAGGCCTCCGGCGTCGGCACCTACAACAGCACCGACATCATGGACGAGGTCACCGAGAAGAAGTGGATCTCCGTGCAGCACGAAACGCGGGAGTATCCGTTCTGAGCGGCCGCGCTAACAGAAGTACACCCAGTACCGGTGGCCGTTCGAACACGTCACCGTCGTGTACTCGCCGAACGCCGCCACGGAGTGTCTGACGTTCAGTTCGGCGTCCTCCCTCGGAACCCGAACGCTCGTTCGCTCATCACACCGCGGACACGCGACCTCCCGCGTCGCTGGTAGTTGCATTCTCGCTCACCCGTGTTATCCCACGCCACGCAGGGGGATAACCGGTTCTCAGGAAATCCGGCGCGTTCGTCGGCTCCATTCCGTGGATCGACTCGCGCGCCAGACTGACGTTCCGCACCGCCGACCGTCCGTCTCGGCCGACCGCGCCCGCTCATTCCTGTCGATCGCGATCGCTCACGCCGAGCAGTTGTTCGGCCCCAGTTCGAGTTCGGCCCGATCCTCCGGCGGGAGGTCGATCGCGCCACGGTTGCGATCGATGATCTCCTCGTAGTTCGACGGCTTCTCGCCGGCGTCGGCCAGCCGATCGACGAACACCTCCTCGTCGAGGTCGAGGACGTCGATCCCGGTGCGTGCCTCGCCGATCGTCGTCGCGATCGGCTCGCCCGGCGATCCGTGTTCGAACCGGCCGTCGTTCGTCACCGCGACGTGGCCCGGCAACACGACCACCGACTCGGGTTCGGCGAGGATCGTCCGGTGGAGCGTCTCGTAGAGCATGCGCGCTCCCTGCTCGCCTTCGTCTTCGCTAAACTCCAGTTCCGTCCGCCCGGTCGAGTCGACGTGCAACGTGTCGGCGGTCAGCAGCGCCGCGTCGTCGACGAGTAGATTGGCCATCTCGCTGGTGTGGCCGGGTGCGGCGATCGCTTTTACCGCCAAGTTCCCGACGTCGAGCACCTGATTCCGCGAGAGCGGGGTGAACTCGAACTCGACGCCGCGCTCTTCGGCCCGATCGCTCAGGTAGTAGGGGACGCCCAGTTGGTCCGCGAGGTCTCGCCCGCCCGAGACGTGATCGGCGTGGACGTGCGTGTCGACGACGCCGACGATCGACAGGCTTCGCTCCGCGGCCGCGGCCATGACCTCGTCCGTATCGGCGGTCGGATCGACGACGATCGCGTCGCCGGTCTCACCGCAGCCGACGAGGTAGCTCAGACACCCCTTCGCGCGGCGCTGGAGCTGAATCAGTTCGAGGCCGTCGGCGATGTCGAGGTCGACGCGATCGTAGACGCCGCTCCAACCTTTCATCCCGCCGTCGACGGCGTTGACTTCGTACTCGTCGGTCGCGGACTCGAGTCGGGTCGCGAGGTTCCCGGACGAGATCCCCTTTGCACAGATGGTGACGACCCGATCGACGTCGCCGACCAGTTCCCGGAGGTCGTCGAGGCGACCGTCGAGTTCCTCCTCGGGTCCGAACGGAAAGTGTAACGCGCCCGCGACGCGCCACGACTCGTAGCTGTCCTCGGGCCGCGTGTCGACGAGCGCGAAGTCGTCACCTTCGTCTTGAAGTTCCGCCAGCCGATCGGGGGAGATCGTGGTGACCATGTCGATCGTACGACGCCGCGGTACGTAATAGCGCGGCTGGAGGGGAGTCCGCCGCCGTCGAGACGTCGGGCGAAATTCCGTCGTTCCGGACGATTATTTAACCATCGACCGTTCAAGCATCAGTATGGACCTCTCCGATTCCGTCAGCGCCGCCGTCTCGGTCCTTCGCCGGCGGCCGAGCGACCTCCTCCCGTTGTATCTGCTCGGGGCCGCGATCCCGGCGATCGTGCGACTCGTCCCGTTCGTCGGACTCCTCCTCGGGTACGTCTACCTCGACACGACGGGCCGACTCGCTGCGATCCGGGACCACCTGGCGTCTCGGGACCTCGATCCGCCGGACCCGGAGGCCAACCCCGACGCCTTCGAGGAGTGGGTATCCGGCTTCGAACCGATCGTCGATCTGCTGATCACGCCCGAAACCCGTCTCCTCGTCCTCGCGACGGCGCTCGTGAGTGTCGTTGCACTCGCGGTGCTGTCCGCGATCGTCTCCGCGGCCCAGATCGCGGGCTGCTACGGACGGCTCCGCGACGAACGCGGATTGATCGCCGGTCTCTCCGGCGGACGGCGCTACTGGCTCCGGTTTCTGGGCCTCTACCTGTTGGAGGTCGTCCTCTGGGCGCTCGTCGCCGGCGCCGTCGTCGCCGCGACGGTCCTGGTCGGCGGCGTCGCCGGCGCCGCGATCGGGCCGGCGGCGCTCCTCGTCGTGCTTCCGTTCCTTCTGTTAGGGCTCCTCCTGCTCGTCCCTATTCGAGCCACGTTCGCGTTCGCCCCCGTCGCCGTCGTCGTCGATAACGCCGGCGTGTTCGGGTCGCTCTCCCGGGCGCTCGGGTTCATTCGCCGCCATCCGATCGCGGCGGTTTTCTACTATATGATCGCCGTCGGATCGGTGATCGGAGTCTTGATAGTCACCGGTCTGCTCGCGTTCGTCGAGGTGGCGAGTATCGTCGGCCTCGCCGCGACGCTGGTGCTGACTCCGTTTCTCGATCTGCTGAAAACCGGACTGTACACGGACTCGCGAGGACGCCTCGAACCGCCGGAAGCGGTCGACCGATCGCTCCGGGACCAGTTCGCCGACGGCGTGCGGGCTGGGTGGGCCGAGATGCTCAGGTTCGTCCGATCGACGCCGCTCACGCATGCATTCGTCGTCGCCCTCGCCGTCGGCTCGTTCTGGGTCGGCTGGGAACTCGCCGGCCCGTACGCCGGTACGTTCGACACGTCGATCAGCGGCCGGCTCGACGGGCACATTCCGCCGACGGCAGCCGTCAATTTCTTCGCCAACAACTGGCTGGTCGCGATCACGACGGCCTACGCCGGCTTCGCGCTCGTGGTCCCGGCGCTCGCGTCGCTTGCGTTCAACGGACTTGTGATGGGCGTCTACGCCCAGACCGAGGTCGCCCCGACCGAACTGGCGGCGTTCGTCGCTCCGCACGGGATCTTCGAGATTCCGGCGATCCTCGTCGCCACCGCGCTCGGGATCTCGCTGGGCGCCGTCGCCGCTCGCGTCCCGCTGGGTCAGGCCAGCCGATCGGACATCGCCGACGCGTTGGAGCGGGCCTTCTGGGTGCTGGTCGGTATCGGACTCCTGCTGGCGATCGCGGGCTTCATCGAGGGGTTCGTCAGCCCGTACTACTTCCGACTGTTCCTCTGATCGGGCGGACGTAGCGTTCCGAGATCACGTTCGCGGGGCTTCGAAACCGACGGCCGATCGATCGCGATCCGCTCACCGGTAGGCCTCAAACTCCTCGCCGAACAGCAGGAAGTAACCCGTGCCGACGATCCCGATGACGGTGGCGATCGATACCGAGCCGAAGTCGATCGTCAGCGGCCCGATCGTCGCGTCGGCGACGAGCGGCGCGGCGAGCCAGACGCCGAAGCCGAGCGTCGAACACAGTCCGAAGAGTGTCAGCGCGTAGCGAGAGCCGATGCGACGATCGCGCCGCCCGGATACGGGTAGACCGCGCTGATGATATTCCCGAACGTGCCGAACAGGCCGATGACGAGCGCCGTCGCCCCGAGCGCCGACATGTACTCGGCCATGTACCGGCTGGTCATCTGGAAGCCGAGACTGAACGCGAACATCGCGGCCGAGAGCACGAGGGCGTCGCGCTCGAGGGCGAAGAACTGGCGGAACGCGTCGAGGGGATCGACGTCCGCCTCCCCCGCCGGTCCTGCTCGAGGCTCATACGATCGGATTCGCGACTGACGGGCTTCGTTCTTGCTTTCCCGGCCGGATTCGAACTGCCGTTCGGCCCGGTAGTGGCGGTGACACTGGCGGCTTCGGCGGACGGAGGTCGTCGAACGAGGACGATCGTCGAAGAGGAGACGATCGGCGGGTGAGACGCCGGGTTTCCCCGAGGGCGTAGAGTATACCGAATCAATAAAGACCGGCGGGTCCAACGTGGCGTACATGACGACGACGCTCGGAACGGCGAGCGCGGGGCCCGGCGAGATCGATACGGGCCGTCTCGAGGTCGGCGAGACCAGAGACGGGAGCCCGTTCGGTCTGCCCGTCGCCGTGATCAACGGTGCGAATCCGGGGAAGACGCTGTACGTGCAGGCGGCGAGCGACGGTGACGAACTCAACGGAGTCGGCGTTATCCAGCGCGTCGTCCCGCAACTCGATCCCGCGGAACTGGCCGGGACGATCCTGATCGTCGGGATCGTCAACTACCACGCGTTCCAGGTGGCCGAACACCGGAACCCGATCGACGACACGAAGATGAACCGGGCGTACCCCGGCAACGAGAACGGCACGTCGAGCGAGCGGATCGCGGCGGCGACGTTCGATATCGCGACGGGCGCCGATCTCGTGCTCGACCTCCACCAGGGATCGACCAGCCGGATGATCGACGAGGTTCGGGTCCGCTGTGGCACCCGCCACCGGCTCCACAGCGAGTGTCTCGAACTCGCGAAGGCCTTCGGCTGCGGTTACATCCTCGACCAGAAGGGGCCGGACGGACAGCTCGCTCGCGCCGCGCCGGACGAGGGCGTGCCGACCGTCGATCCCGAGCTCGGCGGCAGCGTCGGCTGGGACGAAGAGAGCGTTCGGAAGGGCGTCGACGGCGTGTTCAACGTGCTCAGACACTACGGCTTTCTCGACGGCGAGGCGCCGTTCGAGACCCAGACCCGCGCGCGCGGATTCGAGCAGTACGGGGCGCCGGCCGGCGGCCTCGTGACGTTCGAACCCGAACTCGGGAAGCGAGTTAGCGCCGGCGAAACCGTCTTTCGGGTGACGACCCCGTTCGGCGAACCCAAGCGCACGGTGACGGCCGACAGCGACGGGATCCTCTGGCGAACGCGCCGGCTCCCCCAGGTCGCGACTGGCGAGTACGTCTGTTCCGTCGCCACCGATATCGATCAGTACTAACATGGTCTCCGATCTCATCTGTCCGGATTGCGGCGCGGTCTACGAAGCGGGCCCGGACGAACCGTGGCGCTGCGCCTGCGGTCACGCCCTCGAGTTCACCGAGAGTCCGCGGCCGGAGGGCGATCCGCTCCCGCTCTCGCGACTCGACACCAGCGAGGGGCTCTGGACCTTCTTCGAGTTCCTTCCGATCGAGCAACACGTCACCTTCTACGAGGGCTTTACGCCGCTGGTCGAGGCGCCCGACTGGGGCGCCGACTTCAAACTCGAGTACGTCTTCCCGACGGGATCGTTCAAGGATCGCGGTGCGACGACGACGCTCTCGCGGGCCGTCGAACTCGGCGTCGAGCGGGTCATCGAGGACTCCTCGGGCAACGCCGGGGCCGCGATCGCCACGTACGCCGCGCGGGCGGGCATCGAGGCGGACATCTACGTGCCGGCGGACGTCAAGCAGTCGAAGTTGATGACGATCCAGCGGGCCGACGCGCGACCGGTTCGGATCGAGGGAACCCGGGAGGACGTCACGGCGGCCTGTCTCGACGCGGTCGAGGGCGACGGCGGCGAGGCGGGCGACGTCCCGCGCCAGACCGGCGAAGGCTGGTACGCCAGCCACGCCTGGAACCCAGCCTTCTACGCCGGAACGATGACCTTCGCGTTCGAAGTGGCCGCCCAGCGCGGGTGGGCCGTCCCCGACGCGCTCGTCCTCCCGATCGGCCACGGCACGCTGTTTCTCGGCGCGTACAGGGGGTTCACGCTGTTGAACGAGGCCGGCATCGTCGACGGGATGCCGCGGCTGCTCGGCGCGCAGGCGACCGGCTACGCGCCCATCGTCGACGCGCTCGGCGGCGACACCACCGACGAGGACGGAAACGGAACGACGATCGCCGACGGGATCAAGATCTCCGCGCCCGCCCGCAAGGACGAAATTCTGGAAGCGATCGACGCGACGAACGGCGACGCGATCGCGATCGGATCGGACCCGATCGAGACCGCGCTCGATCGGCTTCACCGCGGCGGGTTCTACGTCGAGCCGACCTGTGCGGTCGCGCCTGCTGCGCTCCGGCGGTACCGCGAGGCGGACGTGCTGTCCGAAGACGACGTCGTCGTCCCGCTCACCGGGAGCGGACTGAAAACCCTCTGAGAGCCCGCGACGATCGACGCGGGATCAGGAGATTCATTAGCGGTCCGGGCCAGGTACCCACGATGAGTATACCGTCGTTCGCCATCGGAATCGCCGGCGGCACGGGCGCCGGGAAGACGACGGTCGCACGGACGGTCGCGGAAACCGTCGGCGAGGCCGTCACGCGGATTCCGATCGACAACTACTACGAGGACCTCTCCCACCTCACGATGGATGAGCGGGAGGCGATTAACTACGATCACCCGTCCGCGTTCGAGTGGGAACTACTTCGGGAGCACCTCGACGCGCTGCTGACCGGCCAGTCGATCGAGATGCCCCGGTACGACTTCGAGGTGCACAACCGGAAGGACGAGCGCGTCACCGTCGAACCGTCGGACGTGATCGTCCTCGAGGGAATCCTCGCCCTCCACGACGAGGCGATCCGCGAGATGCTCGATCTGCGGGTGTACGTGATGACCGACGCGGACGTCCGCATCCTCCGGCGGATCGAGCGCGACGTCATCGATCGCGGGCGCGACCTCGAGGGCGTCATCGAACAGTACCTCGGGACGGTCAAACCGATGCACGAGCGGTTCGTCGCGCCGACGAAGAAACACGCCGACGTGATCATTCCGGAGGGCGCCAACCGGATGGCGATCGACCTCCTCACCGAGAAGGTGCTGGCCGAACTCTCCGAGGGCGCGGGCCGCACCGACCCCGAACTCGAACTCTCGATCGACGGGCCGCCGGTGGAGTGAGACCGACGGCCGGGCCCGATCGCGAACCGCCGGGATCGAACGCCTCGTCGCGACCGAGGCCCGATTCTGTGGGAGAATAGACATATTGATGGTTTTGCACGCGAAACAAACTGACTATCCCGCATGGTCCCGCTTCGAGCCCTCCCCGGCGAGTTAACCGACGAGTCGGTGCGGTTCGCGATCCTCGTCGGCCTCGCGTCGGTTCCGTTCACCGTCGGCCTCTCCTGGCAGCCGAGCGCCGACGACGCCGTCGTCACCGTCGGCGGGCGGATTTCGTCCCTCCCGCTGCTGCTGGCCGGGCTGCTCGTCGGCTTCCGCTACCGGCGTCGAGCGGTCGACACGCGCCGCGCAGGGGTGTGGGCCGGGCTCGTCGCCGCGATCGGACCGGGGCTCGTCTACGCTGCGAACGCGGTCGCCACGGTCCGATCGGAATCGTCGGAACTGGCCGCGCTCGCCGTCGTCTCGACGGTCGGCTCGATCGCCATCGGCGCCGTCCTCTCCGTTTTCGTCGTGACGGCCGGCGCGGTGTTCGCCGACTGGGTGCTGCCGCGGCTCGATCGCGATCGGCGCGCAGTCGACGCTCGAGACGACATCGACCGGCCCGTCGCCGATTCGCGGTGGTGGCTGGTCGTCGCCGCGTACGCGCTCGCCGCTCCGGCGTGCGTGGGCGCGATCGTTCTGGGGCTGCCCGACGACGGCGTCGGATTCGCCTTCGGATTGCTCGGACTCGCGGTACTGGGGCCGCTCGCGATCGTCGCGCTCGTCGGACTGTTCATCGAGGTAACCGCGCCTCGAGGCCGGGACGGCTGGATCCCGAACGCGTGGGCGTACGTCGGCGTTCCGATCGGCGCCTACGTACTCGCCGCCGCCGGCGCCTCACTTCAGAGTGCGCGGGACCCGTCCGGATACGGTATCGCCGGATTCGTCGTCGCGCTCTGGATCGCAGCCGTCGTCTACCTCGTTCGAAGACGCCGGCACTCGGCCGCGCTGTCGATCCGACGACGGTGAGTGCGGCCTCCCGACGAAACCCGACATTCCTTTAGTCGGCCCCTGAATACGAGCGGGTATGTTCATAGCCCTACGCGCCGAGGTCGAGGACGCCCTCGAATCGGCACTCGCCGATCGCGGCTTTCCCACGGACGATCTCGGGATCGAAGAACCCCCCGAAGACGTCGAGAGCGTGCTCGCCTCGAGCGTCGCCTTCCGACTCGCGAGCGAGGCCGGCGCCCCGCCGCCGCAGGTCGCCGGAGAGATCGCAGAGGCCATCGACGCGGACGATCTGATCTACGTCTCCGCGGTGCAGACGCAGGGGCCGTACCTCAATTTCCTGCCGAGCGACGCCTATTTCTCGGAAACGTTGGAGACGGCGACCGACGAGACGTACGGCGCGCTCCCCGATCGCCGGGAGTCCGTCGTCGTCGAGCACACGAGCGCGAACCCGACGGGGCCGGTCCACGTCGGCCGCGCGCGGAATCCGATCATCGGCGACGCGGTGGCGAACCTGCTCGAGTACGCCGGCTACGACGTTTCCCGTCACTACTACGTCAACGACGCGGGTCGCCAGATCGCGACCTTCACCTGGGCCTACGAGACGTTCGACGAGGAGGATCTGGAGAGCGACCCGGAGCGCGATCGGATCGAGTACGACCTCGTGCGCTACTACCGGAAGGGCAACGCCTTCCTCGACGAGGCCAGCGAGGAGGCAGTCGCCGAAGCCGAAGCCGAGATCGAGGCGATCATGCAGGGCTTAGAGAAGGGCGACGAGGAGACCTATGAGCGCGTCAGCGAGGTCGTCGATCAGGTTCTCTCGGGGATGAACGCGTGTCTCGAACGCCTCCCCGCCGAGTTCGACGAGTTCGTCAAGGAGACGAGGTTCATGTTCGACGGTTCGACGGACGATCTCGTCGATCGCCTCCAGGACTTAGACGAGGCCGTCTACGAGGACGACGCGTGGCAACTCGACCTCGACGCGTACGGCATCGACAAGAACCTCGTCTTCCTGCGCGCCGACGGCACCTCGCTGTACCCGACTCGCGATCTCGCCCACCACGAGTGGAAGTTCGACAACTACGATCGCGCGGTGACGGTGCTCGGCGAGGACCACAAGCTTCAGGCGAACCAGCTCCGGACGACGCTCGAACTGCTGGGCAACGATACTGGTCAGCTCCGCCAGGTTCTCTACTCGTACGTCAACCTGCCCGAGGGGAAAATGTCCACCCGTCGCGGCACGGGCGTCGACCTGGACGACCTGCTCGACGAGGCGATCGAGCGCGCCCGCCAGGAGGTCGAGGACCGCCTCGACGATCGCATCCGCGACGACGACCTGGACGACGAGGACATCGAGCGCATCGCCCACCAGGTCGGCATCGGCGCGGTCCGCTACGACATCGTCTCGAAGCAGCCGACGAAGGCGATCACCTTCGAGTGGGATCAGGCGCTCGACTTCGAAGCGCAGTCCGCGCCGTACGTCCAGTACGTCCACGCACGCTGCTGTGGCATCCTGGAGGAGAGCGCGGCGCGAAGCGCCGCGGAAAATGCGAGCGGGCAGAGCCCGCGAGCAGCCGGCTTCGACCCCGATCGCGGCCTCGCGGATCAGGACCTCGACCTCGAGTCGGCGGCCGACGCCGACCTGCTCGCGACGGCCGCAGAGCGGAACCTACTCGAGACGATCGCCCGGTTCCCGGCGGTCGTCGACGAGGCCGCGGGCGATCTCGAACCGCACGCGATCGCGACCTACACGCGCGAGTTCGCCGATCGGTTCAACGCCTTCTACCGCGAGTGTCCGGTGCTCGCCGACGACGTCGATCCCGAGGTCCGGGACGCGCGCCTCGCGCTGGTGGCGGCGTCGAAACACACCGTCGCGAACGCCCTCGGCATTCTCGGCGTCGAGGCGCCACGCTCGATGTAGCTTCCTCCGGCGCGGAAGACGCACAGGGAACGGAGGGAAGCGAGAGCGATCCGACCCGGGCGCGTCGATCGACCCCGGGAATTCGGTCGCGACTATCCGGCCGTCCCGACGACCCGGTCGTAGAACTCGTCCTCCGTGAGTCGTCCGGTTACGTACCCGACGATCCACCGAGAGCGGGCGTGGAACGAACCCACGCGGTCGCCGTCGCCGTCGACGAGTGTGAATTCGACCCGGTCGATCGCCCCCTCGAACCGCTCCGGGTCGGTCACCGCCGCCTCCAGATCCGACCCGAGCGATCCGAGTTCGTCGTAGAGTTCCACCCGATCGGTCGTCGTCGTTGTCGCGTCGACGCGGACCGTCGATCCGTCGCGCTCGACTCGATCGACGGTCACCCGATCGCTCCCGATCGTAAAGGCGTCGGCATCGAATCCGGGAATGCCGTTCCGATCGAGGGCATCGGCGTCGTCGCCGCCGCTGTCGCTGTTTCCGGTATCGTCGGCCTCTTCGGACTCCGTCTCTCCCTCCTGTGCGGAGCCGTCGCCGTCCTCGGTATCGCCGTTCCGGTCCGTGCCATTACCGTCGCTCCCGTCGCCATCCTGGGCGGAAGCGTCTCCGTCAGCGTCCGAATCGGTCCCGTCGGCGTCTTCGGACTCGTCGTCGAGAGGATCGTCGGTGTCGGAACTGGAACAGCCGGCCAGCGCGGCTGCGAGGGCGACACCGCTGCTCGCCAAGAGCGTTCGTCGGTCCATGGCCGGGCCGTCCCTCGACGAACTGATTAGTAACCGGTTCGTACCGGTTCCACGCCGAAAATTTCCCGAGCGACGTACCGTTCCGACGCGCGCAACCGCGCTGTGAGGCCTCGAAACGGACGGTTCGACGTGCGACCGATCGAGATCCCGCTCCGAATCGATCGGGACGACCGACCGTCTCGCGGACCCGGTAGCCGCCCCGTTCGGCCGAACGGCGAACCGATGGCTGCGAGTCGGCGGCGCCAGAACTCGCGTTTCGGAGCGGGAGGGTCCGGCGACCGCCGGTTCGAATTCGATGCGCGGCGACAAGACCGTCAACGTCGGTTCCGTCGTTGACCCGCTGCGATGGGCGGGCGCCGAGCCGCCGCCATCGACGTCTCCACTGATCCTCCACCTCTCGTCATCCTTGATCGTCAGAAGGAGCGGTGCGAGGCCGCCGTGAAAGCCTTCGGGCCCGATTGGCGGCCGAACCACGCCTCGAGCCAGGCGGCGTCGGTCTGCATCGCGGCGAACGCGTCCGATGCCGTCGGCGATCGGGCGCCGCGAACGGCGTAGCCGCTCTTCCGAGACGGACGCGATCGAAGGAGAAGGCGCGATCGCGACGGCCGATTACTTCGCCGTCGCCTGAACCAGATCGTAGAACTCGTCGTCCGTCAGCTGGCCGTTCGCGTACTTGACGATCCACTTCGTGTAGACGGAGAACGAGACCACGTGATTGCCGTCGGTATCGACGACCGAGAAGCGGACGACCTTGATCTCGGCTTTGAACCGATCCAGATCGTAGGTCACCTTATCCATGTCGTGCCCGAGCGAGTCGAGCTCGTTGCGGAGTTTCTCAGTATCAGTCGTCTTCGTCGTCGCGGTGACGTGGACTTCGTCGCCGTCGCGCTTGACGCTGTCGACGCTCACCAGATCGCTTTTCATCGAGAGGTCGCCGGAGTCGAAGCCGGGAACGTCATCGAAATCGGCGCCCTTGTTGGAGTCGGTACCGTCGTTGCTGTCACCATCACTGCCGTCGTCGCCATTCTGACCGGAGTCAGTGCCGTCGGCGTCCGAGTTGGACCCGTCATCCGCGTTGTTGGGGTCATCGTCGCCGGTGTCGGAACTGGAACAGCCGGCGAGTACGGTTGCGAGGGCGGCTCCGGAGCCAAGGAGGAGTTTTCGTCGCTCCATGGTCCAGACATCCCTAGACGGTGTGATTAGTAATGAGTTCGTACCAGTCCCCACCCGTGACCCTCCCGACCACCCTACTGTCCCGTTACCCGGAACACCGGTAACATCTCTCATACCCCGCGTATTCGGCGTTTGGACTGACAGGATCGATCGGACCCGCTGTCAACGACCCTGATCGTCTCGATACGACGGTAGTCACCCCGTTCGAACGAACGTCGGGTAGATCACACGACTCGGCGTCTCCAGGCCGCACCTATGGGAACGGTAGGGGTTGACAATAGACGTTTCAACCGGGGATCAGGTACCGCTTTCGAGAGCAGCCGTCGCCTCGATCAGTGATCGGTCTCGGCTTCCGTGATCGCGCTGGACACGTCGTCGTGTGCGGCTTCCCGCTTCCCCTCGTCGGCCGATCGATCCGTTGGGCGGTCGTCGGTACGAGCCGTCGATCGGTCCGACTGGGACTCGGTGGCCGACGGCGCGGGATTCCGCGCCGTCGGCGGCCGGCCGGGAGCCTCGATTCCGGCTACGTCGCCTGCGAGGCGCCGGTACGCGAGGGCGGCGGGGCCGTCGGGGTCGTGGACGACGAGCGGCGTCCCGGCGTAGACGCTCTCGCGAGCCGCCGGGTCCTCGGGGATCGTTCCCAACAGCTGAAGGTCGAGCCGCGCAGCGAGTTCCTCGTAGGAGACGTCCGTGTCCGGTCGCGTCCGGGTGACGACGAGGCCGGCGACCTCGCCGCCGGCGCGGCCGGTCAGTTCGAGGGTCTTCTTGGCGTCGTGGACCGCCGCGGGCTCCGGTGTCGAGACGAGAACGACGGCGTCGGCGAGGCCAAGCGGGAGAACGGTTTCGTGACTGACGCCGGCACCGACGTCGAGGATCACGTAGTCGTAGGTCGATCGAAGTTCGGCGACGACGTCCCGGAGTCCTTCGGGGGACGTGTCGGCGTACGCGTCGAGGTCCGTCCCGCTCGGGACCGCGACGATGTTGTCCGTTAGCTGGTACGTCGCGTCGTCGATCGACGCGTCGCCGGCCAGCACATCGTGGAGCGTCGTCGAATCGGGGCGCAGGCTGACGAACCCGGCGAGATTCGCCATGCCGAGATCGGCATCCACGAGCGCAACCCGCTCGCCCGCCTGTGCGAGCGCCGTCCCGAGATTCACCGTCGTCGTCGTTTTCCCGACGCCGCCTTTTCCGCTGGCGATAGCGTAGACCGTCTCTTGAGACATACTGGAGTACTGTCCGGACTGTGGAACGGCAACACCTTAAATCGTAACCACACCTCGCGGGGGAAACGGCCCCCGGCGATCGGCTCGCGGTGGCACGCTACACGGTGTGTCAAAGGATACTTACCCGCAGCACTGTTTTGTACGGCCAATGAGCCAGGAGGGCGAGCAGGAGCAATCCGACCGGAAAAAATACGAGTTCCGGAAGGTCATCGAGGACCTCAAGCAGTACGAGGGCTCCGGTACGCAGCTAGTCTCGATCTACGTTCCCGACGATCGCCAGATCAGCGACGTCGTTCAACACGTCACGCAGGAACACAGCGAAGCCGCCAACATCAAGTCCAAACAGACCCGGACGGCCGTCCAAGACGCGCTGACGAGCATCAAAGATCGACTTCGATACTACGACACCTATCCGCCGGAAAACGGGATCGTGCTGTTTTCCGGCGCCGTCGACTCGGGCGGCGGCCAGACCGAGATGGTGACGCAGGTACTCGAGAGTCCGCCCCAGCCGGTCGAGTCGTTTCGCTACCACTGCGATTCGGATTTCCTCACCGAACCCTTAGAGGAGATGCTGGCGGACAAGGGGCTGTACGGCCTGATCGTCCTCGACCGGCGCGAGGCCAACGTCGGCTGGCTGAAGGGCAAACGCATCGAACCCGTCAAGTCAGCCTCCTCGCTCGTCCCCGGCAAGCAGCGCAAGGGTGGACAGTCGGCCCAGCGGTTCGCCCGCCTGCGGCTCGAAGCGATCGACAACTTCTACCAGGAGGTCGCGGGGATGGCCAACGACCTGTTCGTCCCGAAGCGCCACGAACTCGACGGCGTTCTCGTCGGCGGTCCCTCGCCCACCAAAGACGAGTTCCTCGACGGCGACTACCTCCACCACGAAATCCAGGATAAAGTCCTCGGCAAGTTCGACGTCGCCTACACCGACGAGTCCGGCCTGAAAGACCTCGTCGACAACGCCGAAGACGCGCTGGCCGACGCCGAGGTGATGAAGGACAAGAAGGTGATGGAGGAGTTCTTCGAGGAACTCAACGCCGGCGACCTCGCCACCTACGGCTTCGAGCAGACCCGACGGAACCTCGTGATGGGCGCGGTCGATCGGCTCCTTATCAGCGAGGACCTTCGGCGGGACGTCGTCACCTACGACTGTCCGGAGTGCGGCAACACCGATCGCGAGGTGATCGATCGGCGGAAGTCGACGCCGGCCCACGACTGCACCGAATGCGGCACGACGGTCGAGGCCACCGAGGAGGATCGCGAGGACGCGATCGATCACCTCATCGAAATCGCCGAACAGCGGGGCACGGAAACCAAGTTCATTTCGACCGACTTCGAGAAGGGCGAACAACTGTACAACGCGTTCGGCGGATTTGCGGGCATTCTGCGGTACAGTACCGGCGTCTAAACCGACGCCACGCGCTCGTCCCGGGGACGCAATCGCGCGACCGAGCCACCTTCATACCGCTCGATCCACCCTGCGACGATCGTCCTCACGAGTCCGGAAGCGAAATCGTCGCGAATCCGGAACTCACACGTCGCGAACACGGGAGGCTACGTCAGCCGACCGGAACGATATCGATCGGCGTCACGACGAGCTGCACCGTTCCGATCCACACCGCTTCGCACCGTTCCAATTCGGCCGATTTCGCGCCGAACGGGTTCCCGTCCGACAGGGTGTGGCCGCGGCCGACGAGATCGCGTCTGGGGCCGGCCGTTCGGAACCTCTCGGCGATCTGTCTCGACATCGGCGGAGTTTTATTCGATCGGCAATTGGTATTGGCATAGGGTCGATGTCTTCGCCAAGTCCCACACTGGACGTCCTCGAGACGGTTGCCCGCAGAGAGCCGCTCCTCTCGAGCCTCGCGGAGCAGCCCCGCGACAAGCGAGACCTCGTCGACCACCTCGACTGTTCCCGATCGACGATCGACCGGGCAGTCCGCGAGCTCGAGTGGCTCGAATTCGTCGACCGAACGGACGGCACCTATCGGCTGACCGCCGCGGGACGGCTGGCGCTCGCGGAACATCGCCGCAGCGCCGCCGTCTTCGAATCGATCGAAACGCGCAGTCACCTGCTGGGGCACATGCCGCCCGATGCGCCGATGTCGGCGGCCATGCTTGAGGGCTCCGAGGCGACGGAGCCGCCGTCGCACGCGCCGAACGAACCCCTCCAGGAACTCACCTGCTACCTCGATCGGGCCGACCGGGTGCGAGCGATCGCCGGGGCGGAGCGGATTCCACAGCTCCGCCGGCGGTTGTACGATCGGACGGTCAACGGCGACCTCGATGCGGAGCTGCTCATGACCGACGATCTCGCCGAGTTCATCGTGGCCGAGTATCCCGAACAGGTACACGACCTCGCCGTCGCCGGCGCGGTCGACTTCTACGTCGTCGACTCGCTCCCCTACGAACTCACGATCTTCGAGTTACCGACCGGCTCGCAGGTGTTCCTGTTCGCCATCCAGGAGACGGATATCAAGGCGGTTCTCACGAACGATTCGCAGGCCGCTCTCGAGTGGGCCACCGGCGTGTACCGCCGGTTCCGCACCTCCGCGAAGAAGCTGTCACCGCCGGAATGACCGCCGACCGCTGACCGTCAATCGGCGGATCTCACACCGGGCGCGGGTGGCGATCGCAGTCCGCGCCGCGGAGCGTCGAGCCCGTGCCGCGGACGCTCAGAGCGTTCCCCGAAGGTAGACGGCGTCGTCGGTGATCTCCTCGATGCTCCCCTCGTCGAGTGGATGCGCCCGTTCAGATGCGCTTCCCCAGCCGAGTTTCGCCTTGATTGTATCCGCGAGACCCGGATCGGGATCGACGTAGCCCCGCCCCTCTTCGACCGCGACGAGCAACCCGACCTCCGTGCCGTCGGTGTTCAGGACTCGTTTCCCTTCGTCGGCTCTCGTGATCCGTTCTCGCGTCATACTATCCCCGGGTCGGCGGGAGGCTATCGGTCGAGTCGGCGCAGACGTCCGCATCCGGTCGGCGATCGAACCGTCGCGACCGGTCTGCCGAATGAAGGGACGTAGACGCAATAAACGGCCGAAATCGTTTTCATCGGGCAGGATACCCTTTCCGCGCGTTCGTTTGCTAATCTGCGATTGGGACCGGAAACGGCGGACCGACGTGACGACAATCCGACCCTGCGACGACACAACAGAAGGGTTATGACGGTAGTCGCGTATTACACCTCGATCAATGGCCGAGTCCGCCGCCGTCCCCGCGTCGATCGACGATCCGCGCGTTACGCCCCGATTCTATCGGTGCGTCCCCGGACACGCCGACCGCGACGTCCACCTCCTCGGCGTCGTCCACGACCACCCCGCCAGTATCGCCCGCGTCGAGCGCGTCCTCGAAACGATCGACCCGGACGTGCTCGCGCTCGAGTTACCCGCCGCCGCGCTGCCGCTGTACCGCGCCTACGCGGACGGTGGTGACGCCGGCCCGCCCCGCTTCGGTGGCGAGATGAGCGCCGCGATCCGCGCGGCGCCCGACGCCGATGTCGTCGGTATTGACGCGCCAAACTGGTCGTTCCTTCGACGGCTCGTCGCCCGACTGGTCGCCGATCGCGTCTCTCCGTCGACCGCACGGCGAGTCATCTCGAGCGTCGGCGGCGCCACGCGGTCGGCGCTGACCTGTCGCATCGCGGCGACCCTCACGCACGCGACCTCGATGACCATCGCCTGCGACGATCCGATCGAGTACGGCTGTACGCGCGCCGATCCGCCGGCCGAGCAAGCGGCCCACGAGCGGTCCCACGTCGCCGGCGTCCAGGCGCTGCTCCGGAGCGTCGACACCGACAGGAGCGCGCTGGCCTACCGGGACAAAACGCGCGAACGCTGCATGGTCGACCGCCTCGAATCGGCGCGCTCGACCGGCGACGTCGTCGCGGTCGTCGGCGTCGATCACCTGGAGGCGCTCGCGACGGCGCTGGCCGACTAACCTGCGACTACCGGAACGAGATCGCGAACCGAACGCTCACCGGCGAGCGGGCGGTTCGATCAGGATTTCGCCGTCGCCGCTGACCGTGACGTAGTGGCCGTCGATCACGAACGAGAGGGTGCCTCCGGCGCGAGGCGTGCCGTCGTATCGGGGACGAAAGAGCCCGTCGAGCGCGTCGGGATCGACGGTATCGTACAGCGAGATACGGCTGTCCGTCACGTCGACGCCCGTGCAGTCGGCCAGCGCGTGGATGATAGTCGTACTCAGCGTCGCGGGCCCCTCGGGATCGTGAACGGCGCGATACACGGGTGGAGAGCGAGACCGCGATGCGGGGGGAGTGGAGTCGTACATACCTGTTCGTCTTCCTCGACCACTCGGCGCTTGGAGACCAAAAGCGTAATCATCGATTACTTGCCAGAACGTCGCGTTAGCCCGCCCCTTCGGTTCGGAAATCGGAACCGTCTCGATCGCCGCCCGATCGCATCGCGGTCGGCGAAACGCGATCGACGCCCGGACGGATCGCCGCGGCCGATCGCGGGCCGCGTTACTGTCGGAGCGCCGAGACGCAGTTCCAGCAGTAGGTGAACGTCTGGTCGGCCGCGTTCCGAACGCCGCAGTGTGGGCAGCGGATCGTTTCGCCCTCGAGTTCGAGGGCGCTCGCCCGACCCTCGGGTTCGACGTCGCGAGCGTCGTCGGTCGCGCGGGGATACCGATCGGGGCCGGGCGAGGAGTACGAACTCGCGCGGTCGGGATCGGCGAACGACGGCGGACTCGGGCTTTCGCCGTCCTCGCGACGGACGTACACGTAGTAGAGTACCACGTGAAGCAGGGCGAACAGCACCACGTATCCGATGAGCCAACCCCAGAGCTCCATCACCGTGCGATACGTTCTCAACGCACTTGGATATTCACTGTCTCATCGCTCGGTGACAGTCACGGCGGCGTATCGGTCGACGGAACCGGAGATGGACGCGTAACGATAGCAGGGGGACAGAGACCGCAGCCAGCTACCCGGACGCGGAGGCGGACGATCGATTCACCGGTGGACGGGGTCGGTCGCCGATCGAGTCGGCGGGACGAGCGGCGGACTAATCGGTGCGCCGGTGAGGGGGTTCCAGATCGCGCTCGAACTCGTCGAACGCCTCGAACTCGGCCGGGAGTTCGTACTCGATTCGGCGCTCTTCCTGGCGGTTGACGCCGGCCTCGTCGACGGGCGTCGCGACGCCCTCCCAGCCGGGTTTGATCTTGGCGCTCTTGGCGGGCATTCCGACGGCGATGTGGTGGGCGGGGATGTCGTGTTGGACGACTCCGCGCGCGCCGACGATCGCGTTCTCGCCGACCCTGTTGCCCGCGCGGACCATCGAGTCGTAGGTGAGTCGGACGTCGTCCTCGACGATCGTGTGGTAGTTGCGGACCTCGGTCTGATCGACGACGTCGTGATCGTGGCTGTAGATGTGGACGCCGTCGGAGATCGAAACCCGGTTACCGATGGTCAGTTTCCCGCGGTCGTCCAGGTGGACGTCGTCGTGAATGATCGTGTTATCGCCGACGGAGATGTTGTGGCCGTACGTGAAGGTGATTCCCTTGAAGAACCGGCAGCCCTTGCCGCACTCCTCGAAGAGGTGGCCCGCGAGCATCCGGCGGAATCGGAGGGCGAACTCGACGTTGTCCGCGATCGGCAGGCTGTCGAACTGCCGCCAGAGCCACTGGAGGTGCTTCGATCGGCGGAATCGATCCTCGTCCTTCTCGGCGTAGTACTCGCTTTCGAGGGTGGTGTTGCAGGGGTCGTAACTCTGGAGGCGAACCTGCTCTGCGGGGGAGACCTGCTCGCCCGCCCGCCACCGCTCGTACGCCTCCCGGTCGCCGGAGAGGTCGATCAGAACGTCCTCGACGACGGAACAAGTGTCCTCGTCGCCGGAGAGTCGCTCGTCGACCTCGTCGATGAACTCGCGCATGCCTGCTTCCGCTTCGGCGGGAAGCGAGACGTACCGCTTTGTCATATCCCGAGGTATTACTGCCGGCATTGATAGTGGTTCGGTTGTGCGTTCAGTTTGTCGGTCGTCACTCACGTCCGCATTCCTCCGCAAGGGGTACCGTGTAACGTACGTTGCAGATAGCCTTGAGGTGGCGTCAAAATCGCGTCCTCGCTTCGTTCGGCGGACGGGTTCTCTCCGGGAAATCGCTCGAGAACGCTTACTCGAGCGCCCTCTCCGTGATGTCGGAGTCGATCTCGTCATCGGATCGGGCGCGTCCCCCTCGTTCGGGTCCCGGTGTCGGATCGACCAATCGGGCGACCTTTCGGTCGAACTCGTCTTCGTCGAGTTCCCCGTCGACGTACTGTTGTTTCAGTCGGTCGAGCGAATCGGCAGGTTCGGAGAACGCTAATTCCGGCTCGTCGATCCCCAGGATTTCGTTGCCGACGATGGGTAGCAACGGGACGAGTAACAGCCACCCGACGACGAATACGGCGACCGCCGCCTGCAGACTCACGAACAGTCCGGTGAGGAGGCCGAGCGGCAGCGTCAGGACTGCTACGAGCGCAGTGGTCAACCCGACCGGATCGTTATGTCTCATGTCACGTCTTCCGTGGCACGGGACCAAAATATTTCGCGATAGGATCGATACTCGGGGTACTCGAGGGATCCGCGGTTCCAAACGAAGCGCCGATCCGCCAAGGCCGAGTTCCGCACGCAATAAGTCCCCTCAATACGAACCCTTGAGCATGCACTACCAGCAACTCGGCGATTCCGACGTCGAGGTCAGCGAGATCGGCTTCGGCGCCTGGGTCGTCGGCACCGACTGGTGGGGAGATCGGAGCGAGGACGACGCGATCGAGATGATCCACCACGCCCTCGATCGCGGGATCACCTACTTCGACACGGGCGACGTCTACGGCCACGGCCGCAGCGAGGAGTTGATCGGCCGAGCCCTCGCGGACCGACGCGATGAGGTCACGATCGCGACCAAGGTCGGCTACGACTTCTACAACAACCCGCAGGCCGGCCACGGCGAACTCCCGAAGGAGATCGAACCCGACTACGTCCGGGACGCCGTCGAGGGGAGCCGCGATCGCCTCGGCGTGGAGACGATCGACGTCCTCCAACTTCACAACGCGAACGTCGAAGAAATCACCCCCGACGTGCTCGAGGTGCTCGACGAACTCGAAGAGGAAGGGATGATCCGCGCGCGCGGGCTCGCGCTCGGGCCGTCGATCGGCTGGCTCGCCGAGGGCGACCTGGCGATCGAAGAGGAGTTCGACTCCCTGCAACTCGTCTGGAACGTGCTCGAACAGGAGGTCGGCAACCACTTCCTGGAGACGATCGACGGGACGGGATCGCAGACCAGCCTCATCCCCCGCGTGCCACACTCCTCGGGTATCCTGAACGAGCAGGTGACGCCCGAAACCGAACTCGACGCGGGCGACCACCGCGGGTTCCGCCCCGACGAGTGGTACGAGACCGGCTGGGAGAAACTCGAGAAACTGCGGTTCTTAGAGCGGGACGGCGAGCGAACGATGGGCCAGGCCTCGATCGCGTGGTTGCTCTCGCACGAGCCGGTCGCGACCGTAACGCCGACGTTCCGCACCGCGGACGATATCGACGAGTGGGCGGCCGCCAGCGACGTGCCCAAACTCTCCGACGAGGAACTAACTCGCGTGGAAGAGCTGTACGAGACGAACTTCGACATCGACCGCGACGACGGGATGGACTCGCTGCGATCGTCGGTCGGCGGCACGGATATCGAGTCCGCCGGCCTGGACAAACTCGCCGCGGACTGAGTCTTTGGGCGATCGATTCTCCGGCCGCTGCGGTTCGCCCCTTCTCGACGATCGGCGCTTATTGCGGGATCCGGAGCGCACGATCGCGACCAGACCCGATACCTGACCGAGCCGCGCGAGCACGGCGGCGCCCGTCCCGGTGACGATCGGGATCGCCAGGTGTGCGAGCAGGAGCAAGGAGAGGAGCGGAATCGCGAACCTCCGGCGACCGGGGCCGCCGCTCGCGTTCACGTCACTGGAATCGGCGGAGCGGCGATTCCTATTCGCCGGCCGTCAGCCACTCCTCCCACGTCACCGAGCCGACGGTCCGATCGGGACAGAGCGCGGCCCCCGATCGGAACGCGGCGGCGGTCGATCCGGGGAGCGGGAGGCGGACGATCGGCCGTCTCGACCCCGTCGCGTCGCGGTAAGCACGCGCGAGATCCCCCACGGTTCGCGCCGCTGGACCGCCGACGTCGGGGACCCGCCCCCCTGGTTCGGGTGTCGCGCGCTCGACGATCGCGTCCGCGGCCTCGCCCACGTCGATCGGTTGCAGCCGAAACTCGGTCGGGAGCGGCCAGATCGGCAGGCGCGAGACCGCCTCGAGCAGGTCGAAGACGAACGGGTGAAACTGCGTCGCGCGGACGATCGTCGACGGGACCGCGCTCCCCTCGACGGATCGCTCGGCGGCCAGTTTGTGCTCGTAGTACGAGAGCGGGATCTCGTCCACGCCGACGATCGAGACGTAGACGACGTTCGAGACGTCGGCCTCGGCGGCCGCGTCGAGGAGCCGTTCGGTTCCGCGAATGTCGACCGCCTCGCTGTCGCCGCGAGGAGCGGACGCCGCGTGAACGACGACGTCGACGCCTTCGACGGCCGATCGGAGTCCGGTCCCGTCGAGCAGATCGAGTTCGACCCAGTCGACGTCGGCGGCGTCGCTGCGGTCGGCGGCGCCACCAGCGGTGGGCGGCGATCGACTCGCCGCGCGAACCTCGTGTCCTGCCTCGCGCAACCGGGATCGAAGCGCCCGCCCGAGCGTTCCGGTTGCGCCCGTAAGCAGCGTTCGGTGCGTTCCGTTCATCACGGGGCAGTTGTGATCGGATCGCCGAATACGCGCTGCCGGATCCGTCCGTGGGGTTTATAGTATCGCCCTCGACTGACCAGATATGAAACACGTCCGGCTCACCCTGGATGCGGGTGGCCGCGAAGACGAGATCCACCCGATGTACGACCTGCTGGTCAACGCACCGTACGTCGATCGGGCGACCGCGATGCACTGGAACTTCACCGGGGAGGAACTCGGGATCATGCACTACGTCGAGGGGGATCGCAAGGCGTTCCGGGGCCGAATCGAGGCGATCGAACCGGTCCGCTCGTACGAACTCGTCCCCGCCGGCGACGCGGCCTTCTACGCCTACATCAGGGACGCGACCACGGAACCGCTCAGAGACGTGTTCGAACTCGCCGATCGCGCGCCGGCGCTCGTGATCCCGCCCGTTGAGTACGCGGACGGGACGGTGTCGTACTCGATCGTCGGGCCGCCGGCGGAGATTCAGACCGCGATCGACGGACTCCCGGAGCCGATCGCGGTGACGGTTACCGAGATCGGCGGGATCGAGGCGGCGCCCGGCGTCGCCGACTCGCTGCTCTCCGAACGCCAGCGCGACGCGATCGAGGCCGCCCTGGCGCTCGGCTACTACGAACTCCCGCGAAGCGCGAGCCACAAACAGGTCGCGAACGCGATCGGCTGTGCTCCGAGTACGGCCGCCGAACACATTCGAAAGGCCGAGTCCAAACTGCTACGGTCGATCGTCGGAAGCGAGTGACGACGAGACAACCGCGCCGGGGCTGGCGTACGGGGTTATTGTGACGGGGCGCATTCGCGAGGCTTCGGGGGACGCGCATCGACGGGACTCGTCCTCCACGAGTGTAGAGACAGTATTATACGGTGTTCTTCCCCAGTTGAGTGTACTTTCCGCAGGGACGTGAGACACGAATGATGGTATCGACGCAGTTGGAACGGATCGGACAGGTCACGAGCAAGTACTTCGTCGTCTGGGTGCTGGCCTTCTCCGGGATCGCGCTCTACGCGCCCGGCGCGTTCACGCCGATCGCCGACTACATTTCGCCGCTGCTGGGCGTCATCATGCTCGGTATGGGCCTGACGCTGACGCCCGACGACTTCCGGCGGATCGTCGAGCGGCCGCGGGATGTCTTCATCGGTGCGACGGCCCAGTGGCTCGTGATGCCCCTGGCCGCGTACGCCCTGGTCGTCGCGCTCGCGCTTCCCTGGGAGGTCGGCCTCGGCTTGATCCTCGTTGGCGCGGCGCCGGGCGGCACCGCCTCGAACGTGATGACGTACCTCGGTCGGGGCGACGTCGCGCTGTCGGTGACGATCACGTCGCTGACGACGATCGCCGCCCCGATCGTGATGCCGGCGTGGGCCGTCCTGCTGGCCGGCGAGTCGATCGCGGTCACGTTCGCCGAGATGGCCGAGTCGATCGTCCAGATCGTCCTGGTACCCGTCGTCGCCGGACTGGTCCTTCGGTACGTCCTGGACAGGCGCGCGCCGGCCGTCGCGAAGATGGGGCTGTCGATCTTTCCGGCGATCAGCGTGATCACCATCGTCGCCATCGTCGCGGCGGTGGTGGGGCTGAACGTCGAGAACATCCTCGCCGCGAGCGCGGTCGTCTTCCTCGCCGTCGTCCTGCACAACGGACTCGGCCTGGGGGCCGGCTACGGCGTCGGGCGGCTCGCGGGAATGCCGGAAGACCGCGCCCGGGCGTGCGCGTTCGAGGTGGGACTCCAGAACAGCGGCCTGGCCGTGACGATCGCCGTGGCGTTTTTCGACCCGATCGCCGCGTTGATTCCGGCGCTGTTCAGCGTCTGGCACAACGTGACTGGCCCGGCGCTCGCGACCCTGTTTACCAGAATCGACGGCGCACCGGCCGCCGCGTCCGAACCGGCCGCCGGCGCCGACTGATGGCTTCGACCGGGTCGGCGCCGTTTGCAGCCCTGGTAACTCTTAAGTTTCCTAAAGGAGCTACGGCATATACGCTTTTATCTCGCAACGGAGTGCCACACGATAACATGACCAACGTAACGTACGTCGAGAAGGCCTGCGCATACGTCACGCGCAACTCGGGCGAGTTACTGGTCTTCGAGGGCCCGGGTCACGACGGCTTGCAGATTCCGAAGGGGACGCTCGAACCGGGGGAGTCACCGCGGGACGCGCTGTTCCGGGAGGTGATGGAGGAGAGCGGCCTCGGGACGTTGAACGCGACCCGCCACCTCTCGACCGACGTCTGGACCCGCCGGCGATCGCCGCCCAAACGATACGTCCGCCACTTCTTCCACGCGATGGTCCACGAACCCCGCGATCGGTGGATCCACACCGTCGCCGACGGCGGCGAGGAACACGGCTCCGAGTTCGAACTCTACTGGATCGACCCGACGACCGACCGCCAGTTCGCGCTCGATCTCGACGACTACGTCTCGCTCCTGCCGAGCGCCGATCGGGCCGGCGATACCCCGCAGGCCGCCGACTGACTCCCGCTCAGTCTTCGCCGACGGCGTACCGAAGACGATAGCCCGACCGCACGCGCGAGGGGAACTCGCGGACCGCCGGGTGTCGACGGCGCCTCGGCTCACTTCGAGAGCGCCCGCTTCACGGCCGCGGCGACGGTCGTCGCCTTTTCGGCCAGATCCTCGGCCACCAGTCCGTCGGCGACGGCGTCCTCGAGTTCATCCTCGTCGACGATCGCGACCGACCCGTCCGGGCGCTTGATCACGTCGACGTAGAGGTCGACGTACCGGGCGCAGTCGGGGAACAGTTCGACCGGCGTGCAGACGTTGACGTAGGTTCCCTTGGCGGCGCCGTCCGCGCTCTTGTACGTCGTCGGGTACCACCACCGGCCCTCGCGGAACTTCGTCACGGCGACGTCGCCGTCTTCCTTGGGCACGTCGAGCGCGTCGTAGGTGCCGCCGCCGCGCATCGATCGCTCGACGGTCATCGAACCGTCCGCGTCCCGCGCCGTGACCTCACCGCGGCCGAGCGAGATCAATCGACCGTCGGGTTTGCCGTGGTCGATTTCGAGCCGATCGCCTCGCGCGGGGCCGAACTGGCGGGCGACGGCGTCGAACGGGAAGTCGGCATCGACGGTGGCCCCTCCGTCGGCGGATTCGGTCCCCGCCGACCCGCAGATCGCCTCCGCGAAGTCCACGGCGGCGCTCGCGGCCCGATCGGCCGCCTTGGTCCGGTGGTGGCCCGCCATCGTCGTCTCGACCGCCCGGCGGACGCGGTCCAGCGCGAATCGCGACTCGCGGCCGAACCAGAGCCAGACGGTCCGCTGTGGGGTCGCCAACTCGGCCGGGTCGTCGGGTTCGTCCGGCGCGCCGTCGAGTTCGGCTTCGAGCGATCGGACGCGGTCGACGGCTCGGCCGAGTGCGTCGCCCATCGCCTCGAGATCCGCGTCGGCCGCGCCGTGCTGCCAGCGTAGGCCCCACCCGTCGGGGACGTCGGCCGAGAGGAGGTCGGTCATGCCGACGAGTTCGTCCGCGCGCTCGCCCCGCAGGGCGGCCGAGACGCCGCTGCGATCGCGCGAGAGGGTGCAGAGTCCGTCGCCGACGTCGAGCGTCGGCACGACCCGCGGCCGATCGTCGTCCCACGGCGGCGTCGGCTCGCGGACCTGCACGCGGTACCGGTTCCCGCCGTCGACGTAGCCGTTCACGTCGTCGTACTTGAGATAGCCTCGACGGCCGCCACCGAGGTCGACGACCGCGCCGCCGCCACCGCCGGCGTCGAGCACTTCGGCGTCGTACACCGCGCCCCGGGGAACGTCGGCGTCCCAGGCGAACGCGTCGATCGCGATCGAGCCGAGTTCGTCGACGACGGCCGCGACGGCGTCGGATTCGCCGGAGACCTCGAGACCCTGCCTGTCACGGGTCGTCTCGATCGAGACGAGCGCCGGTGCGGTCGCGAAGGCGTCGTCGAACCGCTCCCGGATCGGTTCGGAGGCCTGGACGACGTCGAGCCCGTTCTCGGTCAGGCGCTGTGTCACTGCGGTCGCGTAGATGCCGCGGACGCGAACGGTCGTCACGCTCGTCCCTCCGTCGATTGGCGACTGACTTCCGCCACGGCGATCACCGGAGCGTCTCCCGATCGGCCGCGAACCGAACCCGATCGTGGATCGTCGGCCCGAGCGTCAGTTCGACGATGTCGTCCCCCAGGATCCGACCGCCCTCGACGTAGACGCCCCACGTGTCGAAGCGGAGCCAGCCGCGCATCTCGTCGGCGTGCGTGGTGAGGTCGAGCGAGTCAACCGTGTGCTCGGGATACTCGTCTCGCGAGTGGGCCATGTCCATGTCGGAGTAGACCGTCTCGCGGCCGTCGAAAAAGGCCTCGAGCGCCGCCGCGTCCTCGGCGACGGCCTCGACGATCGCCTCGGAGGCGGCCCGCAGGTCGTCGGTATCGAGACCGACGTCGCGAAGCGCCTGCTGCGTGCGCTGATCGAAGTGCATACGGGCGGGTTCGGACGGGAGGGCTTTGTGGATTCCGAGTTCGCCGCGTCGGTCAGTCGACGGTCGATCGGTTGGCGATCCGTCGTCACCGGCCGATCGGCGTTAGTCGTCGGCGGGACTCTCGGCCGTTTCGGAGGAACCGACGGCGGTCGGTGTCGTCTCTCGCGACTCCGCGGAGACGCCGTTCTCGACATCGTCCGCGTCGGCGTCGTCCGATGTGGGCGGTGCGGTGTAGAGGATTCCGCGGCTTCGGCTGTACATGATTGTCGGCTATCGCGTCCGTGGTAGGATAAGCATCCCCCTTATACAGATCACGAGAGTCAATATCATACTAGGTCGACCGCGCCGAACGCTTACCGGTTAGGCCATCGTACCGGTCGGCATGCAGCGCAGGCGCGACCCGGTAGACAGAGCGAGCGACGGATCGACCGATCTGTACGACGTCTCGACGTGGGAGCCCAGATCGATCGTCGATCTGCTCGCGTACACGATCTACAACGGCATCAGCTACGGGTTTCGCGCGATCGTCCTCGCGGTGGCGCTCGGGATCACGCTCGCCCTGCTCGTGCAACCGGCGGTGCTCGTCCTCGACGATCCGTGGCTCGGCGCGTTCTTCGGCCTCTCGATCGTCCCGGCGGCGTTGCTCGCGGCCTTCATCTGGTACACCGACATCACGACGAGCGAGCCGCTCCGCCTGCTCGTCGCGACGTTCGTGCTGGCGGTCCTCTTCGCGACGTTCGCCGCGGTCGTGAACTCGGTGATGGCGCCGTATATCCAGCCGATCGCGATCGTCGGTCCGATCCTCTTTTTCTACCTGATCGTCGGTCCGGTCGAGGAGACGGTGAAACTCCTCGCGGTTCGCGTGTACGCCTACCGCAGCGACTCCTTCGACGCGGTGGTCGACGGAGCAGTCTACGGCGCGGTCGCCGGACTGGGATTCGCCGCGATCGAGAACGCGATCTACATCGCGGGAACGGTGTCGGAGGCGCAGGTCGGGATCGTCTCCGCCGCGACCGGCATCGCGACCGTCCGGGCGCTCGTCGGCCCCGGCCACGTGATCTACTCCGCGATCGCGGGCTACTACCTCGGCCTGGCGAAGTTCAACCGGGAGTACGCCGGTCCGCTCGTGGTCAAGGGGCTGCTCGTGGCGTCGTTCGTCCACGCGACGTACAACACCACCGTCGGGATCGTTCCCGGCCTGATCGCCAGCGCCGTCCCGATCGGTCCCGGACTCGCGTTCATCGCCTACGTGGTCGTCTACGACGCCGCGATCGGCTACTATCTCTACCGGAAAATCGCCCGGTACCGCCGGGCCTACCGCGCGGCCAGGGACGACACGGGCGAGCCGCCGGAGTCGGAACTGACCGAATTCGAGCCCTCGCAGCGCTGATCGGGCCGTACGGGAACCGAGCAGTTCGACTTCGGCCGCTGTGCCGTCTCGCGCGCGGTTGCAGGCAGCACAGGCTTGCGGCGAACCGGCGGAGTGGCGCTCATGTGCGCGACGTTTTCGAGCGGCGACGTCGAGAAGCGGGTCGAAAACGCCAACGGCGAGGAAATCGGGGTTATCACGGCGATCGAAGGGAAGGCCGACGTCGCCCGGGTCGAACCGCGATCAGACGTGATGGATTCGACCAGGGCCGCCTTGGGCTGGAGCGGTACCCATGAGGACACCATTACGATTCACGCGGACGCCGTCGACGAAATATCGAGCCAGGCCGTCCGCCTCCGGGCGGAATCGATGATAGAAACCGACGCGTCGACGGACGCGTCCCCGGACTCGACTGCGGACGTGGAAAGCGACGATCCCGATCCGCGGAACAAACGCGAGGCCGAGGGACCGACGGTCGTCGAATCGACGAGCGAAACGGCCGACGCGGAGCCGTCGCCGGCCGATCCCGCGGGGACGAGCGACCTCGACGAGCGAGACGCGGATCGATCCGGAGACTCCGACGCGGACGAGTCCGATGGCGCTGACCCCGACGAAGCCGACGAGTTCGAACCGTTCGACGCCGCCGAGGCGACGACCGCGGCCGAGGAACCCGAACCGATCGGCGAGCCGGCGATCGATTCCGCGGGGAGCGGTCCGGGCGGCGGCGAGCGCGATTCGACGGCCGTCCCGGACGCCACTGACGACGTGAAAGTGTCGGAGGCGTCGGAGACCAGCGAACCCGAAGAGCTGAACCTCGCCGACGAACTGAACATCGGGATCGACGCCGACTCGCTCGAGGACGTCGGCGGCTCGGACGACGATCGGGAGTCCGACCGCGCGGCCGCGAGCGGCGATCGGGACCTGACGGACGATGTGAGCCGGGGCGTCGACGTCGAAGCCGCGGTCGACGACCCCGGCGCCGAGGCGGGCGACGACGCGAACGACATCGAATCGATGGATCTGGCCGACGCGCTGGACCGCGGCGCCGATCTCGAGTCGGTCGCGGAGGCGGAGGCAGACGAATCGGACGCCTCGAAGACGATGGAGTTGGCGGCCGAACGCGGCGGAAACGAAGAACCGGCGGCGAAGATCGATCCCGGCGTCGACGCCGTTTCGGCCGCGGAACCCGATTCAGAGTCGAAACTGGAGATCGATCCGGAGACGCTCGCCGGCCCGGGAGCCGATCTCGAGTCGGGGACCGAAACGGCGGCCCGCCGGTCGGGTCCGGACGAGAGCACGTCGACTGCGGACGGCGAAGGCCGATCGGAATCCGACCGCGGCCGATCGTCGAGCCGGTCGTCCGAACGGGGCGGCCGATCATCGCCCGTCGATGCCGCGTTCGCCGCCCAGCGGACCGCGATGCGGGCGGCGATCGAGGGACCGCTGCAGGTCCAGCGTCGAACGCTCGAACTCACATCGGCGACAACGCGAAACTACTTCGAGACGGTCGCCGCGATGACGACGCCCGCGGACGACACTCGGGAGGAACGCCAATCCCTCGAAGCCGCCGAGTCGGAACCGAACGGCGAGCGCCGCTCGCGGACGCTCGAGGAACGGCGCGAGCACATTCGAGAGCTACAAGACCGGGTGAACGAACGGCTGGACCGCGGGGACGATCGCATCGCGGACCTCTTCGAGCGGCAGATCGATCTGCTCGAACGGTACCAGCAGCAGCTCGATCGCGACTGATGAGCGACCCCGATCCGATCGACCCGAGCGGGTGCCGGCGGTCGATCGCTCGCTCATTCGAGGTGGGCTTCGAGCAACCGCTCGACGTACTTCGCGAGCACGTCGACCTCGAGGTGGACGGGATCGCCGGGTTCCTTCTCGGAGAGCGTCGTCAGGTCGTACGTCGTCGGGACGATCGCCGCGGTGACGCGGCCGCGTTCCTGATCTAGCTTCGCGACGGTGAGACTGATCCCGTCGAGGGTGATCGACCCCTTCTCGACGACGTACCGATCGTACCCCGCGGGGAGTTCGAACTCGAAGTACCAGTCTTCCTCGACCGACTCGACGTCCGCGACGGTCGCGACCGCGTCGACGTGCCCCTGCACGACGTGGCCGTCGAACCGCCCCGACGCGGGCATCGCTCGCTCCAGGTTCACCGCGTCGCCCGCCGCGAGCTCGCCGAGATACGTCCGATCGACGGTCTCGCTCGCGAGGAAGACCTCGAACCACGCGTCCTCTTCGTATCGTTCGACGGTGAGGCACGCACCGCTGACGCTGACGCTCTGTCCGCGTTCGAGACTCGTCGCGACCTCGTCGGCTCCGATGCGGAGGCGGAGGCCGTCCTCGGTTCGATCGCGCGCGACGATTTCGCCGGTCTCCTCGACGATTCCCGTGAACATACTCGTAGCTGCGAGCGGACGGATAAAGACGTTCCGAATCCGGTACGAGTAACAATTTCGAGATGGATAACCGTCCGGTGACGCGTTCGACAGTCGCCGCGCTTTTGACGAGACTCGTCCTATCGGCGTCCAATGGCAGGCATCATCGACACGGTCAAACTCGCGGGGACCCTCGTGCTGGCACTTCCGGCGGCGCTGGCCGGTCTCGATCTGCTGCTGGTTCGCGGTGAGACGTTCACCGGCGGTGCATTAATCGTCCTCGCCGTTCTGCTCGTCGTCGTCCAGCAGCGGCTCACCACGCCGGGCGACGTGCCCGAACTCGTCGCCAAGCGGCTCTTCGGATCCGTCGTGAAAGAGCCGGAATCCGACACCGAACCGGACGAGTGAAACGGCTCGCCCCGGCGATCGGGCAATTCGAGTTCCGAACCGCGAATTCGGGAGACGAGTGCCGACGCCGATGTTCGAGACGCGTCGCCGCCGATCGCGTAATCTTTCTCCTCGACCGCGTCGAAAAATTCGACCGGCGTTCTCGAAACCATGGCAGCGACACAAACGCATGAAGCGCTTCCGACGTGGATCGGTATCTGTCTCTCCGTTCTCTTAGCCCTGGGTCTCGCCTGGGCCTTCCTGACGGCGAACATCATCGCGTTCGTCGTGATTCTCGTCTCAGTCGGATTGACGGCGTTTACCCTTCACCTGTTCTACCGGCTGGTCCGCGCCGTCGAGCGCATCGCCGAACGGATGTAACGCCGGAGCGATCGGCTCCGAACCGCGGGGCCGTCTCCCGACCCTATTCCGGATACGCCGACGGCGCGATCGATCGCGACGGTGCCGCGAGCCACTCGACCCCGGCGTCAGCCCTCGCGAGCAGGTCCGCGAGTCGGATCCAGCGGTCGGGCGCGAACTCGACGGCGGCCTCGATTCGAACTACCGATCGGGATTCGATCCGGTCGCCCCCATCACGGGGTCGCTCGGCGGATTCGAGGCCGACGCCCGCCACTCGCGTCTCGATCGGACGCTCGCCGAACCCGAAGCCGCGGATTTCGGCTTCGAGATCCGCCTCGACCGCGGTCACGGAGTGGGCGTCGGCCGTGAGCATCGCCCGCGCCGAGCGGAACGCCTGCGTGACGCCGACGTGCGCCCGTCGCTCCTCGCCGCCCTCGCTGTCGACGACGAGGGTCCGGACGAGGCCGCCGTAGTAGCCCGTCGACTCGCGAGGTGCGACGGCGACGACGATCGGCTCTCCGGGTCGAAGCCCCGCGCCGCGATCCGGGAGCGTAACCGCCGTGTTTCGGTCCGGAAAGCCGCCCGCCGCGACGATCGCCTCGTCGATCGTCCGTCGCAGCCGGTCGGCCGTCACCGCTCGTCCGGCGGCCACGAGCCGGCCGTCCTCGACCGTCGCGTCGGCGAGCAGTGCCCCGCCCCGCCGAAGTCCGGCCGCCGCGGCCGACTGGGCCGCCTCGATTCGAGCGCGCTCGTCGCTCATCTTTTTCGATCGCGCGCGCTCGACGGCGTCCGTCGAGGCGAGCGAAAAGCCCGCCCGTTCGAGGTAGAGCGCCGCGTCGTGCGGGATCCGGGCCGGCGTGAGGACGGTCCCCGTTCCGACCCGCTCGGCCAGTTTCGCGGCCAGGTCGTCGGCCGGATGGCCCGACGCGCGGTCGCTCGAAACTGCGTACCACTCGGCACCGTCGAACGCGATCGCGCGGGTATCAGCGGCTCGGGACGCCGAACCGTCGGTGAACGATCGCGAACCGGCGGCGGCCGATCGACAGTACCGGATCGCGGGATCGCGATCGGGACCGGCGTGGGCGAACGCGACCGCGCCGCGGGATTCGAGCGCCGCCGCCAGCGCTTCCGCGAGCGGCGTTCCGTCGCGGCCGGTCACGGCGCTTCGGCTTCGACCTCGTCGGCCGCCGCGTCCGCGGGTTGCTGTGCCTCCTCGATCAGGTCCTCCAGGGACCGATCGGTCAGCCGGTTTCGAAGCAGGACGTCGATCGTGAGCGTCGGCGCGCCGTCGACGAGGTTCTCGAGGAGGACGAGTCGTTCGCGGGCGCGGGACATCCCGACGTAGAAGACCCGGCGCTCGTTGTCCGTGAGGACGGGAACGGGGGAGGTGGTCTTGGTGAACTCCTCGCAGCCCGGGATAGCCTCGGGGTCGTCCACCGTCGCAACCATCTGCTCGACGACCTTCTCGGTGAGGTCGGTCGCGACGAAGACGTGATCGGCCTCGCGACCCTTCGCGGAGTGGATCGTCCCGACGCGGACGCGGTCGGTGTCCATGCCGCTGTACTCGCCGATCGCGAAGTACGATCGGACGCTTTTCTTCTGGAAGTTGGTCACCTTGCGGAGCATGTCCGAGGCCGAGGCGGGACCGGGCATGAACGGGACGTGGTCCTGGACGACCTCGGCCGGCACGGTCAACTCCTCGAGATCCTCGACGCCGGCTTCTTCCTGGAGCTCGTCGATGGCGTCGAAGAACTCGTCGCGCTCGTTCGTCCCGAACGCCGACTCCTGGAGCATGTCCGCGAGACGCCGGGCCTGCAGGCCGTCGATGTCGGCGCCGCGATCGATGGCCTCGACCGCGCGGACGTACTGGGTGAGCCGATCGGTCCACATCCGCTGGTCGGTCAGCGACGTGAAGGGGACGCCCTCGGTGATGAACTCGTCGATGAACTGGAACATCTGGTAGCGGGCACGGAACAGCACCATGATGGTTCCGTCGTCCTCGACGAGGGCGCGTCGAACCATGCGAACGACGTCGAGCATCGACGCGTTCGCGCGGGCCTCGACAGCACCGCCTTCCTTGCGCGGTTTGAGGTCCTTGTCCTGGCGGTGTTCGATGTGGCGGATCTCCTTGTTGACCGCGTTGAGGACGTTCGACGGTAGCCGATAGGAGTTGGGGAGGATGATGTCCTCGTCGACCTCCTCGTCGAGCAGGAGCGCGGGATCGGCGCCCTGCCAGGAGTAGACGACCTGGTCGTCGTCGCCGGCGATCAGGACCCTCTTCATGTGGGGTTTCCACTCCTCGTAGACGTCGTACTGCAGCGTCGTGATGTCCTGGAACTCGTCGATCACGAGGTAGTCGACGCTCGGAAGCAGCGATCGCTGCTTGACGCGCTCTAACATGTCCGCGAAGCCGATCTTGCCCTGCTCGCCCTTGTAGGTGCGCCAGCCGCGGATCGCCTCGGGAACGTCGATGCGGTCGTCGTCGCTGGGCCAGGTCGGCGTATACTTGTTGCCCTCCTGCGCGTTGGGGTCGATCTCGGGCGGGAGTCGGACTTCCTCTTCGTCCCACTGGAAGGGGACGTCGTACCAGTCCGCGACGTCGCGGTTCGTCCGCTGGAGCCACTGACTCGTGGCGATAATCTTGTTTCCGATCGTCGTCGATCGGGCGGTTCGACGGCCGGCGCCGCTGTACTCGTCTTCGAACTCGAGCCCGTACTCCTCGCAGAACTCCTCTTTGTCCTTTTCGCCGATGACGTCGCCCCGAGAGAGATCGAGGAGTTCGTACGCCTTCGCGTGCATCGTACAGACGTTCCCCTGCAGCGCACGCGGACTCTCGTCGAGTCGCTCGGCCAGTCGTTCGCGAACCTCCTGGGCTGCCGCTCGCGTGTACGAGACGACGAGGATATCCCGGAACGTAACGCCCTCTTGTTCGAGGATCTCTTCGACGTGGTCGAGCAACGCGGTCGTCTTCCCGCTGCCCGGACCACCGAACAACCGGGTCACCTTCGTCTCCGTAGTAGCCATTGTACCTGTTCAGGGCCGCAACGCCCATAAGTCACGTGGGTTCGGTCCGATAGAAACGCGTCGGCCGATCGTCGTTCGCGATCGCGAGCGGCCGGAGGTCGATCGACCGTCGATCAGGGGTTGCGCGGCGAGCGGGCGGTTCGCACGTCGGCCCCGTCGCGGATCTTGTCTTCGCAATCCGGACAGACGCGGGGATCGTCGACGCCACGCGGCGTGAAGACGCGTGCATAGGCGCGGGTCACGAACGACCCGCAATTTTGACATTCGGGCATTGGTATCGTCAGTACTACGTTGGGAACAAATACGTTATAATTGTATCGTCTAGTAAGGAATTAAAAACCGTTTCAGAGCGCCACGACGCAGTCACCGCGCTCCGGAGGCGGCTGGATCGACGAACCGAGAGAAGCGATGAGCCGCGGTTACCGCGTTGGTTCCCACCCGCAGACGGTACACGACGTGGCGGACGTGTCGTGAAGTCCGCCGCACTCGGGGCACTGCTTCTTGTTATACTCGTGCTCCCACCCGACTCGCTCTACCGTGTGACCGCGATCCGCGAGGAATTGATCGAGGACATCGTCACCGGCATCGTTGGGTGAGGTTGCCATAGGTGTGTGAAAGCACACCACACTATTAAATGGTTGGGTTGGCCATAGATCCTGCCTAATGATTTCGAACAGGTCACGAACTCGAGCCGTCGATCCGGACGGCGACTGCCCACAGAGCGGGTGACCCGCGGACTTTTTGCTCGTCTCGTGCGTACGTGCGCGCATGAGCGACCTGCGCCTCGACGCGACCCAACTCGATCGCTACTCGAGACACGTGATCATGGACGAGATCGGTCCCGAGGGACAGAAGCGGCTGCTCGACGGGAGCGTCCTCGTCGTTGGCGCGGGCGGGCTGGGATCGCCGGCGATTCAGTATCTCGCGGCGGCCGGCGTCGGCCGACTCGGAATCGTCGACGACGACGACGTCGAACGATCGAACCTCCAGCGACAGATCGTCCACGGCGACAACGACGTCGGCCGTCCCAAGGTCGAGAGCGCGGCCGACTACGCGGCCGGGCTCAATCCCGACATCGACGTCGAGACCTACGAGACGCGCCTCACCGCCGAGAACGTCGGCGATCTGGTCGACGACTACGACGTCGTCCTCGACGCCAGCGACAACTTCGGCACCCGGTACCTGCTCAACGACCACTGCGTGCTCACCGGGACGCCGCTCTCCCACGGTGCGATTTACCGCTTCGAAGGGCAGGTCACGACGTTCACGAACGATCGAGGCGAGGGCGCGGATGAGGATAGCGACGACTCGCGCGAAGGGACCGGTCGAAGTGGGCCCGCCCCGCCCTGCTACCGGTGCGTCTTCCCCGAAGCGCCCGAACCCGGCACCGTCCCCGACTGCGCCACCACGGGCGTCCTCGGCGTCCTTCCCGGAACCGTGGGCTGCATTCAGGCCACCGAGGTGGTGAAGTACCTGCTCGGTAAGGGCGAGTTGCTCGAAGGACGGCTCCTGATGTACGACGCGATGGACATGACCTTCGAGACCGTTCCGGTCCAATCGAACCCGGCGTGTCCGGTCTGCGGCGACGACCCTGAAATCGAGTCCGTCGACGATGCGACCTACGAAGGAACCTGTTCGCTGTCGGCGGATTGATTCACCCGCGGTCATGTTTCGTCCGCTCGTGGTACCACCCGCCGAACGCGTCGAGCGGCAGGATCAGCCACCTGGCGAACGCGACGGCGACGACCGCCAGCGCCGCGAGCACGACGCCGAACGCGAGCGCCTCCATCGCACCCACCGTGTTTCCAAACGCGTTGTAGCCGGCGACGACAGCGCCGAACCCAGAGCGATCCGGCCATACGTTTGGCATCTCTCGGCGGACATTTAGTCCCGCGTTCGAGACGACGAGACTACCCGCGAGCGACGGGACCGCTCCCGAAACGGCTAGCTCCGCAGCAGGCCGCCGTCGATCGGCACCTCGACGCCGTTGACGAAACTGGCGCGCGGGCTCGAGAGGAAGGCGACCACCTCGCCGAGCTCGCGCGGATCGCCGATGCGGTCCATCGGAATCTCGCTCGCCATGTCGGCCAGTCCCTCCTCGTAATCATCATACGTGCCGCGTTCGACGCGAGCCTCGACGAGTTCCTCGATGCGCGCGGTCTCGATCGTCCCCGGCAGCACCGCGTTGGCCCGGATCTCCGGCGCGAACTCGCGGGAGATCGTCTTCACGAGGCCGATCACGCCGCGACGGACGGCGTTCGAGAGCAGGAGTCCGTCCGCTACTTCTCGGACCGTTCGGGACGTGATGCAGGTGATCGTCCCGTACTCGGAGTCGAGCAGGTGCGGGTGGGCCTCCTCGATCGTCCAGACGACGCTCATCACCAGCAGATCGTAGGACTGGTACCAGTCCTGTTCGTCGGTCTCGAGGAACGTCGTGCTCGGCGGCCCTCCCGAGGAGGTGACGACGTGATCGAGGCCGCCGAAGGCGTCGACCGTCTCGTTCACGAGGTGCGAGACGTCGTCGGGATCGGTGAGATCCGTCTGGACGGCGAGCACGTCTCCTTCCGCCGTTTCTTCGAGATCCTCGCGCGCCGCGTCGAGCCGATCGGCGTCGCGCCCGCAGATCGCCACGTTCGCGCCCTCCTCGGCGATCGCCTGCGCGCTCGCGAAGCCGAGACCGCTCGAAGACGCGGTCACCAGCGCACTGTTCCCGTCGAGTTCGAGATCCATACTGGGTTCGAGGAAGGCGGGATACAAATCTCTCGGGGATCGAAGTCGGCGAAGCGATCGTTCCTACGACGATCAGCGGCTCCCGAGGCGGACATTCAGTTTGTGTCGACTGAGAAGTGGAGGCGATCGAGCACAAGCACCGATGGCTTTGTTGAACCCCTCAAGATATTACAACTCTTGGATGCTGATTCAGTGGTGAGCGTTCAGTCGTAAGGCGATATATTCGGCGTCGGGACCCACACCACGGATGGTAGCAGAAACGGGTGTTCGCTGGAAGGGGAGACCAAGGAAGTACAGCCCCGGTTCCTCAGTTACCACACCCTTCTCGTGAATTGGATACCCGTTCTCGTCGAGAGTTAGTCCCGGGAGATCGATCCACTCGAATCCGGGCCGGAATCCCGTTGCCCAGACCACGACATCCACGTCAAGGACCTGACCGTCTTCAAGACGTGGCTTACCGTCTGTCATCCCCTCTGTCCGAGCCACCCGTTCGACACCACTTTGGCGGATGTCTGCTGGCGTAAGACGAATCAGTGGATCTCCTTGTCCCAGACTGCGCTTTTTTATCTTCCGACCGAGCCAGGTATCAACTGTGAATATAGTACCGGATAGCCACCAGAAGAGTCGCGAGTTGAATAACCAACAAGGGATATGACCGGTATCACGACCTGACAGCCACGTGCTACGCCCATCACCAGTTAGCTCAACAGCGATTTCAGCCCCCGAATTCCCGGCACCGACGACGAGGACACTACCAGCAGGAAGCTGGGCAGGATTCTGATAGTCACTTGAGTGGAGCTGAGTAATTGACGGGGTGAGCTCGTCAGCGAATTTGGGAATATACGGACGTTGGAACGGACCTGTTGCCACGACAACGTTGGTTGCAGTCAACCGGTTTGATTCGGTTTGTAGCACGTAGTAATCGTTGTTCCGAATGAGCGCCTTAACTCGCGTATTGAGACGTATTGGGAGGGTGAGTTCGGTAGCGTACGTCTGTAAGTAGTCGGCCATCTCGTCCTTGGTCGGGAAGTAGTCGTCGGATGCGGGGAACGACATCCCCGGTAAACTGCTATTCCGGGCCAAGGTGAACAGACGCAACGAATCCCACCGATTGCGCCACGTATCTCCGATACAATCACTGGCGTCCAGAATGAGGAAGTCACGATCCTGCTCCTCCAAATAGTACCCTATGGATAGACCAGCTTGACCGCCGCCAATCACGACGGTATCGAAATGCAGTTGAGATCTACTAGTCATATACAGTCTTACTCATCCTAATGGAGCAGTTTTATGTATTACTTGGGTGGCTCAAATCCGGCCTTGTTGAAATCCTCAGCCGGTGATAGGACTCACCAGTCGTGCTGAATACGGAGCGCGTATCGGCCACGAAGCAAGTCAGCAATCGTTCAGCGTTGAGGGTGTACTTACCGCCAAGGGCGGCGAGCTTATCACTTATTACGGGGCTCAACAGAGCCGCACCGATCGGGTCGTGATCCACGGCTGTCTCGCGAACGGCGACTCCCGCGACGAACTGTCAGTACGAGATGGTTCGATCGAAGCGGAGACGGAGGACGCGCTCGTCGTGACGATGCAGATAACGCGCAAGGAGACTGACGAACTGGTGCTCACCGCGCCGACGCTTCGTCACTATCGCCTCGTCGTCGACTTCGCGGGCGATCCGCCGCCGAGATGCGAGATCGAGCACCTTGACACCGACGAGAACCGGCAGTACAGGGTGATAAAAGCGTTTCAACCGTCGGACGGGCCGGATATGGTGCGGGTATGAAAATCTTCCGCTGGGACTCACTCCTGCCGACGAACCCGAACCATTCCCTCGGAGGTGACGCCGACGATCAGCGGTTTCGCGACCTGCCGTCCGGAGACGGCGTTCCCGGCGGCGTCGCTGACCACCTTCATCAGGTCCGGCGCGGTGTGATCGACCTTGACGCCGGCCTCGTCGCAGGCCTCGTACACCATCTGCGGCACGTCGTAGAGATCGGTTCCCGCAGGCACGCGAACGCGAACCGGCGCGCGGAGCGCCTCCGCGAAGGCGACCGTCTCCTTCGCTTTCGCCAGGTTCTCGCGCGCGCTGGCCTCGATCGAGGAGACGTTCGCGCGCGAGGTCCCCAGCTCCGCGGCGATCTCAGCCTGCGAGACGTCGCGCTCGCGGAGGGCGAGCACTTGGGCCTGTCGGTGGGTCAACGCGCTCGTTTCGGGATCGAACCCGATGTCGTCGAGCAACGCCTCGACCTCCTCGATCACGGCGATCGCCTCCGGGAACCTCGCACGCTCATGCGTCATTCTACACGACGCCGACGTGATAGCTTCCACGGTCCGCCGAATCCGAGCGCCGGCCGAGGCGAGCGATCGTCGAACGGCGCTTTCCGGCGTTGAGGTCTCAGGTCTCGGGGACGGCGAGAGTCCGTTCAGTACTCCAGCTCCCAGCGGTCGTCGCCCAGCGCCGCCAGTCCGTCGCTCACGCCGTCGGCGAGTCGATACTCGTCACCCTCGCGGACGACGGTGCCGGCCCGTTCGAGGTGCTCCAGGTGGGCGTAGGACTCGCCGGGGCCGTGGAGGATGTGGATCCCGTCGAGATCGCCGAACAGATCGGCGCTGACGGTCCAGGTGTCGCAGGGCCCGAGTCGATCGAGCGCCGCGAGCACGCGATAGGCCCGTTCCTCGTGGTGGTCGATGATGTACGCGGCCCGATCGGCCGGATCGTCGATCGGGTCCCGGTGGCCAGGCCACGCCCGGCGGTAGTCCGCGTCGACGATCCCCTGGAGGGTGCGGAGATACTTCACCAGCGGATTGTCGACCCGGACGTCGGCGCCACCGACGTTCGGCGTGTACACCGGGAGCAGGGCGTCGCCGGTGAACGCCGCCGATTGCCCGTCGAGTTCGGTTTCGAAGATGCAGAGACCGGCCGCGTGGCCGGGGGCGTGGACCACCCGTAGATCGTGACCCGCGACCGAAAACGTCTCGCCGTCCTCGATCGGCGTTACGGTCGGAAGCGCGCCCGTCGCCTCGGCGTCGACCTGCCGCTCTCTGAGAATCGCCCGTCCGTCCTCGGGGATCCCCCACCGCTCGAAGTACGACTCGTGTAACTCGCGGAGGTCGGCCCACGCGTCCTCGTCGCCGGCGACGAGCGGCGCGTCCCGCTCGTGGACGTGGACCTCGGCCCCGCTTTCGGCCTGGATCTCGCCGGCCAGTCCGGCGTGATCGTGGTGCCAGTGCGTGAGAAAGATCCGATCGACGTCGGCGAAGGCGAACCTGCGTTCCGCGAACGCGGCTTCGAGTTGCTCGCGCGTCGTCGCCGTCCAGTCGCCGGTGTCGATCAGCACCGTCTCCTCGCCGTCCGAGAAGAGGTACGCATTATTGTCGCCCTCGAACGCGGCATTCGACAGCGGAATCCGTTCCATACCGCCCGTGGCGCGGGCACCGAGAAAATCCTTGTGCGTTCAGCGTCGCGTTCGAATAGCGCCTCGATCGGTCCAGAGCGAGAAAAACACCAAGAACCCCCGAAACTCGCCGACTCCCAGACCTCGACTGGATTCCGGCAGTGACGGTCGCGGTGGCGCTCACGGCTTCGTGGAATCAGTTCGAGACGTTTCGACCCGAGTATCCACGAGACGACCGCGATCGGTGCGACGATCGGACGCGAACCAGTGCCAACACGAACGATCGCCGAACGTCGCCCGATCCACCGGTCGGCCGGCGGATTACGGGTGTCGCGACTGGCACGTGCGTCTTGGCGGTCCGAAAATCCGCTCCGCCGACCGTCGGTCGGTGACTGTCCACTCCCCGCGTGGGACCTACGAGCCCCAGAAGTTCTCCCGGCTTCCGAGCCGTTCTCGGTGGGGCCTCCGCTTGCTATCAGTATCGTCCGCGTCCTCCGTCTCATCCGTCGCTGTAGACTCGTCGCCGTCGTCCGCGTCGTCTTCGTCCTCCTCATCTAGCGGCAGCATCTCGAGTTCCTCCGCTCGCGCGTGGTTGTTGTGAACCCGCGTGATTTCGACGCGAGCGCGCGCTTCCGGCAGGACGCCGTCGACGAGCACGATGAACCCGTCTTCGGTGCGACCGACGCCGGCGCCGCTCTCGTGCATGTCGACGACGTCGATGATGACCTCTTCACCCGCCTTGACCGGCTGGGTTTTCAGATCGTCGATCGGCTGGCTGTAGTGATTGCACCACTCTTTGCCACCCCGATCGCCGTAGTGTGCACATCCCATTCCCGAGATTCGCTCTGAGAAACTCGGGCAATCGTCGGCAAGTGGACAGTCTGCCATGGCGGTTACTACCGGTGGCGTCGTTAAACCGTTTCCGTCTCGGAGAGAGAGTCGGGAAGATCACAAAACGCTGGTAGTTTTTGTCCCGGTTATATTTATGCACGTAACCTATAATGGGACTATTCAAAAACTATGGTAGATAAACCCGAGCTACACCATAAATCGTTTCGAAAAGGTTTACGGGGCGGGCGTTGACGTAATCGACGATGAAAATCCTCGTTACGGTCAAAGAAGTCGCGACCGTCGAAGACGAGTTCGAAATCGAGGGGACCGAGATCGCGGATCGGTATCTCGGCGCCGATCTCAACGAATGGGACGATTACGCGATCGAAGAGGCCGTCCAGCTCCAGGAAGCGGGCATCGCGGACGAGGTCGTCGCCGTGACGATCGGCCCCGAAGACTGCGAACAGACGATCCGGCAGGCGCTCGCGAAGGGAGCCGATCGCGCCGTTCGCGTCTGGGACGACGCCCTGGAGGAGGTCGACCTGCTCGACGTCGGCGCGAAAACGGAAATCCTGCGAGCCGTCGTCGAGGAGGAGACCCCGGACCTCGTGCTCACGGGCGTCCAGTCCGGCGACGACAGCTGGATGGCGACCGGCGTTTCGCTCGCCGAAGAACTCGGCTACGAGTGGGGAGCCGTCGTCAATCACCTCGAACACGACTTCGACGACGGCGTCGCCTCGGTACGCCGAGAACTCGAGGGCGGCGTCGAGGAGCTCACCGAGATCGAACTCCCCGCCGCGTTGACGATCCAGACCGGGATCAACGAGCCGCGCTACGCGAGCCTGCGGGGCATCCGACAGGCCCAACGGAAGGAACTCGCCGTTCGGAGCCTCGCCGAGCTCGGCGTCGACGAGAGCGCCGTCGAGAGCGAGGTGCGGCTGACCGACATGTACGAACCCGAAAGCGAGAGCGATGCGACCGTCTGGGAAGGAAGCGCAGACGAGACGGCCACACAGCTGGGTGAGCTGCTTCGCGAGAAGGGGGTGGCACAATGACGAACGTCCTCGCGGTCGCGGACCACCGCCGCGGCGACCTGCGCGACGTCAGCTACGAGATCATCACCGCCGGCCGCCAGCTGGCGGACGAAACCGGGGGCGACCTCCACCTCGCCGTCGTCAGCGGCACCGTCGACGACTTCGCCGAGAAACTCGATCGCGAGGGCGTCGACGTCATTCACACCGTCGATCACGGTGAGGAGTTCAACCACGACATCTACGCCCAGGCGACCATCCAGCTGTACGACGACGTCGCTCCGCAGTACGTGGTGACGCCCAACAGCGTCAACGGGCTCGACTACGCGCCGGCGGTGGCGGCCCGACTCGACCTGCCGATCGTCACCGACGCCGTCGCGCTGGACGCCGACGGCGATACGCTGACCGCGACCCGCGAGATGTACGGCGGGAAGGTCGAAACCACCACCGAACTCGACGGGCCGGCGGTCATCTCGATCCGCGAAGGGGAGTGGCCCGCCGCCGAAGGGACCGGCGACGCGACGATCGGGGCCTTCGCTGCCGAGATCGACGAAAGCGAGGTCGGTTCGACCGTGACCGGCTTCGAGGAAGTCGGCGGCGGCGACGTCGACATCAGCGAGGCCGACCTGCTCGTCTCCGTCGGACGGGGTATCGAAGAGGAGGAAAACCTCGAACTCATCCGGGACCTCGCCGACGCGCTCGGCGCGACGGTCTCCTCCTCGCGTCCGATCGTCGACAACGGCTGGCTGCCAAAGAACCGACAGGTCGGCCAGTCCGGAAAGGTCGTCACGCCCGACGTCTACATCGCGATCGGCATCTCGGGGGCGGTCCAGCACGTCGCCGGCATGAAGGGCTCGGACACGATCGTCGCGATCAACACCGACCCCAACGCGCCGATCATGGACATCGCCGACTACGCGATCGTCGACGACCTCTTCGACGTGGTTCCGGCGTTGATCGAAGAATTCCAGTAAGTACGCGGTTTGGAGCGAGCGCGGTTCGGAGCGAACGAAGTGGGCGAGAACCGAGATTACGCGAACGGGGAACGGAGTGACCCGTGAGCGAACGAAGTGAGCGAGAACCGGGGCGATCTGTAATCGGAACGATCGGGAACCGCGATACGCGAGCGGTATCGATCCGATCGGCGCGGTTCTCTTCCGATCGGACCGCGCCGCGCTCGGGGACACCGACTTCTGAACGGACGACGACGACGTCGAGCATCCGTGAACACGGCGGAGAGCAGGTCCGCGGATGGAGAGGGACGGCCGGTGGGTCAGGTCGAGATTAGTCGATCGGCGACGATCCGAAACGCCCGATTGCTAGTGAATCTATCACCAAGTCGAAGGACTCGATCTCGAGCGATCCGTCCCACAATGAGTATCGTATTCTCCAGAATTATCGAATGACAGAGTGCATCTATCGATGTAAATTGCGAATGTCTAATACATTCTGAAGAGAGTTTCCCACACATCTATATACTATCGATCAGATACGAAATCTATGTCGTTTCGTCCGAATCGGCGGGAGTTACTGACAGCCGCTGGCGTTGGGGGATGCAGCGCCCTCGCGGGCTGTCTCGGAACTCTCTCCGATCTTGATGTTCGTGATGTCGACGACGGAGACGTCGGTGGTACCGATCGAACGCTCAAACTGGGCGTCATGCAACCGATCACCGGCAACCTCGGTTCGGTTGGTGCACCGATCCGGGACGCCGCGATACTCCCGGTCGAGCAAGTCCAAGGCGAGATCGATCTCGAGATCGACTACGAGGTCGCGGACACCGCGACCTCGCCGGCGGCGGGCGTCAAGGGTGCGGCCGCCCTCGTCAAAGCCGGGTATCCGATGGTCAACGGGCCCTCGGCCTCCGACGTGACGCTCCAGGCGACCCAGCAGGTGCTCATTCCCCACCGGGTCGTCAGCTGCTCGCCGGCCTCGACGTCGCCGACGATCACGGCGCTGAACGACGCCGGCCTCGTCTTCCGGACGGCGCTGTCGGACTCGCTCCAGGCGGTCATCCTCGCCGAGCAGGCCGCGACCGATCTCGGGCACGATACCGCGGCCACGATGTACGTGAACAACGACTACGGCTGGCAGTTGAGTCAGGCGTTTTCGCAGTCGTTCCGAACCGCCCACGCCGGGACGGTGTCGGCGCAGGTTCCGCTGGACGAGGAAAGCGACTCCTACGCCGCGGAAATCGACGAAGCTCTGGCGGACGATCCGGGGCTGGTGGTCGTGATCGGCTACCCCGACACGGGCACGCAGCTGTTCTCCGACATGGGAACGAAGATGGACGAGGTGGACATCCTCGTCACCGACGGCCTTCGCGACGGCGGGCTCCACGAGGAGGTCGAGTACCCGATCGACGGCATCCGCGGGACGGCGCCGCTGGTCGGCGGCCCCGGCGAGCAGTTCTTCTCCGAGCACTACCGGAAGACGTACGGCAACGATCCGGGGATCTTCACGGCTCACGCGTACGATTCGACGGCCGTGCTCCTGCTCGCCAACGCGTACGCCGGACAGAACGACGGGACGGCGATCAGGAACGCCATGCAAGCGGTTACGAACGGACCCGGCGAGGTGGTCGAACCGAAGACGCTCGCCGACGGGATCGAACGCGCGGCACAGGGTGAAAACGTCGAATATCGGGGCGCCTCGAGCCCGCTGTCGTTCGACGAGAACGGCGACGTGACGGACGCGACCTTCGAGTACTGGGAGTTCGATCAGAATGCAGACGGTGGAATTACTGAGATTGACAGGGTGAGTACGTAATGTCTCCACTCGCAAAACTGGTGCCGTCGTTCGTCAGGCGGCGATACCTCGCGAAGTTCGTGATCTCGATCCTGGCGGTCGTCGTGGTCATCGGCGCCGTCGGCACGGTCAGTTACGCACAGATCGACCGGACGGTTCGCACCGATTCGAACGAACAACTCGAGTCGACCGCCGAGCTCCAGGCGGACGGGATCGGCGACTGGGTCGAATCGATGCGGGTCCAGACGCGGTCGGCGTCGGCCTCGCCGGTGTTACAGGAGGGCGATCCGCAGGAAGTCCAGGGCGAGATCGTCGAGGCGCAGGCGCGCATGTCCGTCGACGTGCGGGCGATCCACTACGTGGACACCGAGAACCGCGAAGTCGTCACGAGCACGGACGAGCAACTCCGCGGCGCGTCGTTCGCCACCATCGACGACCCGTGGACGAACACCAACTTCGCGAGCGAGCTCGCGTTCGACGGCGCGGTCTGGAACTCCGAACGGGCCTACAATTCGCCGTCGCTCGGCGACCAGGTGATGGCCTTCGCCAGCCCGGTTACCGAACGCGACGATCGCGTCGTCGTCGTCATCGGCACGCTCGAGTACCGCGTCCAGCAACTCCAGCAGGAGGGCGCGGCGTCGTCGACGGCGATCGTCGACGCCAACGGAGCGCCGATTCTGCAGCCCGTAAACGCGCCGATCAAACGGACCTCGATCGACGAAGGGGCGCTCGAGGACGCCCTCGGCGGTCGACTGACCCGCGTCAACGACGGGGATCACGTTCGAGCGTACGTTCCGGTCGGCAACACGCAGTGGGTCGCCGTCACGAGCGTCCCGACCGACCAGGCCTACGGCGTCGCAAACGACGTCGGCACCAACGTCGCGATGATGGTGCTCGTGAGTCTGGTCGCACTCGGGCTCGTCGGCGTCGTGCTGGGACGGCAGACGGTCATCCCGTTGGCCGAGTTGCGCGATCGGACGGAAACGATGGAGGCGGGGGACCTCGACGTCGACCTCGAGACCTCCCGGACCGACGAGATCGGGCGGTTGTACAACGGCTTCGACAGCATGCGCACCTCGCTGCGGAATCAGATCGAAGAGGCCGAGGCCGCGCGCGAGGACGCCGAGCAGGCGCGGGCTGAAACCGAGGCGATCAACCGCCACCTCGAGGCGAAAGCCGACGAATACCGCGACGTGATGGAACAGTGTGCGGCCGGAGACCTGACTCAGCGGCTCGACCCCGAAAGCGAGAGCGAGGCGATGTCCGACATCGCCCACTCGTTCAACTCGATGGTCGACGAGCTCGAGGAAACGACCGCGAGCGTCAAGAGCTTCGCCAACGAGGTCGCGGTGGCGAGCGAAGAGGTGACGACGAGCGCCGAGGAGGTCCGCTCGGCGTCCGAGCAGGTGACCGAGTCCGTCCAGGAGATCTCCGACGGCGCGGACGAGCAGAACCAGCACCTGCAGGCGGTCGCAAACGAGATGGGGGGCCTCTCGACGACAACCGAGCAGATCGCGGCCTCCTCGAACGAGGTCGCCGACCTGGCTGAGCGGACGGCCGAAACGGGCCGGCTCGGCCGCCAGGCGGCACAGGAGGCGATCGACGGGATGCACGAGATCGAATCCGAGTCGGTCGAAGCGGTCGAGGCGATCGAGGCGCTCGAGGCGGAGATGGAACAGATCGACGAACTGGTCGAGTTCATCTCCGACGTCGCACAGCAGACGAACATGCTCGCGCTGAACGCCAACATCGAGGCCTCTCGCGGCGGCGCCGGTGACGACGGCGGGAACGGGTTCGCTGTCGTCGCCTCGCAGGTCAAAGAGCTCGCGGCGGACACGCGGGAAACCGCCGAAGACATCGAGAAGCGACTCGAACAGATCAACGAGCGGACCGATCACACGGCGACGGAGGTTCAGAAGACCGCCGATCGCATCTCGACGCACGTCGACTCCGTCGAGAACGCCGCGGCGGCGCTCGACGAGATCGCGGAGTACGCCAACCAGACCAACGACGGCGTTCAGGAGATCTCCGCGGCCAGCGAAGAGCAGGCGGCGTCGACGCAGGAGGTCGTCGCGATGACGTCGGCGGCGACCGACATCTCCGAGACGACGGCCCAGGAGGCCCAACACGTTGCGGCCGCCGCGGAGGAACAGACGTCGGCGCTCGCCGAGGTGTCCGACAGCGCGAACTCGCTTGCCGGGCAGGCGGCCCAGCTGAGCGAGGCGCTCGATCGGTTCGAGACCGACCAGCAGGCGCAGTCCTGGGCGTCCGACGCCGACACCGAACTGACCTTCGACGAGGGCGGGGCGGCCGCCGAGCCCCTCGACGGAGTCGAAACGGAGCGGCCGCCGAGCGACGAACCGGCCATCGGAGACGACGAGGACGGCACCGCGACGGAGGCCGAAACCGAGACGTCGGACGCCGCGGAGAGCGACGATCCGTTCACGTTCGATCAGGTAGACGAGTCGTAGGTTCGGCGGAACCGTCACGTACTTTTTATCCCCGTTCTAAACGCTGCCAATGGAACTTCTGGAGCGCCGTCGGGCGCTGATCGAGGAGCGTCTCGTCGAGGTCGTCGACGGGGTCGAACCCGAGACGCTCAGCGATGAAGTTCGCCACGTGACGCTCTCGGGGGGCAAGCGAGTCCGGCCGATGGTGACGATCCTCGCCTGCGAAACCGTCGGGGGAACGGCCGAGGACGCGGTGGATTTCGGCGTCGGGATCGAACTCGTCCACAACGCGTCGCTGGTCGTCGACGACATCATCGATCGCTCCGAACTGCGCCGCGGGACGACCAGCGCCTGGGCCGAGTTCGGCTACGGGCCGGCGATCATCACCAGCGACGGGCTGCTCGGCGAAGCGTTCGCGCTGTTCTCGTCGGATCCGAACGCGACGCAGGTCGTCGCCGAGTCGATGGTCGAACTCGGCGTCGGCGAAGCGACCGAACTGTCGGCCAAGCCGACCAACGAGGAGGAGTACATGACCCTCGCCAGGCGCAAGACCGGCGCGCTGTTTCGGGCCGCGGCCGAACTCGGCGCGATCGCCGCGGACTCGGACCCGTTCACCGTCGAAGCGCTTGGCGAGTACGCCGAACGGATGGGGATCGCCTTCCAGATCAGAGACGACGTCCTGGACGCGGTCGCCGATCCGCGCGAACTCGGCAAACCGACCGGCCACGACGCCGCGCTCGAACGACCGTCGGTCGTCCAGGTGACGGACCTCACGCCCGAGGAGGCGAACCAGCGCGCCCGATCGGAAGCCGATCGAGCCATCGACGCCCTCGATCGGGTCGAAGTCGTCGATCGGCAGGCCAAGGACTACCTGCGCGAGCTGGCGGAGTTCGTCGTCGAGCGGGAACGCTGACAGCGGCCGGGCCCCTCGCGCTCACCGAGACGTTCCGTCGGGTTTCGGATTCGTCTCCGAGAACCGCGATTCGGCGACGGCGAGCGTGAGCGTGCTCACGATACCGAGCAGCGTCCCCGCCGTAAGCGCCGCCGCGAGGTAGGTGATTCCCACCTCGTCGAGGAGGAAGTACGCGCTCACCGCGTGAAGGACGACCGCGATCGCGAGCACGTAAAACGGCGCGTTGAGGTACCGCCACTCCAGCGTCCCCGCGATGTACTCGTCGGTAATCTGGCCGAGGCTGGTGGTGATCCCGGCGGCGGCGAACCAGTGGATCGAACCGTAGACGAGCGCCGCGAGCTGGACGAGGACGCCGACCTCGCCGTCGGTCGACGCCGTGACGCCGTCGAGCGTGTTCACGCCGCTGACTCCGCCGACGACGAGCAGGGCGGTGGCGACGACGTACGCCAGCAGCGTCGTCCGGCCGGCGTACAGCGATCGGCGACCCCACTCGACGGCCGCGTCGAGTCGTTCGCCGAGACCGAGTCCCCGCGAGATGAGGTAGAGTCCGAGCAGGGCCGACGTCGTGCCGAGGAAAAAGCCCGGCATTTCGAGCAAGGTGCCGATCAACGCGAGCGGATAGATCAACAGGAGGATGCCGAGCGGGATGAGCACCGTCCCTCGCGTCTCGGGGTCGTTCAGGACCTGTTTGAACGTGTAGTACATCGACTCCAGATTCTGGGCCTGCCTGACGACGACCCGTCGAACACCGTCGATCGGAACCCGAGACCGGATGATCGGAATGACGGACTCGTCCTGTGCGCCGTCGGTGACCACGAGCGCGGTGACGTCCTCGGCCGTCGAGAGGCTCGCGAGAACGGTGTCGACTTCGTCACCGACCTCCCGGTTCGCCTGCACGTCACCCTGATCGTTGCCGGTGACGACCGCGACCTCGACGCTCTCGTCGCGCTCGTCCAGGTCGTCGTAGATGTGCAACCCCTGGAAGATGACGTTCCCGTCGGAGTCCTCCGGGTCCGCGGTCGCGAGCGCGACGGCCGCCTCCTCGACGGGATCGCGGCCGATAACCGGCGTCGAAAAGCCGGTCTTTCGACCGAGGTCGTCGTCGAGGTCGACACAGAGGACCAACAGCATCGATCGAACCTTCGACCGCGGGGTATTTCCATCTTCTGGAGACGACAGAATCGCTCGCCGTCGAGGCGGCGAGCGACCCGGTCTGTGAACGGCTATCGAGGCGCGAGACCGGCAGTCGCGTTTCGCACGGCTTTTGAGGCTCGGACGGCTATCTCGCATCGAATGATCTCGAAGGGCTGTGAGCAGTGCGCGAAAGGCGGCAAGATGGTGCTGTTCGTCTACGGCTACTGCGACCAGCGCGACTGCTTTTACTGCCCGCTCGGCGAGAACCGCAAGAACGTCACCGACGTCTACGCCAACGAGCGCCTCGTCGAGAGCGACGACGACGTCATCACCGAGGCCGAGCGGATGGACGCCCTCGGCACGTCGATCACCGGCGGCGAGCCCCAGGAGGCGCTCGATCGGACCTGCCACTACCTCTCGCTGCTGAAAGACGAGTTCGGCGAAGACCACCACACCCACCTCTACACGGGGATCACGGGCGGCCGCGAGAACATGCGCCGCCTCTCGGAGGCGGGACTCGACGAGATCCGCTTTCACCCGCCGCTCGAACTGTGGGGCGACCTCCACGGCACCGAATGGGAGGAGATCCTCTACGTCGCCCGCGAGGAGGGGCTCACCCCCGCGTTCGAGATCCCCGGCATCCGCGCCGAAGAGGAGTTCCTCGAGTTCTTGGACGAGGGCGCGGCCGACTTCTGTAACGTCAACGAGTTCGAGATGTCCCAGGGGAACTACCGTCGGATGCAAGAGCAGGGGTTCGAACTCAAGGAGGGCCACATGAGCGCCGTCGACGGCGATCGCGAGGAGATCCTCGACGTGATGGGCGACCACGAGCGCGTCTACTTCTGTACCTCCGTGTTCAAGGACGCCGCCCAGCACCGTCGCCGTCTCAAGCGCATGGCCCGCAACGTCCGCCGGGAGTTCGATGACGTTACCGACGACGGCACCCTCGTCTACGGAAAAACGTACGCCGATCCGGAACGGCTCGCGGAACTCGGCGTCCCCGAGGAGTTCTACACCGTCAAGACCAACCACGTCGAGGTCGCCTGGTGGCTCCTGGAGGAGATGATCGAGGAGGGAGATATCGACGACGGAGAAATCGTCGAGCAGTATCCGACGTACGACGGGCAGGTCGTCGAGCGGACGCCGCTGGTGTGACGCGCTCGTACCGCGAGCGAGCAACGCGAACGAAACGGCATCACCCGCGGGCGTCACGGAATGAAACGTATGAAACGATCCAAAACGGGGCCGTCGAGGATCGACGAGCGGCTTCGAGGCGTGTCGGAATCGGATCGCGGCGTCCGGTGAACGCGATGAAAGATACTCGACGATCGACGGAGTCCGGACCCGCGGCCGACGGGCACCGTCCGGATTGGAGACCTGATAACGATCGTTGCGAGACCGGAAACAGTGCGTCGACGGCCGTTTCGGCGCCGCGTCATCCGGCGGCGATCGTGGAGCGACGCTTATCGAGTCTGTAGTAATGAGGTCCCGTCCGGAACGAGCGGCTACAGATGCAATTCCGAACCGTCGCCGCCGTCGCGGTGGCACTGCTCGTGATCACCTCGGGGTGCAGCGCCTTGGGGGGATCGCAGGCGGACGACCCGTCGAACGAAACCGAAACGGATTCGGACGAACTCGCGAACGCTGACGACGAGGCGGACGCCAACGAATCCGCAGCCGAAGACGGCGCCGCAACCGATAACGGAAGCGACGCTGACGCCGACGATCCGGGCTCCGAGGGCGGCAATGAGTCCGAGAACGAGACGCAAACGGAGCCCGAGGACGACACGGCGGACGCGGCGTGGTACCCGCCGGAGGAACCGAACCGTCCGCTGGAAGACAAGCGGGAGGACCGGATCGAGAGCGTCGAATTCGTCGACAAGGAGCCGGCGGCGGACGGCGAAGGGTACTCGAACTTCAACCTCGAGGTCGTCGCCAACACCAGCATGAAGAACGTCGATCCGCCGGAACACGGCAATGTGATCGGCGAGCCGTACTTCTTCGTCAAGATCAACGAGGGGCCGGGTAACCGAAAGATCATCGAGCGCACGGGACACGTCCGGATGGCGGAGAACGGCACGTTTCACATCGACGTTCGACCCGCCGGGATCGAAGAGTTTGGCGACGGCCCGCTGACCGTCGAGGTATTCCTGATGGACGAGGACAAAGACTGGGACGACATCTACGATTCCGTGGGGACGAAAATCCACTTCAACCCGGACGCCGACTCAGAACAGAACGCCGACGGTGACGACTCGAAAACCAACGATTCGGAGACGAACGAGACCTGACGTCGCCCGATCGATCGAACCGCGAGGACTCGTGGCGGTCAGTCGACTTCGGTCGGATCGACTTCGGGAAGCGTGATCAGGTTCTCGCGGCCGATCCGCAGCTTTTCGATCTCGCCGTCGTCGTCCATCTTCGAGAGCAGTTGGGAGACCTTGGCGTTCGACCAGCCGGTCTCCTTGACGATCGTCGCCTGTTTCATCCGGCCGCCGTTGTGTTCGAGCAGCCGGTGGACGCGTTCCTCGTCGCTCAGCAGTTCGGGATCGACCTCCTCCTCCTCCTCGAACTCGAGGCGCGTTCCGGACTCGATCGTGAGATCGTCGTCGGACACCGCCGGGGCGGGGCTCGCATGATCCGAACCGCCATCGGTGCCGGCGGCAGCCGCGCCGGTGCCATCCTGATCGTGTTCCGCGAAGCGCCGCGATCGAAACCGACGCAACCGGTTCAGGAGGAGATCTGCCGGCGGCGAATCGGCGGTCGATCGTCGTCGCGCGAAGAGGTAGCTGACTGCCCCGACCGCGAAGACGAGGGCGACGAGGGCGGCGATCGACCAGTTCGGTATTCCGGAAACGGGGGGCGGCGAGGGAGACGCACTCCGGACGAAAACGATCTCGATTTCGTCCTCGCTGAACTGGTAGGGGCCGTCCCACTTGAGCGTGGTCGCCGTCTCAAGGGCGTAGCCGGACGGATATTCGATGACCAGGCGCTGATCGTCGGTCAACGAGAGCCAACTGTCATCGTCGCTCCGGAAGGCGTCACCGAAGTAGATCCGATCGTCGTCGACCTCCGCGAAGTTCGTCCAGGTAAACGAATAGGAGATGATCCCGACACGGAGGTCGGAGTCGGTTTCCTCGTCAGTTCCTTCGATGCCCGCCTCTTCAGGCGAAACGATACGCGGTTCATCCCAACTGGCGTTTTCGAGTGCCATTTCGCGTCCGGTTTCTTGCTGTGCGGCCCGTCGAAACGTTTCGAACTGCTGCAGATCGAACGGAACGTCCCGTTTCCCGTTGCGAACCTCGTTGGCGTAGTCGGTAAAGGCGTCCTCTTCGTCGTCATTGCGCAGGAGGAACCGACTCTCGATCGACCACGTCGCGTCGCCGTTCTCGGCGACGGAGATCCGGATCACCTGTTTCGGCTCGGCAGCGTCGGGTGACGACTGTGCGGTCGCGAGATCTGGAGTAGCAGCGGAGGGCTGTGAGATCGTCGCGGTAGACGGTTCTGCTATCGACCGATCGCCGTCCTCCATCCTCGCGTGCTCGGGCGCGAGCTGCGATGATGCTGGCGCGGCGACCACCGCCCCGACGAAAGACGTCGTGAGGAGGGCTGCGAGGGCGAGTGTAACAGCGGTGGATACCCGCATACGTACCAACAGGATGGTAGCCCGGGGGAAAAAACACTTTCCATCGGAAAATAAAACGTTACCGCGGAATTCGAAGGGTTTTCGGCTGACAGACGCCGATTCGAGCGTCTGTGAAGTGAAACGAAACGAGCAGAAGTCGGAGTAAAACGTCGTGAATATTGCAATATAGTAGTGCGACCAGTTTTTGTATCAGGAGTTCATACGGTGGATCGATGAACAACGCGACTCCCGCCCTCCTCGCGTTACTTCTCGTCTGCTCGCTCGTCGCGATTCCGGTCGCGGCGGGCCCCGGAGACGGGGCGTATCAGGTGCAGCCGGTCATCGAGAATCGAACGACGGACGATTCCGCAGTTCAAGAGATTCCCAACCGCCTTTCGCTCGTTGATAGCGAGAACACGAGCCATGAACGCGCGACATACGGAAACGACCTCGGGGCGCTCATGGCGAGTCACGACGTAGAACTGCGGACCGATCACGCGCGGTACGTTCACCTTGACCGGGAGTTCGCGGACGCGAACACCGACGAGCGACGGAAGATGGTCGAGAGCGTGCGCGGGCAGATTCAAGAGCGGATCAAGGAACTCAAGAGTCGAGAAAAGCGAGCCGTGAAAGCACACGCCAGCGGCAGCCTGTCGACGGCCGAACTGCTGCAGGTGCTCCTGCAAAATCACAGGGACGCCGCGACCCTCTCGGACGCACTCGACGAGCTCGAGGAGCAGGCAAATCGCATCCCGGGGTACTCGTTATCGGCCGATGCCAATCAGACACTGCTCGAGATGCACCGGACGCCGGTTCGATCGCATCTGGAATCGGCCGCGCGCGGTCAGTCCGACGACGCCAGGATCGTCGTCGAAACGTCAAGCGATGGGTACGTCCTCTCGTACCTCGGAAGCGACTACGTCCGAGAGGTGACCCGGTTCGACAATCGCCGGGTCCCGAACCACGTCAGCCAGTTCGACGATGTCACGGACGCACTCGAATACACCAAAGAGCAGTACCCGCGGGTGTACGAAGACAGTCCGCCGGTGAGCGCAGCCGGACGCGGGTCGATAAACCTCTACCAGATCCAGACCACGCACAACCAGGGTCGACTCGAGGTATTTCTCGACGGCGGCACGGGGAGCGTCTACCGCGAAGTACAGGTGTTGCGCCCCGGACGACTGCCGACCGAAACCCAGACGGTCTGGTCCGAAAACGGGCTCAATCTGACGGTCAACGAGACGCCGCTGGACGGGCCGGTCGAGGTAACCGTCGTCGACGCCGACACCGGCGAACCGGTGCAGGCGACCGTCACCGTCGACGGATTCGAAATCGGCACAACCCGCGCCGACGGAACGCTCCGGTTCGTTCCCACCGCGGGCAAGTACCAGCTGACGGTCGAGACGGACTCCGGTAGCATCGAGGTTCCGGTCCCGGATTACTGACGGAGGCGAATTTTCGCCGGATAGCCGGGAGACGGAAGCGGCGGATTCGATCGGCCGACCCTTTATATCGGAACGAGCGGCCAACACCGTGCGTGAGCGGTATCGGGACGACGCCGACGGATAACGAGGACGGACCGCGAGGGACCAGTCCGATCGTCGGCCTCATCGCAGTACTCGCGGTGACCGTCTGCCTGGGCGCTATCATCGCCGTCGGCGTCGGATCGTGGTCGATCGAATCGGGGGCGCCGATGGCGACGTTCGACCTCACCGTCGACGGCGACCGATCGGCGATCACGATCGAACACGTCGCCGGCGACCCGATCGACGTCGAGGCGCTCTCGGTCGTCATCACCGTCGACGGGACCGAACTGGCGAACCAGCCGCCGGTCCCGTTCGTCGGCGCGAACGGGTTCGACGGAGCGCCCCGCGGCCCTTTCAACGCGGCGAGCGATTCGACGTGGGAGGCCGGCGAGCGGGCCGGCGTGACGGTCGCCGAGACGAACGCGCCGGAAATCGAGACGGGAAACGCGATTGCGGTCACGCTCAGCGTCGACGGGCGGCCGGCGGCTTCGCTCGAGGCGACCGCGGACTGAGGATCGACGCTCGACGGCGGACGAGGACGTCACTCCGATTCCGGGGCGCGGGCGATCGTCGTGATCGCGACGTCGGGATCGTACGACGGCCCCTGGAACATGTGTTTGACGTCCTCGAAGCCGGCCGTCTTGAACATCCGATCGGCCTCGTACTCGTCGTAAAAGAGCATTATCGAGTCGGCGAGTTTCTGCGCGAGGTAACTGTCGGGGTAGTTCGGCCCGACCACGAGCACTTGCCCGCCGGGTTTGAGCACGCGGCGGAACTCCCGCAACGCGAGAATCGGGGTCGGCCAGTACTCGATCGATCCGGAGGACCAGACGACGTCGAACGTGTTCGTCGCGAACGGGAGCCGCTCGGCGTCGCCGCGGTGGAAGTGCACCGGCGGGCCGCGCTTCCCGAACTTCGAGTAGGCCTTCTCGAGTTGGTGTTCGCTCTGGTCGATCGCGTACACCTCGTCGACGCGTTCGAGCAGTCCCTCGGTCGCGAACCCGGTACCACAGCCGACGTCGAGCACCGTCATGTCCGTCTCGAGGTCGAGCAGGGCGAGCGCGTCGGCGCGCATCTCCTCGGTCCAGATGAAGGGGTTGACCTGGTCGTAGACCTTCGAGAGGTACTTGTAGAACAGTCGGGCCCGAGCCTTGTGCTCCAGAATTCCCATTGGACGTGAGTTTCGACTGAACCGGGATATGTCTGCTGTTATCGGCGGCGCACCGACGGCGGGTAATCGGCGAATACCGTCTTCTGGAGCGTCGATCGCCGAGACACTTTCGCAACTACCATATACGCGCTCTAGCAAACTTCGACTGCTTAGAGTATGCCGAGGCCAGAGGTTCTTGAACGACTACAGTCGGTGGAAGAGGAGGCCGACGAGATCGTCGCATTGGCGGAGAACGACCGCGACGAGCGAATCGCCGAGGCCCGGAAACGCGCCGAGGAAATTCGCACGGAAGCGGAACAGGAGGCCCGAGATCTCACGGAACGCCGCCTCGAGGAGGCGCGCGAGGAGATCGACGAGGAGTGTGAACGCGTCCTCGAGCAGGGCGAACAGGAGCGCGAGGCGCTCGCCGAGCGCGCCCAAGACCGGGTCGACGAGGTGACGGAGTACGTCGTCGAACTGTTCCAGGAGGACGTCCATGCTCAGACCTGAACGAATGAGCAAGGTCTCGGTGACCGGCTCCAAGGGCGTGATGCCCGCGGTCATCGAGACGATCCACGACCTGAACCTGGTGCACCTGTCCGACTACGACGGCACCTGGGAGGGGTTCGACAACGGCAACCCGATCGAGGGCGCCGAGAACGCCTCCGAGAAGCTGGTGACCGTCCGGGCGCTCGAGAGTACGCTCGATCTCTCCGAAGACGACACGGCGCCGGGAACGATCGGCGACGACTGGGAGGAGCGACTCGAGGAGATCCGGACGCGCGTCAACGAGCTCGACGACGACCGAAGCGCGATCCGCGAACAGCTGCGCCAGGTCCGAGAGCGGATCGATCGCGTCGCCCCGTTCGCGGAGCTCGGGATCGATCTCGACCTGCTGTCGGGGTACGACTCGGTCGAAGTGCTCGTCGGCGAGGGGCCGCTCGGAGCGGTCGAAGACGCCCTCGAAGCGTCGGACGACATCCGCGCCTTCGAGACCTTTACCGGGGGCGACGTCGTGGCGATCGTGGCCGCGCCCGCCGAGAGCGCCGAAGCGGGCGTCATCGACGATGCGCTCGTCGGCGTCGAGTTCACGCGTCACCAGGTTCCCGACACCGAGAAGAGCCCGAAAGCGTACGTGGACGAACTCGAGTCGCGAAAGCGCGAGCTCGAGTCGTCGCTCGACGAGATCGACGCGGAACTCGAACAGATCAAGGGCACGGAGGGATCGTTCCTCCTGCGAGTCGAGGAGGAACTGACGATCGAGGTCCAGCGCGCGGAAGCGCCGCTGCAGTTCGCGACGACGAACCGGGCGTTCATCGCCGAGGGTTGGATTCCGTCCGACGACTACGACGCGCTCGTCTCGTCGCTGAACGACGCCGTCGGTGACAGCGTCGAGATCGAAGAACTGGAGCGGGCGGACTACGATCGCCACGGCGTACACAGCCACACCGAGGATATCCAGAAGGGCGCCCCGTCGGCGGCCGAAGAGGACGAGAGCGCCGCTGAAGCCGACGAGGAGCCGGAGAAAGCCGTCACGGACGGCGGGTCCGTGGTGACGATGGGCGACGAGCCGCCCACGGTCCAGGACAACCCCGGGTCGATGAAGCCGTTCGAACTGCTGGTCAAGGCCGTCAGCCGACCGAAGTACAGCGAACTGGATCCGACGATCTTCCTGTTCCTGACGTTTCCGGCGTTCTTCGGCTTCATGATCGGCGACGTCGGGTACGGGATCATGTACATGGCCGTCGGTTACTACATGGCTTCTCGATTCGACAGCGAAGGGATCGCCAGCCTCGGCGGCGTGGCCATCTGGGCCGGCGCGTTCACGGTCCTGTTCGGGATGATCTACGGCGAGATCTTCGGGTTGCACGTGCTCGGCGAAGTGCTGTGGCACGACCTGTTCCACGTCGACCTGCTCCCGCTCAACAAGGGGCTGGAGCCGGCGGCCGGCGACTTCGCGCTCGGCTGGATGGTCATCAGCGTGTTGGCCGGGATCGTCCACCTCAACATCGGGTACATCGTGGACTTCTACGAGAACCTGAGCCACGGTGTCAAAGACGCCATCACGCACAGCGGCTCGTGGATCCTGATGTTAAACGGGATCTGGATCTGGATCTTCTCGGAACACGCCAAGGGCCAGAAGCCGGAGTTCCTCTTCAGGACCTTCGGATCCGACGGGCCGTTCCCGATCGGATTCAACGGGTTCCCCGAGATGGGGCTGTTCACGTTCCCCGACGTGATCCCGCTACTCGGTGGATCGCTGTTCACGCTCCCGCTGCTGGTCGCACTGGTCGGGCTCGTGTTGCTCGCGATCGGGGACGCCGTGGAGGTCGTCGAGGCGCTCGACGTCGTCGTCAACGTCTTCTCGTACACCCGGATGGCGGCGGTGTTGCTCGCGAAGGCCGGGATGGCCTTCGTGGTCAACCTGCTGTTCTTCGGAGCGTACGAGGACCCCCACGGCGAGTTCCACTTCCTCCGGAACCACGAGCCGAGCTACGTCGCCGAACACTACGGCGGCGAAGCCACCGTCGTCTTCGACGGGCTCATGCATTCGGGTACCGCGGCCCTGTTGGGCGGCATCGTCATCCTCATCGTCGGGCACCTCTTGGTGCTAGTGCTTGGCGTGACAAGCGCCGGCTTACAGGCTGTGCGTCTCGAATACGTCGAGTTCTTTGGGAAGTTTTATGAAGGCGGTGGAGAGAACTACGAACCGTTCGGACACGATCGAAATCACTCAGAGGACTAAATAACAATGGTACTTGAATTCGCACCAGAACTGGCGGAATTTGCACTGCAAGCAGGAGAATCGGGAGGATCGGGCGGACCGGCGCTCAACGACCCTGGCGCGGCGGCGATTGCGGTCGGCCTCGCCGCCCTCGCATCGGGCTACGCGGAACGCGGTATCGGCGCAGCCGCGGTCGGCGCGATCGCCGAAGACGACGACATGTTCGTCCCGGGCCTGATCATGACCGTCCTTCCGGAGACGCTCGTGATCCTCGCCCTGGTCGTCGTCTTCATCGTCGGATAACCACCCCCTTCTCTCACCAATGAGTTTGGATACAGTCGTAGAAGACATTCGAGACGAGGCCCACGCGCGTGCGGAGGACATCCGCGCCGAGGGCGAAACGCGCGCCGAAGAGATCGTCTCGGCGGCCGAGGAGGACGCCGAGGAGATCGTCGCGGAGGCCGAGCAGGAGGCTGAACGCGAGATCGAGCAGCTGCGCGAACAGCGCCTCTCCAGCGCCAAGCTGGAGGCGAAACAGAAGCGCCTGGAGGCCCGCCGCGACGTCCTCGGCGATGTCCGCGAGCAGGTCGAGGACGAACTCGCGGCCCTCGGCGGAGATACCCGCGAGGACCTCACCCGCGACCTCCTCGACGCCGCGAGCGACGAGTTCGACGCCGGCGACGACGTCAGCGTCTACGGTCGCACCGGCGACGAGGAACTGCTCGAGTCGATCCTCGCCGACTACAACGGCTACGAGTACGCCGGCGAATACGACTGTCTCGGCGGCGTCGTCGTCGAGAGCGAGCAGTCCCGGGTCCGGGTCAATAACACGTTTGACTCCGTCCTCGAGGACGTGTGGGAAGACAACCTCCGGGAGATCAGTAACCGACTCTTCGACCAATGAGTTACAGTGGCTCAAATCCGGAGGGCGGGTCACTCGGCGCCTCGAACCCCGAATACGTCAACGGTCGCGTCCGATCGCGCCGAGCCTCGTTGTTCGCCGACGAAGACTATCGGAAGCTAGTCCGGATGGGGCCGAGCGAGATCGCGCGGTTCATGGAGGAGACGGAGTACGAGCGGGAGATCAACGCGCTCGGCGCGCGCTTTTCCGGCGTCGACCTGATCGAGCACGCGCTGAACCGAAACCTCGCGAAGCACTTCCAGGACTTACTCGACTGGTCGGAAGGGCGGCTGTACGACCTCATCGCCCGCTACCTCCGGAAGTTCGACGTCTGGAACATCAAGACGGCCTTCCGCGGGATCTACACCGACACCGATCCCGAGGACGTCCGAACCGACCTCATCCGCGCCGGCGAACTCGACGACCGGACGATCGATCGGCTGCTCGAAGCCGACACGATCGAGGACGCGATCGACATGCTCGGCCGGACGATGTACTACGATCCGCTCACCGAGGCGTTCGAGGAGTTCGAGGAAACGGGTGCGCTCGTCCCGCTCGAGAACGCCCTCGACCGGGAGTTCTACGAACGGCTGCTCGCGGACGTCAGCAGCGGGCCGGCCGCGGAGCCCCAGGAGGGACCCGAAGCGCGCTTCATCGAGTTCCTGCAGGCGGAGATCGACTTCCGGAACGCCCGGAACGCACTGCGACTCGCGCGAAGCGGCGCCGACCTCGATCCGGCGGCCTACTACATCGAGGGTGGCGTCCTGTTCGACAGGCAGGATCTGAGCCGGCTCGTCAACAACTACGACGAGCTCGTCGACCACATCGCCGAGAGCAAGCGCTACGGCGACCGTCTCTCGGGCGCGCTGGATCGCCTCCGCGAAGCTGACAGCCTTATCCAGTTCGAGCACGCACTAGACGCCGCGTTGCTTCGGTACTCGGATCGGCTCGCGAACATCTACCCGGTCTCCGTCTCGGCCGTGCTCTCGTACATCCTCGCGAAGGAACGCGAGGTCGAGAACATCCGAGCGATCGCGCGCGGGCGGGAGGTCGGGCTCTCGGAGAGCGAAATCGAAGACGAACTGGTGATCCTATGAGCCAGGAAATCGCAGTCGTCGGCAGTCCGGAGTTCACGACCGGCTTCCGCCTCGCGGGCGTGCGCCGGTTCGAGAACGTCGGGGACGCCGACAAGGACGCGGAACTCGACGACGCCGTCACCGAGGTGCTCGATGACGAGGGCGTCGGCATCGTCATCATGCACGACGATGACCTCGACTACCTGTCGCGGAACGTGCGCCAGACCGTCGAGACGAGCGTCGAGCCAGTCGTCGTCACCATCGGCAGCGGCACCGGTGGCGGCGGCCTGCGCGAGCAGATCAAACGTGCGATCGGTATCGACCTGATGGACGAGGAAAGCGAGTGATACTATGAGCCAGGCAGAAGAAACCGAAACCGTCGATCGAGACGGTGTAATTCAGAGCGTGAGCGGTCCCGTCGTGACCGCCGCGGACCTCGACGCCCGGATGAACGACGTCGTCTACGTCGGCGACGAAGGGCTGATGGGCGAGGTCATCGAGATCGAAGGGAACCTGACCACGATTCAGGTGTACGAAGAGACCTCCGGAGTCGGCCCGGGCGAGCCCGTCGAGAACACGGGCGAACCCCTCTCCGTCGACCTCGGCCCCGGGATGCTGAACTCCATCTACGACGGCGTGCAGCGCCCGCTGGACGAGCTCGAGGAGAAGATGGGGTCCGCGTTCTTAGACCGCGGGGTCGACGCGCCGGGCATCGACCTCGAGAAGGAGTGGGAGTTCACCCCGACCGCGTCTGAGGGCGACGCCGTCGAACCCGGCGACGTCATCGGCGAGGTCCCAGAGACCGAGAGCATCACCCACAAGGTGATGGTGCCGCCGGACTACGAGGGCGGCGAGATCACGTCGATCGAGGAAGGCGAGTTCACGGTCGAGGAGGTCGTCACCGAACTCGACTCCGGCGAGGAGATCACGATGTACCAGGAATGGCCCGTTCGCCAGGCCCGTCCCGCGGCCGAGAAGGAGACGCCAACGATCCCCCTGGTGTCGGGCCAGCGGATCCTCGACGGCCTCTTCCCGATCGCCAAGGGCGGTACCGCGGCGATCCCCGGCCCGTTCGGCTCGGGGAAGACGGTCACCCAGCACCAGCTCGCGAAGTGGGCCGACGCGGACATCGTCGTCTACGTCGGCTGCGGCGAGCGCGGCAACGAGATGACCGAGGTCATCGAGGACTTCCCGGAACTGGAAGACCCCAAGACCGGGAAGCCGCTCATGTCCCGGACGTGCCTCATCGCGAACACGTCCAACATGCCCGTCGCCGCCCGCGAGTCCTGCATTTACACGGGCATCACGATCGCGGAGTACTACCGCGACATGGGTTACGACGTCGCACTGATGGCCGACTCCACCTCACGGTGGGCGGAGGCCATGCGCGAGATCTCGAGCCGCCTCGAGGAGATGCCCGGCGAAGAAGGGTATCCCGCGTATCTGGCGGCCGCGCTCTCCGAATTCTACGAGCGCGCCGGTCTGTTCCAGCTGATCAACGGCGACCAGGGATCGATCTCGGTCATCGGCGCGGTCTCGCCGCCGGGCGGCGACTTCTCCGAGCCGGTCACCCAGAACACGCTGCGCATCGTCAAGACGTTCTGGGCGCTGGACGCCGACCTCGCCGAGCGTCGGCACTTCCCGTCGATTAACTGGAACGAGTCGTACTCGCTGTACCGCCAGCAGCTCGACCCGTGGTTCCGCGAGAACGTCGCGGAAGACTGGCCCGAGGTTCGCCAGTGGGCGGTCGACGTGTTAGACGAGGAGGACGAACTCCAGGAGATCGTTCAGCTCGTCGGCAAGGACGCGCTGCCGGAGGACCAGCAGCTCACGCTCGAAGTCGCGCGCTACCTGCGCGAGGCGTGGCTCCAGCAGAACGCGTTCCACGACGTCGACACCTACTGCGAACCCGAGAAGACCTACCGGATGCTCGGCGCGATCCGGACGTTCAACGACGAGGCGTTCGAGGCGCTCGAGGCCGGCGTCCCGGTCGAGGAGATCGCGGACGTCGACGCCGCGCCGCGGCTCAACCGGATGGGTACCGCCGAGGACTACCACGAGTTCATCGACGAACTCGAATCGGACCTCAAAGACCAGATCAGAGCGCTGTACTAACAATGAAAGAGTACCAGACAATCACGGAAGTCAGCGGTCCGCTGGTGTTCGCCGAGGTCGACGAACCCGTTGGCTACGACGAGATCGTCGAGATCGAAACGCCGGACGGCAGAACCCTGCGCGGACAGGTGCTTGAATCGAGCGAAGGGCTCGTCTCGATCCAGGTCTTCGAAGGGACCGGCGGCATCGACCGCAACGCGTCCGTTCGCTTCCTGGGCGAGACGATGAAGATGCCCGTCACCGAGGATCTGCTCGGACGGGTCCTCGACGGTTCCGGGAACCCGATCGACGGCGGCCCGGAGATCGTTCCCGAGGATCGCATCGACATCGTCGGCGAGGCGATCAACCCCTACTCCCGGGAGTACCCCGAAGAGTTCATCCAGACCGGCGTGTCGGCGATCGACGGCATGAACACGCTGGTTCGCGGCCAGAAGCTGCCGATCTTCTCTGGATCGGGACTTCCACACAACGAACTGGCGCTGCAGATCGCCCGCCAGGCGACAGTGCCGGAAGAGGAGGAAGGCAACGACGAGGAGGGCTCGGAGTTCGCGGTCATCTTCGGCGCGATGGGGATCACCCAGGAGGAGGCCAACGAGTTCATGCAGGACTTCGAGCGCACGGGCGCGCTCGAGCGCTCCGTCGTCTTCATGAACCTCGCGGACGACCCCGCCGTCGAGCGGACGGTCACACCGCGACTCGCGCTCACCACGGCCGAGTACCTCGCCTTCGAGAAGGACTACCACGTCCTCGTCATCCTTACGGACATCACGAACTACTGTGAAGCGCTGCGCGAGATCGGTGCGGCGCGCGAGGAGGTGCCGGGTCGCCGCGGCTACCCCGGGTACATGTACACCGACTTGGCCCAGCTCTACGAGCGCGCGGGCCGGATCGACGGCCGCGAGGGATCGGTCACCCAGATTCCGATCCTCTCGATGCCCGGCGACGACGACACGCACCCGATCCCCGACCTGACCGGCTACATCACGGAGGGGCAGATCGTGATGGACCGCTCGCTCAACTCGCAGGGCTTCGAGCCGCCGATCAACGTCTCGCCCAGCCTCTCGCGGCTGATGGACGACGGGATCGGCGAGGGTCTGACCCGCGGCGACCACGGCGACGTCGCCGACCAGCTGTTCGCCGCGTACGCGGAGGGGAAAGACCTCCGCGACCTCGTGAACATCGTCGGCCGCGAGGCGCTCTCCGAGCGCGACAACAAGTACCTGGACTTCGCCGACCGCTTCGAGAGCGAGTTCGTCGACCAGGGCTTCGACACGAACCGCACGATCGAGGAAACCCTCGAAATCGGCTGGGACCTCCTTTCGATGCTGCCCGAAGAGGAACTCAACCGCATCGGCGAGGACCTGATCGCCGAACACTACCGCGAAGAGGAAGTCGAAGCCGTCCAGGCCGACTGATCGGGGTCGCTCCTTCGGATTTTCCGCTTTCGGTATAACGCCCAATTCGTCCGAAAAGCGGCATGTATCCAGCACTCTGTGCCCGGTACACGCACAACCTGGTTTTCGCCGCCGAATCGGATTGGACACAGCTATATTCTGACCGTCCGCCGACAGATTCGTGGCCGAACGCTTTCCCGAAACCCTCGTGACCGATCGACTCCTGCTCGAACGGGTCTGTCGCGAGCGCGTCGATCTCGACGGACTCTACCGCATTCGATCGGGCGACGAGATGGAGACGATCGCCGAGCACCTTCCGTGGGGACCCCACGAGACGCCGAAGGAGACCGCCGATCTGCTCGATCGAGCCGAACGGGAGTGGGAGGAGGGCGCCGCTGCACGCTATCTCATCCGGCCGCGGAACCCCGAGTTGGGAGCCGGAGAACTCGCCGGCTACACGAAACTCGAGGTCGACCGGGAACGGCGGACCGGATCGCTCGGCATCTGGTTGCGCCTGAAATTCTGGGGCCGGGGCTACTCGGGCGAGCGGGCGCGCTGGTCAAACTCGCGTTCGATCGGCTGGCCCTCGAACTCGTCGAGATCGCCCACCGGGACGACAACGAGAACTCCCGACGAGCGGTCGAACGGTACGTCGACGAGTACGGCGGGCGGTACGACGGTCGCTTTCGGAACTTGTCGGCGACGGACGACAACGTGGTCGGCGAACACCGGTACACGATCACGGCCGAGGAGTACGAGACGCCGTCGACGTCGACGGCTAACGACGATCGCGATCGCCCCACTCGTCGTCCCGTCGATCGCGTTCTTCGCTCCGGTCTCCCCACTCCCTTCGTCGATCCCATCCGGTTTCCGGCGGCCGATCGTCGCCTCTCGTTCGCTCGGAGCGGTCGTCGCGACCGGTTTCGTCGAGGGTCGAACCGCCGGGCCGACGCGAGGCGCTCCGGCCGCCGCGTTCCGTCGCGATCCGCTCGGCCTCCGATCGATCGACGACGGTCGGGTCCGACGTTTCGTTCTCGATCGCCAGCCACAACACGAGCGGGATCCCGACGGCGAACAGGAGGAACAGGAAGACGAGTGCTTCGGCCATCAGTGGGCGATACATCGGTCCGAGTGCACAAAGAATTTATCGCGTGACACGAAGGGAGAGATATGAAAGACGACGATCGCGGCTGCCCGAAGTGCGACCACACCGAAACCGAGATCGATGAGATTTCGACGACCGGAACGGGGCTGTCGAAGCTGTTCGACATCCAGAACCGTCGGTTCATGGTGATCAGTTGCACGAACTGCGGCTACTCCGAACTCTACCGCGGGCAGTCGAAGGGGGACATGGTCGATCTCTTCTTTGGTTGAATCGGCACACAGCGCCGTTCGCGCCCCGGACGGCCGGCAAAACTGTAAACAGTTATCCGGCTGGGAGCGCAAGCGTCCCACAAGATGGCCAAGGACGTCAAACCCACCCGCAAGAATTTGATGGAGATCGAGGATCGCATCGAACTCTCCGAGCGCGGGCACGGGACCTTAGAGAAGAAGCGGGACGGGCTGATCATGGAGTTCATGGACATCCTGGACAAGGCCCAGGACGTCCGCGGAGACCTCGCCGACGACTACGAGGAGGCCCAGAAGAAGATCAATATGGCCCGGGCCATGGAGGGCGACGTCGCGGTTCGCGGGGCCGCGGCGGCGCTGCAAGAACACCCCGAGATCACCACCGAGTCGAAGAACATCATGGGCGTCGTCGTCCCGCAGATCGAGTCCTCGCGCGTCTCCAAGAGCTTAGACCAGCGCGGCTACGGGATCATGGGCACCTCCGCGCGAATCGACGAAGCCGCGGAAGCGTACGAAGACCTCCTCGAAAGCATCATCCTCGCCGCCGAAGTCGAGACGGCGATGAAAAAAATGCTCCGCGAGATCGAGACCACCAAGCGCCGCGTTAACGCCCTGGAGTTCAAACTGCTGCCCGACCTCTACGAGAGCCAGGAGTACATCGAGCAGAAACTCGAAGAACAGGAGCGCGAGGAGACGTTCCGGCTGAAGAAGATCAAGGACAAGAAAGAACAGGAGGAGAAGGAAGAACGCCTCGAGCGGGAAGCGGAGGCGGAAGCCGACGAGGCGGACGCCGAGAACGAGACCCCGGACGAAGGGGGGATGGAGCAGTCGACAGCGGGTGGCGTTCCGGGCGGCGACTGACGACGATCGCATTCCGATAGCCGATGGCCTGTTCCGAGTGCGGCGCCGACTCACCGATCGTAACTGCTGTCCCCGACGAGTACCGCGAGTATGCGCCAGACCGCGCCGATAGGGTCGCGATTTGTCCGCGCTGTCTCACCGTCGATCGCGCCAGGGGCGGCGGACGCGACCTCGACGCCCCCGACGAACCCGACTTTTCGCGCATCAGCGACGCCTTCCCAACTCGGACGGGGCAGGCGATTCCGCTCGCGCTCGCGATCCACCTGTGTTCGTCGCTCGCCACGAACCGGACCGCGATCGAGTCGCTGCTCGAGGCAGTCGAACGCGAGGGCGTCGATCCGCTGCTGGCGATCGATCGCCTCCGTGCGGATCCAACCGTCGATCCGGCGATGGACCTCGATCGGCGCCAGCACCAGCTCGAACAACTGCTGTACTGAGCCGGCCGATCCGATCTCCTGTCTGTCGCGATCGCCGACCGCGATCACCGAACTCAGAGCCGATACGACATCCGCTCAACGGCGAGCACTAATCGGTAGAAGAGATACACGACGAACAGCGAGAGCATGATCGAGAACACCGTGACGACCGCCCACACCCACAGGAGAATTCGCGCCAGTAGGACGGAGTAGGCGAAACTCGCGAGCAGGACGACGAGGAGGGCGATCACATGGTGGGTGGAGAAACGGTCGCTGATCTGGCTGGTCGACATACGACAACCACCACTTTCCTGAAATAAATCAGTTCCGAGACTCGATCCGCTCGAACGCCGAGATCCGACCTCGCTACTTTCCGGTCGGCGTCACGTTGTCGTTGATCGCCTGTTTCACCTGAAACGCGGCGCTCGCGGCCAGTCCGCGGGCGACTTCGTCTCGCTCGTCCGCGGAGATGACCTCCTCCGGCGCGTCTTCGAGTTCGGGCGTAAACCCGGCGCTGACGGGGTGGCCGATCGGCGGACGGACGGCGACGGTGACCTCGGGGCCTGAGATGCCGCGGGAGACGTCCGCGTCGACGACGTACTCGTCCGGGAGAAACTCGCGGGTGCGGGCGGCGATCCGCGAGACGTCGCGGTTGAGCACCCGTTTCTGGGCGCTCGAGATATTCGGAATGTCCGCCGTGGCACGCTGCCCAGCGCCCGTCTCTCCCGGCAACCCTGCGTACGGCGTATTTCCGTTCATGAGAAGTGTGTGCCGCTACCAAAGCGCCCGCGGATCAAAAGGGTTCGGTTCAGAAGAATCGCACAATCTCCGAGTCGATCGTGGGAGGAACGGGTCGGGAACGCGCCGAACGCTCGCATCTCCGACCGGGAAGACCGGGCCAATCGGCATATCGGCGTGCAATCGACCGGCGGCGACGCTAGAGCAGCGGTTCGCTCTCGCCGTACACCGCGAGGACGAGCGCCGTCGTGTGCGTCCCGGACTCGGCTTGCGCGCTCTCGGCGACGACGTTCGGCTCGTCGAACCGCCAGTCCCTGAGGTCCTGTCCCGCGTCCAGTCCCTCGCGAACGCGGCGTTCGACGTCCGTGCCGTCCACCTCGCCGGACGTCTCGTAGAACAGTCCGGGACCGCCGTCGATCGACTGCGACCAGGCCAGCGCCGCGCTGACGCGGCCGGGTTCGGCGGTCGTGGCGCGGGCCTCGACGACCGTCAGGCGCTCGCCGGCGGGCCCGAGGTCGGGCGCGGTGCCAACGGCTTCGACGTTCACGTCGGCGGGGATCACGGAAGAGACGGAGACGAGGTTGTAGTTCTCGACGCCGGCTTCGGCGAGGGCCGCGTCGTAGGAGGCCATCGCCGTGGGCGCTGACGCGGACCCCCAGACGACTCGAATCGTGCTCATACTCGCCTTCGGGGACGGAGGGCGTAAGGGGTTGCGATTTTACCGGTCGTCTTCGGACGGTGGGGCCGATCCGTACGATCGACGTGCGCCGAAAACATCGGCTGGACGAGATCGATGTTCACGCGATGACCATCGATACCGAGTCGGGCGGTCGATCGCGGTCATTCGTCTGCAACCGATCGCGAATCAGCGCGACACGCACTATCGGCGGGCGAGCACGACGATACCTGCAGCCACGAACCCGGATATCCCGGCGACGAGACCGTACTTCGCCGCCGCCGAGAAGGGCTCGTCACCGATTACCGCCGAGCTACACGCCCAGCTCATCCCAACGGCGGCCGCGACTGCGAGAACGTGCGCGAACGGGCGATCGTCGAACCAGTCCTCGATTCGTCGGTACGCGAAGGCGAGAGGCATACTCGATGGTATCATTCGACTCTGCAATGGGTTAATTATTCCGCCGTGGAGCGGATCGTGAGCGCGGTTCCGGTCGTCCCGGTCTCTGACGACGAACCGGCGATCGACAACCGAAAACGGAAACTGGCTTACTGATAGAAGTAGCCCGCCGAGGAGACCACGTCGCTCGAATCGTCGTCCTCGAGTTTCTCCACTGCATCGACGAAGTCGTGGTGGGTGACCTCGTCTCGATCGTTCCGGATGGCGAACATGCCGGCCTCGGTCGCGAGGCTCTCGATGTCGGCGCCCGAGTAGCCCTCGGTTTCGTCGGCGAGGGAGTCGAAGTCGACGTCGTCGTCGACGCTCATGTTTCGAGTGTGGATCTGAAGGATCTGCTCGCGGCCGTCGCGGTCGGGTTCGGGCACCTCGATGAGGCGATCGAAGCGGCCCGGTCGGAGGATGGCGCGATCGAGCATGTCGAAGCGGTTGGTCGCGGCGATGATGCGGATCTCGCCCCGGGCCTCGAAGCCGTCCATCTCGGAGAGCAGTTGCATCATCGTCCGCTGAACCTCTGCGTCGCCCGACGTTTTGGATTCGGTGCGGGTGGTCGCGATCGCGTCGATCTCGTCGATAAAGATGATGGCGGGTTCGCGCCCGCGGGCCATCTCGAAGAGATCGCGGACGAGGCGCGAGCCCTCGCCGATGAACTTCCGGACGAGTTCGGAGCCGGCCATCTTGATGAAGGTGGCGTCGGTCTGGTTGGCGACGGCCTTCGCGAGCATCGTCTTGCCCGTCCCCGGCGGGCCGTACAGCAGGACGCCGCTCGGCGGGTCGATGCCGACCTCCTCGAACATCTCCGGCTCGGACAGCGGCTGTTCGACGGCTTCCCGCACCTCGCGGACCTGGTCGTCGATGCCGCCGATGTCCTCGTAGCTCACGTCGGGCCGTTCGGTGATCTCCATCGACTGTGCGCGCGCGTCGGTCTCGGTGGAGAGCACTGACTGGATCGCGAACGAATCGTTGACCGCGACGCGATCGCCGGGGTCGACGCGCTCGACGATGCGCGGGGAGACGTCGGTGAGCACTTCCTGGTTGTTGCCGTGCTGTTTGACGATGACCTCGTCATCGTCCATCACGTCCTCGACGGTCGCGAGGTACAGCGACGAGCTTTTGAGCGTCTCGTTTTCGCGTTCGACGCGGTCGACTCGCTCGCGGAGGCGATTTCGGCGTTCGGTGGCGTCGTCGAGTTGGTCGGACAGCTGCTCGTTGATCTCGACGAGATCCTCGTAGTGGCCCCGGAGCGCCTCGAGCCGCTCGTCGTCCGGAAGATCGGGATCGATATCACGGTGTGGTCGATCGGGGATAGACGGGCTTCGAGACATCCTGACGTGCACGGATAAGTCCCCGACGATAAATGTGCCTTTGGGTCCCGGTTGGTTTTCCGCGATCGGTCGGGCGATCGGTCGACCGGAAGCGGCCGACCAGCGGGGGACGAAACCCGTCCCTCGGCGGCGTAAACCGCGGTTCCGTCCAGTTCGTGTATTTCGAAAATCATTATAGTACGTCGGCACACATGACAAATATGACTCGGTTTCAGCGCCGCGCTACTCTGATCCTCGGAATCGGCCTTCTCGCCTCCGTCTTCGGGTTCGTCGCGTTTGCGGGGATCGATGGCCTTCGGCCGTCGACGATCAGCGGCGCGGTTCTCCTCGCCGGTGCAGGGGCGGCGGACGTCGCCTCGTACGCCCGCGACGAGTACCGGATCGCCGGTCGAACGGTGCGCTGGCGTCACCTGTACGCCGTCGGGACGGGGCTGCTCGCGATCGGACTGGTCGTCACGACGCTCCCGACGATCGACTCGACGCCGGGACTGGGCGTCGCGACGCTTCTCGGCGCGTCGAGTCTGCTCTTTTTCAGCTACCAGGCGCTGGTCGACGGGCCGCACCTCGATCTCGACGCCGAGCCCTCGAAAACGCGGCTGCTCGTCGTCGCGCTCGCCGCGATCGGATGCGTGGGTCTGGGGGCAGTCGCCACCATCGTCCTCTCGTGATCGGCGTCGGTGTCCTGTTACCGCAGTCGTCCTCGTCGATTACCGCTGGAGCGACCGGCTTCCGGACGCCGATTTGACCGCCTCGTTCGGTGCGGTAGTAATCGCCACGTTTCTGCTGGCCGTTCTCGGATGGTTCGTAGCCGTCCGTTCGATAGCGGCGACGGTCGGGTTCCCTCCTGAGGAAATCCGAGAACTATCCGCGAGACCAGCCGCCGGTACGGTGCCTGCTCGACCGCTCTCCGGCGGTATTGCGACCGGTTCCGACTATCCACGCGCCGTCCACCTGGACGTTACTGCTCGATCGCGTCGACGCGGTGTTCGAAGAGTCGCTCGCCCGTGTCCTCGCACGTGACGGCGACGACGTCGTGCGACTGACAGCAGGATTCGACCGTCTCCTCGCTCATGACGACCTCGCCGCCGGAGGTCGGGCACGTCTCGAGGAACAGGCGGAGGCTGTTCAGGAGTTGCCCCTTCGTCTCGGAGCCGTACGACTCCCAGTCGTCGTCGCGATCTTCGAGGGCTCGGGCGGCGGTCACGTCGGCGACGAGCGCGGCCTGCGAGGGCCACTTGCCGACGACCATGCCGTCCCGTTTCAGCACCCGGGCGTCGTCGTACCGCTCGATCTCGAAGGCGTCGTCGATCGAGTCCGGTTCGGTGCCGTCCTCGCCGTCGGCGGCCTCGAAGTCGTCGAAGCCGAACGCGCTCGCGGCGTCGCCGGCGTCGATCGCGTCGGCGTCGCCGGCGTCGATCTCGTCGGCCCAGACCGTCTCGAACGCCTCGGTGAGACAGAGGTCGTCGACGTCGTCGCAGGGTTCGACGACGTCGTGATCGAGGAAGTACGTCTCGGGGTCCGAAATCTGGACCGCCGCAGTCTCGGCGCGGGCTTCGTCGGCACCGCTCTCGCGACCGCCCTCGTCGAACGCCAGTTCGCGATCGTCTTCGGCGGCCGGCCGGCGACCGGCGCCCGACCCGCCGTCGATCGGGGACGGTTCGGCGGCGGGCGAGTCGATCGCTCCGAGACCGGATCGGATCTCGGGTTCAGATGGTTCCTTGCCGAACCAGCGCAGCACCTCCGGCGGCAGATACCGCTTGGTTAGCGTCGGCGTCCCCGGAACGAGGTAGCCCCGGAGGTAGATCAGCGCGACCGAGGCCGCGACGGCGATCGCGCCGGAGAGTTTCGACTTTCGTGCGACGACGGCGCCGAGAACGCCCGCGATGACGAGGTTGACGACCGTACAGGCTTCGCACCGGTTCTCTCCGGTGTACTCCGGTTGGTGCAGCGCATCGACTATTTCGTCTTTCATTTGACCGTTAATTCAGGGCCAACTACCATCGTTTTTTCGGTGGGAGAACCGGGAAGCCGGTTCATCCCCTCGATGAACTCGTCGACTCGACGGGCAGGGAGAGCGCGGTAGGGACGCGATCGATCAGTCGGTCAGGGACGCCATCTCCTCCAGTCGGTCGCCGTAGGTCGCAAGCGCCCGGTCGATCGGCTCGGACGTACTGACGTCGACGCCGGCGATCCGGAGGAGTTCGAGCGGGTACTCCCTGGAGCCGCGCCGGAGGAACTCGAGGTAGTCCTCGGCGGCTTTCTCGCCCTCGTCGCCGATGCGATCGACGATCGCGAGCGCGGCCGAGATGCCGGTGGCGTACTGATAGACGTAGAACGCCCGGTAGAAGTGGGGGATGCGCATCCACTCGCGGGCGATCCGATCGTCGACGGCGGCGGATTCGTAGTAGTCCTCCTTGAGACCGCGGTAGAGGTCGTCGAGCCGATCGGCAGTCAGCGGTTCGCCGTTCTCGTCGAGACGGTGAGCCTCGTGCTCGAACTCGGCGAACAGCGTCTGGCGGTAGAGCGTCGAGCGGACGCGTTCGAGGAACTCGTTTAAGACGTGTTTCTTGAACTCCGGATCGTCGACCGTCTCGAGGAGGTGGTTCGTCAGCAGCGCCTCGTTGACCGTGCTGGCGACCTCGGCGACGAAGATCTCGTAGCCCGAGTAGACGTAGGGCTGTTCCTCCCTCGACAACTCGGAGTGCATCGAGTGACCGAGTTCGTGGGCCAGCGTGTACATCGAGGAGATGTCGTCCTGATAGTTCATCAGGATGAACGGTTGGGTGTCGTACGTGCCGCCGGAGTAAGCGCCGGACTGTTTCCCCTCGTTCTCGTAGACGTCGACCCACTGGGAGTCGAGTCCCTCAGCCACACGGGACTGGTACTCCTCCCCCAGCGGGGCCAGCGAGTCGACGACGTACTCGGTCACCCGATCGTACTCGACTTCGGGTCCCTCGTCACCGGTCAGCGGCATGTACACGTCCCACATTCGAAGCTCCTCGACGCCGAGCGCGTCCCGTTTGAGTTCGGCGTGGCGGTGAAGCTTGTCGAGGTTGTCGTGAACCGTCTCGACGAGGGTATCGTACACCTCGACGGGAACGTTGGGGCCGTCGAGCGCGGCTTCTCGCGCAGTATCGTAGTTGCGCGCTCGGGCCATCTTCACGTCGGCCTTGACGCTGTTCTTGTAGGACGCGGCGACCGTGTTCCGGACTGACTCCCACTCGTCGAAGTACCCCTCGTAGACTCGCTCCCGGAAGTCGCGATCGGGCCGTTTGAGCAGGTTGACGAAGTTACTCTGGGTGATCTCGACGGCCTCGCCGGAGGGATCCTCCACCGTCGGGAACGCCATGTCGGCGTTGGAGAGCATGTTGTACACCTCGCCCGTCGCGCCCGTCACCTCGCTCAGGTCGGCGAGCAGCGCCTCGACCTCGGCCGATCGGGTGTGGGGTTTCATCCGCAGGACGTCGTCGACGTAGTGGTCGTACGTTTCGAGGGAAGGATCCGCCTCGAGCATCGCCTCGAACTGCTCGCGAGTCAGCTCCTGGAGCTCCGGTTCGATGAACGAGGCCGCGGAGTGGGCGTCGGCGGCGAGCGACTGCGCCCGCGCGCTCAGCGCCTGATAGTGCTGATCCGTCGTATCCTCGTCGCTGCGCATCCGGGCGTAGGCCACGACCGTCGACACCTCGCGCATGAGTTCGTCGCGCAACTCGAGCACCGAGCGGAGGGTCTCGGCGTCGTCCGTCGTCTGCCCCTCGAAGGCTGCGAGATCGTCGATCCGATCGGCGGCGGTCTCGTAGGCCTCCTCCCAGTCGTCGTCGCTCGCGTAGATGCTCTCGAGATCCCACGTGTATTCGTCGTCGATCTCGGAGCGTTCGGGAACGGAACTCATGGCCGTTGTTTAGAAATGCACGTGGTAAAGCTTGCCGAAGCGGCCCAACGCCTCGATAGAGCGCGACGTACCGGCGGAACGTTCGGAGCGCCCGGCCAGTTGTTGCCCGCCTGGCCGGGCCATCAAGGCGCGTGCTGGCGGAGGGACGGCCGATCGGATCGCGGTTCGTCTCGGCGATCCCGAACCTGTGAGACTGCTGTTTCCGACCGGCCGGTGGCCGGAGACGCGTATTCTGAGATGTTCTATATGTATAGTTATATATAAACATTAACTATCTCTGAGGGAAATTAATAGTTTCTGAGAGAGTAGCGGCCGGGAGAGATCGGTTATGCCACGACTCGATCGAGAGGCGAGCGAAACCGATGACGAATCGAGAGCACCAGCCGACTCGCTGCAGCGGCGCGGGTTCCTGGGCGCGGCGGCCGCGGTCGCCGGAACCGGATTCGCGATTTCGACCGCGAGTGCAGCCCCCTACGCGCCGAACGAGATTCCCGGCCGCATCCAGGCCGAAAACTACGACACCGGCGGTCAGGGCGCCACGCACTACGACACCACGGACGGCAACGCCGGCGGCGCGTACCGCGACGACCACGTCGATATCGAGCCGTCGGTCGACGGCGGATACAACGTCGGCTGGATCCAGCCCGATGAGTGGCTCGAGTACACCGTCGACGTCCAGTCGTCGGGAACGTACGACCTCACGGCCTGCGTCGCGTCCCTCGAGTCGGGCGGTCAGTTCCACGTCGAGGTGGACGGGGCGAACGCGACGGGACCCGTCAGCTTCGGGGCGACCGGCGACTGGCACGCGTGGACGACGGTCGACGCGGGCAGCGTCGACTTCTCCGCGGGCGAACACGTGATCCGGGTCTACTCGGAGGCCGCCGGGTGGAACCTCGACTGGCTCGAGTTCCGCGCCGACGGCGACGACGAGCTCGACGGTCGGTCTTGGACCCTGACGTGGAGCGACGAGTTCGACCAGGGATCCATCGACGACTCCGTCTGGTCGTACGACCTCGGAAACGGCCAGGCCGTGGGCGTCCCCGGGTGGGGCAACGAAGAATCGCAGTACTACCAGCGCGAGAACTCGTGGATCGAAAATAATCGCCTTGTCATCGAAGCCCGGGAGGAACACGTCACCGACGAGTACGGCAGCTACGACTACACCTCGGCCCGAATGAAGACGATGGACGGCGTGAACAAACAGTACGGCCGCATCGACGTTCGGGCCCGGCTCCCCCAGGGCCAGGGGATCTGGCCCGCGATCTGGTCGCTCGGCAGCACCGGTACGTGGCCGGACAGCGGCGAGATCGACATCACGGAACTCGTCGGCCACGAGCCCTCGATCGTCCACGGCACCGTCCACGGTCCCGAGTATCTGGGCGAGGGTGGCATCAGCGGTAGCTACACCCTCCAGAACGGCACGTTCGCGGACGGCTTCCACGACTTCTCGATCGTCTGGGATCCCGACGAGATCACGTGGTTCGTCGACGGCGAGCAGTACCACACCGTCACCCGCGCCGAGATCGAAGGGGCCGGCAACACGTGGGTCTTCGACAAGCCGTTCTACATCCTCCTGAACGTCGCCGTCGGCGGCGAGTGGCCGGGGTACCCGGACCAGACGACGACGTTCCCCCAGCGCATGGAGGTCGAATACGTCCGGTTCTACGACGAAGCGTAGGCTGACCGCGGACGGCGCACGTCGCCCGGGATGGCGACGCGGAACGGCCTCGCCGATCGTCGGTCACACCGGAGCTTTTGCCGCTCGGGACGTGAATGGGGACGTATGGACGACCGCGGATCACTGGTCAGCATCGAGCGCGCGCTCGGTCGAGCGTGGACCGACGACCGCCCGTGGAACCTCCTGACGCGCCTGACCGAACTCCCCCACAGGATGGGAGGCTCGCCGTTCGAACGGCAGGCGGCGGAACTCGTTCGCGACGCTCTCGTTGACGCGGGGGTCGCGAACGTCCGCTTCGAGGAGTTTCCGATGCAGTATTGGGAGCGGGGAACGGCCGAGTTCGCCGTCCTGAGCGACGTATCTGCGGTGGATGCTGATTCCGCCGGCACAGCGTCCGGAGGCGTCGATAGATCGTTCGAGGCGATCGCGCTGCCCTACTCGCCGGCGGGTGACGTCGAGGGGCCGCTGGTCGACGTCGGCTACGGGACGCCGGAAGAGATCGACGAGACCAGTGTCAAGGGCGCCATCGCGGTCGCGAACACGACGACGCCCCCCGAAAAGCGGTTCGTCCACCGGATGGAGAAGTTCGGCCACGCCGTCGCCGCCGGCGCGAAGGCGTTCATCTTCGGGAACCACGTCCCCGGACAGCTGCCGCCGACGGGCGCGCTGCGGTTCGACGCCGAGGCGGCGATTCCCGGCGTCGGCGTCAGCGCCGAGACCTACGACTGGCTCACCGACTACGCCGATCGCGGCGCGCGCGCGCGGCTTCGCGTCGACGCCGATACCAGGGAGGGATCGAGCCAGAACGTGATCGGGACGATCGGGGCCGATCGAACCCGGAGCGCGGGTGCGAGCGACGAGGGCGACGCTGACGCGGCCGACGAGGGGACCGACGCATCCGGCGGCGACGGAGAAATCCTCGTGGTAGCCCACTACGACGGCCACGACATCTCCGAGGCCGCGCTCGACAACGGCTGCGGGGTCGCGACCGTCGTCGGCGCCGCGCGCATCCTCGCGGCGATCGAGGACGATCTCGCGCGCCCGGTCAGGATCGCCGCCGTCGGCTGCGAGGAACTCGGGCTCATGGGCGCCGAGGCGCTCGCGGATGACCTCGATCTCGACTCGATTGGCGCGGTGGTCAACGTCGACGGCGCCGGACGATTCCGAAACCTGCGAGCGCTCTCGCACGGCTCCGAGTTCCTCGCGGACCTCGCCGACCGCGTCGCCGACGAGGCTGGCCAGCCGCTCGGTCGCGACCCCGACCCGCACCCGTTCAGCGACCACTGGCCGTCCCTCCGAGCCGGCGTGCCCGCGCTGCAACTGCACAGCGAGCCGCCGGCGGGACGCGAGCGCGGCCGCGGCTGGGGGCACACCGGCGCGGACACGCGAGACAAAGTCGACCCGCGGAACCTGCGCGAACACGCGATACTGACGGCGCTGCTCGTACGGGGACTCTCGACGGCCGACGTGCCGCCGATCGACGAGGTCGACCTCCGAGAGCGGCTTCGGGAGCAGGATTACGAGCCGGGAATGCGGGCGGCCGGGATCTGGCCGCCCGCGTGGGACGACGAGTGACCGCTTCCGGACGCGAGGATCGGCGAGCCGGGCGGCGCGCAGGCGCGGACGCTCTCCGACGGTATCGGACTATATAGCGCTCCCGAGAGGCAATATAAACACGAATACGTTCGGACGGTGAGCGTGGCATCAATAGCGGTCGCCGATGAAAGAGTACATCATCGCCGTCATCGCTGGTGTCGTCCAGGGGATCGTCGAGTGGCTGCCGGTTTCGAGCCAGGGAAACGTCGCGCTCGCCCTGACCGTCTTGGGCGTCAGCCCCGAGATCGCCCTCCAACTCGCGCTGTTCTTTCAGGTCGGGACGACGCTCTCCGCGGCGACGTACTACCGCGACGACATCGCGACCGTGCTCCGATCGCTTCCGCGGTGGCGACCGGACAGCGCGTACCGCGGCGAGAACGCGGTCACGTCGTACGTCGTCGTCGCGTGCCTGCTGACCGGGCTGGTCGGAATCCCGCTTTACCTGTTCGCGGTCGATCTCGCGGGGCGAGTGTCCGGCGGCGTCTTCATCGCCGCGATCGGCGTCCTGTTGCTACTCACCGGCGCCGTCCAGCTCGCCTCCGAGTCGGTCTCGGCGGAGCTTCGCAACCAGCCGACCCTGCTCGACTCCGCGCTGGTCGGCATCGCTCAAGGCGTCGCGATCCTGCCCGGGATCTCCCGATCGGGCGTCACGACGAGCGCGCTGTTGTTCCGGAGCTACGATCCGGCCGCCGCGTTTCGGCTGTCGTTCTTGCTCTCGATCCCCGCGAGCCTCGGGGCCGCCGCGCTCACGGTCGTCGGCGCCGGCGGCCTCCCCGGGGTCAGCCCCGGCGCCGCGGCGACGGCATTGGTCGTGAGCGCGCTGGTGGGATACCTGACGATCGACGCCCTGATGCGAGTCGTCGATCGCGTTCCGTTCCCGCTCGTCTGTTTCGGGCTGGGCGCGCTCGCGATCGTGGGCGGGGGCGTCGTCGCCGTCCTCGTCTGAAGTCAGGCAAGCGAATTTCTACTGTACGATTCTCCTCGAAATCTGCCTCAATAGTCTAATTGTCGCGGATGGTTTTGCGTGGGGAATCTACCTAGCCGGCTTCAGCCACGACGATCTCGTCGCCGAGAAAATTCCACCAACATGTGAGTTTACTATCACAAAGCCCACAATGCGAGCCGACTACATAGCCGGTCATGGGTCAGCAAAACCGGGCAGCGGATTGTCGAGTCACGCGGCTGATCGCTGCGGCTGTGGGTCTCGCAATCGTCATCGTTGGTCTCCGCACGGTTCGATCTCGTCGCAATCCATCAGCCTGCCCATATCACGCACGATTGGCTCTCTCATTGCCGCGTCCGTTCGTAACGCGGCGCCGACTTCGACGAGCGCTCGCACCACAGCCCGGCGAACAGATTCTTGAGATCGGACCAGGAATCGGGTACTATACCCTTGATGTTGCAGAGTGGGTCACTCCCGATGGAACGCTCGACGTAATCGACATCCAACGAAAAATGCTTGCTCGTCTTGAACAGCGGGCAACCGAACGGGAGATCACGAATATCACCGCCCAACAGGGTGACGCACGACGCCTGCCATACGACGATGACTCATTCGATGCTGCTTATTTGGTGACCGTGCTCGGCGAGGTTCCGGATCAAGACGCGGCACTACGCGAACTCTCTCGAGTGGTGAAACCTGGTGGTCGCGTGGTTGTTGGTGAAACGCTCCCAGACCCGCACATGGTTCCATTTGACTCACTTCGTGATCGCGTCGCAAATGCTGGGTTCGAATATGATCGCCGATTTGGCTGGGCTGGTGGCTACGTCGCCCGCTTTCGTGTTTCATCCTGAAATATCAATCACAGGGCCCACAGCGGTTACAGATGATACTGTGCCGAGACCGATCAGCACCTGTTTATTATGCTTAGATGGACTCAGAAATGAATGCCGATCTGTGCATTGAGCGGCTGCCTAGCCGATAACAGGCCCGCGTGTAGGCACAACTCACTCGAACGCGAACGGGAGCACGATCATCCGCCGATAACGCCGAGAAAGCCCGTTACCAGCAATCCTAGCGGCGGCTCGTCCTGCGAAGGAACCGCGGGCAGGGCGAACGATCCGATCCCGAGAGCGGCCAAGCCGAGCACGAGGACGAGATCGGACCACCGGTTCCAGGCATCTTCGAGCGCGGGTTCGACGTCGGCGAGCCACCAGGAGGTCTCGCCGGCCGTCCCGTCGGTCGATCGCGGTCCGCCGAACACGGTCCGTACTGCCGACGGACCGGCGGCGACGAGCAGCCCGCCGATACCGACCGCGAACAGCCCCGCCAGTACGGGCAGCGGCGTCCCGCCGACCTGGAGCAGTAGGAAGTCCAGCACGAACGCGAAAACCGCCGCTCCGGCGCAGATCCCCCGACCGGCGTCCGTAAGCGACGATCGCATCGGTCGTGAAAACGCGCGCCGGGTGGAAACAGTCACGAATGTGATGGGTCACCGCGAGGGCGGGAGTCCGGGGCGATCACCGAAGCGTCGAAAGGATCCCCGCGGTACGATCGATCTCCTCTCGGCGGCCGCGGCGCCGGTCGGTGCGGGGCCGACACTGATTGGGCGAACAGAATAAGTACTGTCTCGAGAACCAAACCGACGATACAGAGCACTGCGACCCCGATTCTGAGCGCAGCGATTCTCCACGGGTACGTCTCCGGAGTGACTTCCGAGACGCCCGACAGAACGGACCCCAGTCCGATCACCATCGGGAGCTGTCGAAACCACCCTGTGCTACTACCCCGCCGGACGAGACGATACTTTCGAGAGAAACGAGGGCGAATACGGTTCCTACTAGCATGAAGGAGGCAGCCGTTCTCTTCCGGCATAAATGATCGAATAAGACGCGACTCACACTGTTTTTAGTCCACCCAACAATATAGTGACATATCTAACCGAGAGTATAGGAGTTTCGCCGGGACGCATACGACTCCACACGGGTTCTACGGGTGAGTTCACCCTCGGGCGTACCGAACCGTTCGCCCCGGGTTGTGTTCACGCGCCTGCCGATCGCGGCGTCGTTCGGTGCAGGCGGACGAGACACTGCGGCAAGCGGATACGTTAACCGACAACGTATCGACGAGCCGGGCCGAATGGTCAAATCGCTGAACTCAGAGAAGAGGGCGAAGGCTTCATACTGGTCGATCCCATTTCACCTGAAGATGAGTCATGAGTCAGATCGCGGCCATCAGCAGGAATTTCGGGATGATGTGAGCAGCCCTGATTCGCTGACCGTCGAAAGCGGACTCGAGGCGCTCCAGTCGAGTCCGGAGTTTCGCGGCACGATCGAACCGCTCGACGGCCTCGACGAACTCAAAACCTGCGAGCACATCGCGCTGTTCTACAATTCCTTCAACGAACGGTTCGCAACGGTCGCGCCGTTCATTCGGCAAGGGATCAAGCGAGGCGAGCGAGTCATGTACGTCATCGACGATCTCCCGAAGTCTACGATTCTCGCGGAGCTCCGCGGCGGGGACGTCGATATCGATGGCGCTCTCGAATCGGGGCAACTGACGTTTCACTCGCTCGAGGAAACCTACTCCGGTCCGGTCGATTCGATCCCGACGACATGCTCGAGGTGTACGCCGAGGCCATCGAGGAGGCGAAAGCGGAATATCCGGGACTTCGAGTGACCGCGAACACGAATTTCGTCCTCGACGACCACGCGACGATCGAGGACTTTATGGCCTACGAGAGCCGGGTGAACAAACTATTCGAAGGGGAGGACTGTATCGCCCTCTGTCACTACGACTGCGATGCGATCCCGCCGGAAACGCTCGTGGACGTGGTCCGGACGCATCCGCACATCGTGTACGACGACACGGTTTGTCACAACTTCTACTACACGCCGCCGGAGGAGTTCTTCGAGCCCGACGAATCGGCCCGAGACGTCGAGCGAATGTTAAATACGCTGGTAGATCGGTCCCAGGCGCGGGCTGAACTCAACGAAACGATCAAGGAACTGGAGGAATCGAACGAGCGGCTCAAACGGTTCGCGTACGTCGCCTCACACGACTTACAGGAACCATTGCGGATGATTTCGAGCTACCTTCAGTTGCTCGAATCCAACCACGCGGACGAACTCGACGGGGAAGCGCGAGAGTACATCGACTTCGCCGTGGACGGTGCCGATCGCATGCGGGAGATGGTCGAGGGCTTGCTCGCGTATTCGCGGATCGACATGGATGATTCGGAGTTCGAATCGGTCTCGTGTACGGACATCGTCGACGACGTATTGACCGACCTACAAGTCCGGATCGACGAAACCGACGCCACGATCCGCGTCGAATCGCTCCCCGCCGTCACCGGTGACGCACAGCAAATCGAGCAACTCTGCTCGAATCTGCTCTCGAACGCGATCAAGTACAGCGGTGACGAGCCGCCGCACGTGGAGATCAGTGCCGAGCGGCAAGGCAATCGCTGCGTCTTCTCGGTCGCCGATCAGGGGATCGGCATCGATCCGGAGTACGTCGATCAGATCTTCGAGATTTTCAACCGGCTGCACTCGAACGACGAGTGCCAGGGAACCGGTATCGGACTCTCGCTGTGTCAAAAGATCGTCGACCACCACGGCGGAGACATCTGGGTTGATACCGAACCGGGAGCAGGGACGACGTTTTACTTCACTCTCCCCGCGGCCAACTAAGAACGCGTTCGGAGCCCATGCCCGATGAACCGTTGGACGTGCTGGTGGTGGAGGACAACCGCGGCGATGTTCGGCTAATCAAAACCGGGCTCGACGAGAGTAGCGTCGAACGCTCACTAACCGTCGTGAGTGATGGAGAAGCGGCGCTCGACTACCTCTATCAGCGCAACGGGTACGAATCCGAAGCGTATCCCGATCTCGTACTGTTAGATCTGAACGTACCGAAAAAGTCCGGACGAGACGTTCTCGAACGGATGAACGAGACGGAGGAGCTTCGTTCGGTTCCGGTGGTCGTCCTTACGGGTTCGCGAGCCGACAATCACGTGCAGGAAACCTACCAACTGGGAGCGGACGGGTATTTCGTGAAGCCGGTCGATCCCCACGAGTTCATTTCGCTCGTGGAAGCCGTCGCGAATTCGATCGCCTCCTCGGGAACGCTCCTGCCGGGGAAGTACGCAGATATCGATCGCGAGTGATCCGATCGCGATGGTCACGACCGTCGTATCGCACCGGTTGACGCCCCGTCCGGCGAATACCCGATCCACCCCAGGTGAAACGCATAGAGCTCGAATTCGACGGGCGGCTCGTCGCCGTACCCCACGTCGGTACGCGAGGAGAGCAGTACTTCCGGGACGGAAAGCGCGATCAGAACCGCCACGAGCGCGCCACTCGGGAGAAACCCGGCCGCAACGATCGTCGATCGATTCCGCACGGGAAGCTGTTTTCAACCACCCAACGATCTGGTGGGCGGAGACGACGCGGACAGGATCACCGCGTCGCGATCGACCGGAACTGCAAGAAGCGACGGGTGTGCTCGCCGAGTCCGGCGGCGAGTCCGAGCCGCCGATCGGCGGTTTACTCGCGATCGGTGTCAGACTCGCGACCGGCGCCGTCGAACAGCTCGGGCGAGACGACGCAGCCGCAGGGGCTGGCGATCGCGACCATCGGCCCGAGGACCGTGACCGCCACTACCGTCCCGCCGCACTCCGAACACGGCGGGTACGCGGTCGAGTCGTCTGAGTGGTCAGCGCTCATCGGCGCCTCCGGTAGGCGATGGCGATCGCTGGCGATCGTACTCGTGTGTGGCGATACGTCGATCGTGCGGGACGTTTATATCCCGGTAGAATGAACGCAATCATGGCTTCGAACCCCTGGTAGGGTTTGGAAGCCACGTCTCGGGTGCTGCTACACCCGGGGCATTTCATTCATGCCCGCCGGTGTGGCTTCCGTTCTAATTGTTGATGTACCGTTACTTATAACTACTGCAAATTTGACGGAACAAGTGAGTATCTGTCGAGTTCGATTGATGGTTGCGGTGGCTGCTTGGAAAGTGTGGGAGTCGGAATCGATTGGCTTTCAGATAATGAATAAGGGTATAAAGCGTCACATACATTTCCACTGTTTCAATTGAAATAGCGGCAGCAGAGCAGGCAGTTTGGTCCTTTGGCCGTAGACATAATCATTCAGCGATACCGGGTTGAAGGCTTTGACGAAGATGGTGTATTAAGCCGAGGCGAAGGATCTACTGCCTCAGTCGAATCACCCATGATCTTAGAAAGCCACCGGTTATATGTGGAATCTTCTGGCTTTATCTGGGATTCTATAGTCCAAAATAGCAGGAAAGCCAACGGTAGTATAGCTATTGAAAATGCGTAAAGATAGAGGGACCCGTTCTGAAGATAACCGGTTGCAGCCACGCCACCGATTAGACTCCCGAAGAATACTTTTCCTGTATCCGCAAACACAGCGGCGGCATTTTCGGTCATCACATACATATTTCTAATCTGATACTAATTATCTTATGGGATATCTGGATAGAAAGGCCAAAAGGAATGCATCGGGTGCTTCGACTGGAGATCGCGTGCGGAGGTGGATGCTGTGACTTTTTGCGCTATCGCCTTGGCGGTGCCCGCCAAAGAACGCTTCTCGCGTAACACTAAAACCGACCCGCAGGCGCTGGAATACGATCGACACGATCGAGCCCATCATCCCGACCACAACTGAGATCGCGAACGGAAGTTCCTGCTGAACGTGTCGGTGCGCAACCGGACTGACGGAGGTAATATCACTTTCCGAGCCAGAGTAGCGATCGCCACCGATCCCGTCGAGAAACGGTCCAGTTTCGATCCGATCGACAGCCCGCGAACCGATCGGAACCGAAGACGCGGATACGGACTGGCGATCGGTTGTACTGCGCGCTGGCATACCTGGTTGAATACAACGCGCGAGCGGAACAGGAGTCGCTGGCCGATCGAGTGGGGCGATCGTTCAGCGGCGCGTGAAACCAAATTTTATATACCTTAGCTCAGCACTTCGACACGATAGATGAATGGTACGCAATTGGTGGTGTTCCTCTTATCGCATCTACTCGGATTGGTGATTACTATTATGTGGGTGCTGATGGGCCCAATTTACGTTCTCATCGGCCTGCTATTCGGACTCATCGTGGCAGCATTCGCGCTGTCTCTAGCAGCTAGCGTGGTCGGTACGGAGGGCGACTGAGCGGCTGATTCAGTGCCGATCCCCGGACAGCGATCTCTACCATCGGCGAACCATGAACGAGACAGTCAACGCAACGATCAAACGGAAGTTCGGTGCGTTCGTACGGTCACGCCGTTGGTGGAAGCGATTCCGCGAACTCGTCATCAAGTGTGTCGTCCATAACTTGGAGCAAGCGCTCACCATTTCACACACGGAGGGAATTGGTCGTACGTCCGAGAAGAATGTCCCCGCTGAATACAGCGGATGGATTGATCGACCGGGCGACCCGATCGGTCTCGAGCCGAGTAGTTACGACTCCGCCGTCGCGTTCGCCGCCCAGTCCGGTTTCTCGACGTCGGTGCTCCCCACGTCGGACAGGGTGTACGACTGCGTAATCCTCCGGGTCGCGGATTCGGCCCAGACGAATTCGTACTCGTAGTGGCGGATGACGCCGTCTTCGTCGAGCAGGAGCGTCGCGGAGAACTCCTCGTACCGCGAACTCGCGTTCTCGCCTCCCGCCCACGAGTCGGCCAGCGCGTCGACGCCAGTGGCCTCGTAACGCATCACCGGAACGCCCTGGAACGTTTCGACGCCTTCGCGCTCGTAGGTGGCGTCAATCGCAGCGTGATCGAGCTGGTGCATGCTGTCGTTGCTGAACAGTCCACGCCAGAGATACCGGTCGCTCGATTCGTTGAACGCCGACACGGGGGAGAGTGTCCTCACCTCCGACCAGTTGTTCTCCCGCGACAGCATGTACTCCGTGCTTCCGTCCGAATAGATGGTGCCGTTCCCCGAAAAGTAGCCGGTGGTGTGTACGAGGTACTGTGAATTGCTGGGCTCGGCGAGAAACCGGCCCGTGTCGTTCATGTGCCTGAAGTTCTTCTCCGAAGAGTGGAAAACGCGGTCCTTCCGGGTTTTCTCGGTTGAGAGCGTGAAACTCGTGTTCGCCATCGCGGTCGCGTGTCTATCGAACACCGACTGGTCGATGGCCGACGCGTTCGGGAACTCGTCGGGGGACGCGTCGGGCGACGGGTCCCCGCCCGTGCCTGGAAGCCCAGCACATCCCGCGAAGACTAGGAGGGCGACGACGGCGATCGCTGAGAGCGGAGACGCACGCATAGGATACTGTTCAATTGCCTCACAGTTAACGCTGACGGGTAATTCCACCTCTCGGACAGAGGGCGATGCCACCCTGATCCGGCGTCGTGACTCTCGGGAGAATCAGTTCCGAACCGGTTGTAAGATACGCGCTCTGTATTCATCGCGGCTTGTGGAACCCGTCGCCGATTGAGGGGTTCAACGAGGCCTAGCTGCTGTATCTCGGACGCTGTTCTCGACACCGCTCCGGGAGAGCGCGCGGCTGGCGCCGAATACGCGTCCCGGAGCGATCGGCCCGGGTCACGACCAATACCGAGCCGCCGCGTCGCCGGTAATCGTTAGAACGGAACGTCGTCCGGCGCGCCGCGGGGCGTCCCCTCGCCGGCCATGCCGTCGAAGCCGAGCGAGACGTCGACGCGATCGATCCCGTCGACCTCGCTCGGGAGGCGCCGCTGGATCGCCTGGGTCGTCATCGGGCTGATCCCGCAGCCGTCGCAGGCGCCGCTCAAGGTGATCGAGACGCTGCGCTCGTCGGGATCGACGTCGGTGATGGCGAAGTCGCCGCCGTGCGCTTCGATCTGCGGGAAGTTCCGGCGCAGGAACAGCGAGACGGAGTCGCTGATCTCGTCGACCGTCGGTACCGAACGGGTGTCGCTCATACGCGTCCACAGGCACCGGAGACGAATAGCTCTGTCCACGATCGATCCGCCGGGGCGCCGATCGGAGCGGCGCGAGAGCACCGCCGGTCGACCCGACTCAGCGCCCGCACGACCGTCGAGAGGCGGGTTGCGAGCCTTTATCCGGGTCGGTAGCAACTAGGATTTATGAGCGATCGAGCACGGTCCGCCGACGTTCCGTTCTGGGGTGAGGGAGACGACAGCGAGGCGCTCGACCGCTATCGGACGCTCGTCGACGCGGTCGACGACGGCATCTATCAGCTCGATTCGACGGGCCACTTCGTCGGCGTCAACGACACGATCGTCGAGATCGCCGGCTACAGCCGCGAGGAGCTCCTCGGCGAGCACGTTTCGCTCGTGCTCGCCGAGGCGGACGTCGATCGGATCGAACGCGAGTTCGGCCGGCGGCTCGCGACCGGCGAGACGGACGGCGCCGCGTTCGAGACCGCCGTCGAAACCGCCGACGGCGAGTTCCTGACCTGCGAGCTACGGATCAGTCTCATCGTCTCCGACGGCGAATTTCGGGGATCGACCGGGATCGTGCGGGATGTCACCGAGCGGAAACGACGGGAGCGCCGCCTCGAGAACGAACTGGATCGGGTCTTCGGGCGGATCTCCGACGCGTTCTACGCGGTCGACGACGAGTTCCGCTTCACGCACGTCAACGCGCGGGCCGAAGAACTCCTGCACCACTCGGAAGAGGAGTTGCTCGGCCGGAGCCTGTGGGAGGTCTTTCCGGCCGCCGCCGCGATCGACGACGTTCGAGGGAGTTTCGAGCGGGCGCTGGACGAGCAACGGCGGACCAGTTACGAACTCTATTACGACACGCTCGACTTCTGGGTCGAAGCGAATCTTTACCCCTCCGAAACCGGCGTCTCGGTCTACTTCCGCGACGTCACCGAGCGGAAGAAGCGCGAGCGGGAGTTAGAGCGGTACGAGAAAACGATCGAGACGATCTGGGACGGCGTCGCCACCCTCGACGCCGACGGTCGGTTCGTGGTGGTCAACAAGGCGCTCTGCGAGATGACCGGCTACGACCGCGATGAGCTGCTCGACGAGCACGTGACGCTAATTCACGACGAAACCGTCGACGAGCTGGCCGAGGAACTGAACGAGGGCGTAATCACGGGCGAACGGGCGTACGGCGCGATCGAGTTCGACCTCGAACTCGCAAGCGGCGACGCGATCCCCGTCGAAGGTCGGTTCGGCCCCTACGAACTCGAGGACGGCTCGGTCGGTCGGACCGGCGTCGTTCGCGATATCTCCGGGCGGAAGGAGCGCGAGCGAGAGCTAACGAAGTACGAAACGATCGTCGAAACCGTCAACGACGGGATCTACACCGTCGACGAGGACGGCCGGTTCACGATGGTCAACGACGCCTATGCCGAGTTGACCGGCTACTCCCGGGAGGAGCTGCTCGACTCGCACGCCTCGCTGGTCGTCGACGACGAAACGTTCGAGCGGGCGAAAGCGGTCGAAGGCGAGCTGTCGGAGGGGCGCGGGGACGAGCCGATCCTGGAAGCGACGGTACGGACGGCCGACGGCGACCGCGTGCCGGCGGAGGCGACCTTCGCGATGTTGCCGGATGACGGGCACGAACGCATCGGCGTCGCCCGCGACATCACCGACCGAAAGGAACGGGAGCGGGCGCTCGAGGAGAGCGAGCGCCGGTACCGGACGCTCGTCGAGAACTTCCCGAACGGGGCGGTCGGACTCTACGACGAGGAGCTTACCTACACCGTCGTCGGCGGCGAGATGCTGAGCGACCTCGGGGTTTCGCCCGAGGAGATGGTCGATAGCAGCATCGACGAGCGCTATCCCGACGACCTCGTCGAGGAGGTCAAACCCCACCTCCGGGCGGTCTTCGATGGCGAATCGCACTCGTTCGAGGTGGCGTATCGCGATCGGCAGCTGTTGGCGCACGCGCTTCCGGTTCGAGACGCCGACGACGAGATCTACGCGGGAATGCTGATGGTGCGGGACATCACCGAGCGCACGGAGTATCGTCGGCGCCTCGAGGAATCGAACGAACGGCTGGAGCAGTTCGCGTACATCGCCTCCCACGACCTGCAGGAGCCGCTGCGGATGGTCACGAGCTACTTGGGGTTGATCGACGATCGGTACGGCGGCGCGCTCGACGAAGACGGCGAGGAGTTCCTCGCGTTCGCCATCGACGGCGCGGAGCGAATGCGCGAGATGATCGACGGATTGCTGAAATACTCGCGGATCGAGAGGACGGGGACGTCGTTCGAACCGGTCGATCTGGGGGCCGTGCTGGACGCGGTGCTGACGGATTTACAGGTGCGGATCGACGAGAACGACGCCGAGATCGCGGTCGACGAACTGCCGCGCGTGGCGGGCGACAGCAACCAGTTACGCCAGCTCTTCCAGAACCTCGTGGAGAACGCGATCGCGTACAGCGGCGACGACCCGCCGCGGGTCGCCGTCTCCGCCGAGCGCGACGGCGGCCGCTGGCTCGTCTCCGTCCGCGACGAGGGGATCGGGATCGATCCGGACGATACCGATCGCATCTTCGAGGTCTTCCAGCGGCTCCACAGCCACGAGGACCACCCCGGCACCGGGATCGGCCTCGCGCTCTGTCAGCGGATCGTCGAGCGCCACGGCGGCGAGATCGGAGTCGAATCCGAGCCCGATGAGGGGACGACGTTCGCGTTCACGCTCCCCGCCGCGAACGCGTGAGGGTCCGATCGTCCCGACTCACCCGCGCATCTCGGCGTCGATCGCGGTCCGGACGACGCGTACGAGGCCGAGCGTCGCGACGAACGTCCCCGAGAGGACGAGCGCGGCGAGCAGGAAGAGCCCGATCGCGATCGCGCCGACGTTTCCGTACGAGAGCAGCGCCGCGACGACGAACCGATACCCCAGGAAGACGATGAGAGCGCCCGCGGCGATGCGGATCGAGCCGCGCCAGTAAACGCCGTACTCTTCCGGCGAGAGTTCCATGCACCGGCGTCCGTCGCCGTCCGTGAAAAGTGTACTCGAGTGTCGCCGGTCCGTGCCGGCGCCGGCTCGCCGCAGTGCCGATCGACGACTCAGTCGATCCCGTCCGCGAGCTGCCCGGTCACCCGCGCGCCCGTTCGTCGGTCGATCCGCCGGCGATCGAAGACGGTTCGCGCGCTCTCGGCCGCCCGCTCGTCGACCGCGAACTCGAGGAGCGGATAGGCGACGTCGGTCAGGACGAGCGGGTTCGGCGGCGCGGGTGCGATCCCCTCGTGACCGGGCAGCGGGTCTGGCGCGAGGGCGCGATCGATCTTCTCGACGGGTTCGTCGCCGGCGCCGACGGCGGTGGCGAGCGAGACGAGTCGACGCACGAGTTCGCGGGCGAACCCGCCCGCCGCGACCGTGACGACGAGATAGTCGCCATCGCGGGTCGCCTCGATCGTCGGCTCGCGCTCGGTGTTGCGATCGTCCGGCGTGAGGTTGTGGAAGTCGTGGGGGCCGGAGAGCGCGTCGCAGGCGGCGCGGAACCGATCGTCGTCGATCCGCGCGTCGGGGTCGACGGAACCGCCGCGAGTTCCGTCGCGATCGGCGGGGGGTGCGTACAGGTGGTACGCGTACTCCCGTCGGGTTGCGTCGTGGGTAGCGTGAAACGACGCGGGCGCGGCGGCGGTCGCCCAGGCCCGGACGTCCGCGGGGAGTTCGGCGTTGAGCGCCCGCGGCGTGAGCCACTCGGGGGCCTCGAGGCCGATCGTCTGGGCGAGCGCGGAGACCCCCGCGTCGGTGCGACCGGCGGCGGCGTAGCCGGCGGGACGATCGGGGCCGTCGCCGGCGCCGGGCTCGTAGACGTCGAGCGATCGGAGCGCGTCGAAAATCGCGCCCTCGACGGTCGACGCGTCGGGCTGGCGCTGAAAACCACGATAGCCGGTGCCGTCGTAGGCGATCCGGAACGCTCGCGGTGGCATCGGTTCGACCGAGGGGCGCCCGCGTGTTAGACCCGTCGACCGACGGTTGCGGCGGCCGCCGGCGAGTTCCGGCCTCCCTGTGCGCGCTCAACGCTTACCGCCCGCGGCGATCAAGCCCCCGACGATGCTCGAACTCTACCAGGCCGAGAGCTGCCCGCACAGCACCGAGGTCCGCGAGAAACTCACCGAACTCGGCGTCTCGTACGTGATCCACAACCCGCGCCTGCCGGGCGACGAGGGCGGGGACGTGCTCAACGAACAGACCTACCGGGCGATGCGGGACATCGGCGGCGAGGACGCGATCCCCTTCCTCGTCGACACCGATCGGGAGACGACGCGCTACGAGAGCGAGGAGATCATCGACTACCTCGAGACCCACTACGGCTGATCGCGACGGCGTCGGATCGGGCGGGTGCGGCTGCTCGCTCCGCGATCGGCCTCGCACACGCAGTTCGCGATCGGCGAGATCGGCGCGAGCGTCGACGGTGTCGGCCTCGCTCTTCGGCACCGGCTCCGTCGACGCCGGCGGCCCCCGTTGGTTTTCTGATGACTCACCTGCATACTCCGGGCGGGTGGCCTTCCGCACGAGGCGCGGATTATCACCCATGGGCGACTCCAACGAGCGTGATTCGGAGTCACACACGACTGTGCGGAACGTCGTGCTCGTGATCCTCGATACGGCCCGATCGAAAAGCGTCGATTCGTTCGGCCGATCGATCGAAGCGAAGAACGCGGACGGCGACTCCGAGTATCGAACGGGCGACGGGACCGCGCGACCGCGACTGTCGAGCGGACGCGAGTGCGACGGACCGCAAACGACCCCCGCGCTGTCGCGCCTCGCCGCCGAGGGAACGGCGTTCGAGAACGCGTTCGCGGCCGCGCCGTGGACGCTGCCCTCCCACGCGTCGCTGTTCACCGGCCTGTACCCGTCCGAGCACGGCACCCACGGCGGCCACACCTTCCTCGACGAGGACCTGCGGACGCTCCCCGAAGCGTTCGCCGACGCGGGCTACCAGACGATCGGCGTCTCGAACAACACCTGGATCACCGAGGAGTTCGGCTTCGACCGCGGCTTCGAGGATCTCCGCAAGGGCTGGCAGTACATCCAGTCCGACGCGGACATGGGTGCGGTCGTGCGGGGCGAGGATCTCCGGGAGAAACTCCAGGCGGCGCGAAACCGCCTCTTCGACGGGAACCCGCTGGTCAACGCGACCAACATCCTCTACAGCGAGGTCTTTCAACCGACCGGCGACGACGGCGCCGCCCGATCGGTCGACTGGATCGAGCGCTGGCTCGCGAAGCGGGACGACGAGCGGCCGTTCTTCCTGTTCTGTAACTTCATCGAGCCGCACGTCCAGTACGATCCGCCGAAGGAGTACGCCGAACGGTTCCTGCCGGCCGGAGCGTCCTACGAGGAGGCGACGGCGATCCGCCAGGACCCGCGGGCGTACGACTGCGAAGACTACGATCTGAGCGATCGCGAATTTTCGCTGCTCCGGGGCCTCTACCGGGCCGAACTCGCCTACGTCGACGACCAACTCGCCCGGCTCCGAACGGCACTCGAGGCGGCCGGCGAGTGGGACGACACCCTCGTCGTCGTCTGCGGCGACCACGGCGAGCACATCGGCGAACACGGGTTCTTCGGTCACCAGTACAACCTCTACGACACCCTGCTCAACGTCCCGCTGACCATCCGCGGCGGACCGTTCACCGACGGCGGGCGGCGCCGCGACCTCGTCCAGTTGCTCGACATTCCGGCGACGGTGCTGGAGACGGTCGGCGTCGACGACCCCGAACTGCTCGCGCAGGGTTCGGGTCGGTCCGTCCACCCGGATTCGGACGCCAAACCGCGGGACGCCGTCTTCGCCGAGTACGTCGCTCCGCAACCCTCGATCGACCGTCTCGAAGCTCGCTTCGGCGATATTCCGGATCGCGTTCGCGCGTTCGATCGGCGACTCCGGACCGTCCGCACGACGGAGTACAAGTACGTCCGCGGCGACGACGGGTTCGAACGACTGCACCACGTGCCGACCGACCCGGCTGAACGGAACGACATCACGAGCGAGACGCCCGAAGCGATCCGGGAGCTTCGGAATCGGCTCGAATCACGGTTCGAGCCGTTCGAAGACGTCGCGACCGCCGCCGACGCGGACGTGGAGATGCGGGAGGGCACCAAAGAACGGTTGGCCGATCTGGGCTACCTCTAGCGGATCGAGTTCACCGCCGCGAGCGAGGACCGCACAACGCGAACCGCGGACCGGTCGTGCGGCCGGGTATCAAGCTTGTACGTATGCAGCCGAGAGCGTTTCCGCCGTCGTCGGGAATCCGCGTCCGTGTCCCCCGTCACGTCCGCCACCGATCGATCGGTCCCGACGCGAGTCGTCTTCGATCGGATCGCGGAGCGCCTGCAGGTCGTCGTCGATGCGGCACCCGCCGACGTCGACGACGTCGCGGTCGCCGTCGGCTCGACGCGCGTTCGCGTGACAATCGCCGGTGAATTGCCCATCGAGGTGACCGGGACGCCGCCGACGCCCCGGCATCGCTTTACCGACGACCGAGCGGCGTACTACAACAACGGCGTCCTCACGGTGTCGATCGGAACGACGCGTCGCCGCTGGTGAAGTCGGGCGTTCGAAGGACTCGACCGAAATCGGAGCGCGAGTCGACCGAGCGTGCGGAGAAGCGACGCGCCGCCTTCCATCGGCGCCGCAGACGCATCAGACGGCGTCCAGAATACCGCCGTCGCTTTCGTTCCCGCTGTCGCTTTCGTTCCCGCCGTTGCCCTCGCCGCTGCCCTCCGCACCGCCGGTGCTGGCGGATTCGTCGACCGTCTCGGTCACGTTCGAGACGAGTTCTAAGACGTTGTCCTCTTCCTGCGATCGGACCAGGGACGGGTAGACGCCGATCGTGACCAGCAGATCCTCCGCGGTCTCGACGGCTTCGGTCACGTGCAGGTAGACCTCGACGTCCTGGCCGTTGAACTGCGCGTCCGCGGTGAACCGCGAGATCGTCGTCTCCTGGTCGAGGACCGCGATCTCGTCGTTGCCGTCGTGAGCGATGTCGCCGATCGCGTCGTAGTTGCTCTGAACGAGGTCGACGAGTTCGGTCGTGGACATGTCGCCGACGGGGTTGAGCTCTCGCCCGGCGATCGACACCTGCGGCGTCGTCAACACCATGAAGAGGGCGCCGCGCTGGCTGCCGAGTGGCCCCATGTCGACGCGCTTCTCGTGCTCGGTGAGGTAGTTCGTCACCGACACCGTCTCCGAGTACGGACCGAGTTCGAACTTCTCGTCGATGACGAGGTCGTCGATCTTGGTCTGCTCGTAGCCGGTGTCGTCGCGAACGGCCGCGTCGACGCCTGCAGGGTCGGATTCGTGTTTATCGAGCCCGGCGAGGCCGAGACAGCCCGCGAGGCTCGCGAGTCCGATACTTCCCACGCCGGCCAGCACAGTTCTGCGGTTCATCTTGCCGATTCTTTCGGTCGCTCCCCCATGAGTTTGTTGGGTTCCGCGACGTTCAGCTGGGCGAGAAATCCGATCGGTCGAGATCGTCAGAATCGACTGACAGGACCGGGAAGTCGGTTCATTCGATGTCGAGTCCGGTCCCGCACTCGGGGCAGACGAGGCCGGTGTCGTCCGCCGTCGCCATCCGCATGTCGTCGTGCCCGCAGTCGGGACACGAGACGTCGCGATCGTCCAGGACGGGAATCCGATCGATCCGGATGTCGTCGGTGTCGCGGGGCGCGCCGATCGCGAGCGCCACCAGGGGCTCGTCACCCGCGTTCCGTCCGGACTGAAAGTCGCCCGGCGCGAACCGGACGGCCTCGTCCGGCCCGACCGTCACCTCGCCGTCTCTCGTCTCGAACGCCGCGGTCCCCTCGAGGACGACGAACACCTCCTCCTGATCCGCGTGGGCGTGAACCGACCCGCTGAACCGCTCGCCGGGCGCCAGGACGTAGCGGGTGAGCGCCACGTGCTCCGCGCCCAGCGGGTCGGTCAGGGGCCGGCGATCGGACTGCCAGGCCTCCTCGTACGGGTCCGGGTCGATCTCGTCGATCGAGACGCGTTCCATACCCGTCGTTCGCATCACCGCGGCAAGAAATTCGGGGTCGAGCGCGACGACCGCCCGACCCGCGAGTCCCGCGAAGCTTTATTGACGTCAGCCTGGTCCGTCGACCATGGCTTCTTCGCCGCGAACGAACGTCCTTCGAGAGACGCTCGACGACGACGAGGTCGCGCTCGGCGTCCTCGAGAGTACGTACAGCCCGACGCTCGTCGAGTTCTACGGCGACCTCGGTCTCGATTTCGTCTGGATCGACCTCGAACACGCCGGCCCGAGTCCGTGGGACGGCGATCGGATGGAGAACCTCCTTCGGGCGACCGACGTTTCGGGAACCGAACTGCTCGTTCGGCTGCCCGAACCCGACCCCGGGATGGTCCGGAAGGCGCTGGACGCCGGCGTGCGGAACCTCTTCGTTTCGCGGATCGAGCGCGCGGACGACGCCCGGCGAGCCGTCGAAGCCGCCCGGTTCCGCTACGACGGCGAGCCCGGCAAACGCGGCTTCGCCAACCCCAGGGCGAGCCGGTGGGGAACGACCGAGAACTACGCCGACACCGAGGACGAGGAGATCGTCGTCGGCGTCACGATCGAGAACCCCGCGGCCGTCGACAACCTCGACGACATTCTGGCCGTGCCCGATCTCGGGTTCGTGTTCGCGGGCCCGCTCGACCTCGCCGTCTCGCTCGGCCACCCCGGCGAGCCGACCCACGACGAGGTGCAGGACGCGGTCGAGGAGATCCGAACGCGGGCGATCGACGCCGGCGTTCCCCTCGGCGGCCTCGGCTTCGGAATGGACGACGTCAACGAGAAGGCCGCCGCGGGGTACCAGATCCTGAATCTCGGAAGCACGACCGGCGCGCTGGGCGGCGCGGTGCGATCGTGGCTCAACGAGTACGAGGGCTGATACGGCGACGACCGATCGACCTCCTCGCCGCGTCGGATACTGTCGGACTCTCGTCGCGTCACTCGCCGTCGCTGGGCGGCCGTCTCGCCGGCGGCGTCCGCGAGAGGACCTTCCCGAACAGGTCGCGGTTGTCAGCGACCACCCGGTAAGCGCTCTCGCGTAGTCGCTCGTAGTCCTCGAAGTTCCGCAGGAAGCCGATCGCGTCCCGCACGGGACCGACGTCGTCGGCCCGCCTGAGCGCCTCCTCGATCGACGCCCCGCAGGAGTACACCCGCCGATCGGTCACGAGGTGCGAACACTCCTCGTAGTACTCGGGCAGCCGCTCGCGCAGTTCGGGCGTGAGGTCGCTGAATCCGACGACGCGGAGGCCCGTTCGATCGTCGGCGTACTCGGCCCACCAGGTGCAAAAGCCGCAGTCGTCGTCGTAAACGAGCGTCGGCTCGATCATACTCGAACCGTCGGGCCGGAGGTACTACCGTCTTGCTCCGCGGATATCGGCGCTCCGACCGCGACCGCGTCGGTGCACCGTCCGGCGACGATCGCGATCGAAAACTGCCGGAACGTTCTTGGGACCCCTCCCGAATCGAAGCGTATGAGCAGCGCGGCCCGGTCGCTCTCGGAACCGCAGGTGCTGGCCCACGCGAAACGGCGGCTCTTCCCCGACGGTCTCGAGGGGGCGTCGTACGCCGTCGCCGACACCCAGTTCTCGCAGGACGAGTGGCTGCCGGGTCGGCCGATCGACCCCGACGTCCGAGAGTTGCTGGCGCCGTTCAACCACGTCCGGATCGGCGGCGGGTACCCCGACCTCGTGGGCGTGGGCACCCTCGAGTCCGATCTGCTGGCCGTCGATCGGCTGGGCGAGGAGCCGCCGCTGATCGCCATCGAAGCGAAAGGCGAGACCGCCGACGGGGTCGATACGCAACTCGGGATCGTCCAGGCGTACGATCGACTTCACGAGGCGAACGCAGCCTACGTCGCCGCGCCGGCGACCGCGGTCACGACGACCGATCGGACGCTCGCCCGGGAGTTGAACGTCGGCGTCCTCGGGGTCGACCCGTCGGGCGAGGTGACGGTCCTCGAAGCGCCGCGGGTCGTCGGCAACCGAACGACGACGGAGGCGACGGCGCTGCGGTTTCAGGCCAGCGCCCAGGGGGTCGCGGACGCCTCGTTCGGATTGAACCATCCGAAAAACTACCTGGGGTACCCGCTGGCTCACTACGCCGAGGGCGACGCGGCGACCCTGCTGTCGGAGTACAAGGTCGTCAACGCGGTCGAGGACGCGAAACGCGGCGCGCGGTTCCTCGGCCTGATCGCGGACGGTCCGCGCGGGGTCGAACTCACGTCGCTCGGCGAGGAAGTGATCCGGTTCGCGATCGCCCGCCGTGGCTCCGCCGAGGCCGCGCTGGCGGAGTTCGAGGAGTGGTACCGATCGCGGAAACGCTTCGTCGATCTCGCACCCGCGTGGGGTAACCTCGCCCGCCGAGTCGTCTTCGAGTACGAGGCCACGGCGTTGCTCGTCCGGGAGCTGCAGACCCTGCACGACGACGGCGTCCCGGAACCGTCGCTCGTCGACCTGATCGAGTACCTGCACCAGCTACACCCCTCGTTCGCGGTCGAACTGTTCGTCCGGGGCGACGAGGCGGTTCGGCGCCGGGTGCTCACCGAGGACGGCGAGTTGCGATCGGCGGCGCTCGAGGACGGCGCGGTCTACCACTCGCCGACCGTCTTTCAGCTGAAAGCCGTCCTGTATCACACCGGCATCGTGACCGATCGCGGCGCGGAACCCCACCGACTCGATCCGACGGAAGACGTGTGGGCGCTTCGCAACCCGGTGTGACCGATTCGGTCGTCGACCGGGGTCGACTCACGCGAGGAAGAACGCCGCGATTCCGATCGTCCCGCCGCCGGGGCGGCGCTCACCCGAGGAGGTTGTTGAGCGTCATCCCGATGAAAAAGAGGATCACGAGTTCGCTGACCAGCCACGAGTTCTCGTTCATCCAGTCGCGAATCCGCGGGAGGGCGCGCTCCGCTCGATCGCCGGCGACGGCCAGCGTCAGCGACGGGAGCGCCAGCACGAGAAGGGTCAGCAAAACGAACGGAGCGGCGTCTACGAGCCGAGCGTCGCGGGCCGCGAGATAGGAGCCGACGGCCGCCGACGTGAGGATGTCGGTCGGAAAAAACCCCATGAGCAAAAACCCGAGTCGAAACGAGAATCGCGGCGTCGCGCGCTGGAGCGAGCCCATCCACCGCGGCGGCTCCGACGTCGCTCTGGTGCGATACGTGTGGACCATCGCCAGCAGGAGCGCGACGAGGACGATCGCGCTGAGCGTCGTGTGCGATCCGCCTCCGCCGACGGCGCCGTCGCCGAGTTCGTACACGACCGTGACGACGAGCGTGATCGAAAGCGCGGCGCCGCCGACGAACGCGGCGGAGTTGCGCCGCCACCCGTCGCTCGTCGCGAGAAAGATCGCGCTGAGAATCTGCGGTCCCGCGACCATCACGACCACGAGCGGAAGTACTTCGAGAACGCTCACGAGTTCGTCGCTCCGGCGTTCTCGGATCGGCGGGTGTCGTGCGGCGGGGCGTGGCGTGGCGGGACGCGGTGCGGCGAGTTCGTCGGCTGCCGGATCGGATGTCGCGATCGATATCGCACGAGTAGGCGTAATTGGACGCCGAGAAGGATAACGTTTGAGCGTCCCTCCTCTCGCGCTGTACGTTCAGGCGCTCGCGGAGGTCTCGCCAGGAAGCGTTATACCGTCCGCCGTCGTTCGACGATCGCTTCCATCTGCATCAGTGCGCCCTTCGCTTCGTGCCGATTCGCTTCCAACTCCGCGAGGATCGGGCTCGCGAGGTCGAGGTCGGAACCGAGGAGGAGGAGTTGATCGAGGGCCGTAATCTCGAACCGTTCGTTCAGCATGCCCGTTCGCAACACGTCGAGATCCCGGAGATCCGCCGGGGCCTCGGTGGAGACGAGCGCGTTTTTCTCCGCGAGAATTCCCTCCATCACCGGGCTTCCCTCCGCCCGCGGCTCGGTCCCGAGCGCCTCGACGATCCGTTCGATCCGATTGATTTGCTCGACGGTCTCCTCCTCGTGTCCCGTGAACAGCGCCGCGACCTCGTCGCTGGCCGCGGCCGCGAGATCGCCGTGGAGATCGAGAATTTCGAGTTCCGCGTGGTAGAGCTTCCGCAACTCTCGTTCGAACATTGCTTCGGGTGTCACGGCCGTCAGCGGTCAGTCTCCCTCGTATTCGTGCGAACTACTCGCACGACCGTATCCATTTGGTCTCCGGTTCGGGCCGCGGATCCGAACGTTCGGCTCGATCGCCGTTCTCCACCTCGAATCCCGTGTTCCGTCGCTGCCGCTCGCGTATGTGCTCGCGACAGGACGACTCGGACCGAACGGGTTCGACGAGACTTGAATTAGCAAACGGCGAGTGAAACGAGCCGTTCACGTGGTTCAAATCTGCGCGATCCGCTAGTCGCACCTCATCGGCGTTCGTCGCAGAATAGCGGGCGCGACGGGATTTGAACCCGCGACATCTTGGTCCGGAACCAAGGACTCTGTCCACTGAGCTACGCGCCCTCGATCGGACCTAGCGCCAACGGCGACATAACGGTTCTCCTTTTCGTCGCCCGATCGGCTACGACGATTCGGTGCCGGTCCCCCGAGCGTTCGCAGAGTCTCCGGCCGAGACGCCGCCCTCGACCGCGATTTCGATCTCGTCGCCGGCGTTCGTGATGGTTACCGTCCGTCCGCAGTACGGAAACTCGAGCGAGACGAATCCGGAACAGCCGTCGCAGAGCGCATCGATCGCGTCGGGATCGATCGCGTCGTACAGCGGATCGAGGGCGAGCGGATCGACGCCGTCGGCGCGAGCGCGGAGTTCGACGACGATCGTGCTGGGGTTTCGGTCCCCGTCCCTGGAGACCGTCGTCGAGGCGCCCGGTGTGTGCATGACCGGGTGAACGGAATTAAACATAATGAACGTGACGTAATCGTTCGCCACTGTTCGGCCGGAACGAAACCCGGATCGGCGGATACGAGGAGGTACGGCGGCAATCCGGATGGATCAGGGCGGTGATCCGGAGGAGCGCCGATCGGCAGCGCACGTCACCCCCTGGAGAGGGCGTATCGCATGACGAGCTGGAGGACGTGGACGAACACCCCGGCGACGGCGACGTAGACGCCGATCGTCTGCAGGCCGATCGAGGCGCCGCGCCGATCGCGAACCTGCCAGATCTGGTACCCCAACTGGAACAGAAAGCCGAGGAAGATGAGGACGAAGCCGACCAGGAGGATCGGCTGCACGAACGTCCCCGCGAGGACGGCGACGATCCCGCCGATGAACGCGAACGTCGCGTACCGGCCCCAGTTCTCGAAGGTCTTCGCTCGAGCGTAGACGTAGCCCGCGATCACGGCGGTCAGCAGGGCTGTGACGATCGCCGTCACGGCGAGGATCGTCAGATGCTCCTCCCGTGGTGCGAACCGGAGCACGCCCGCGCCGAAGACCCCGAACGCCAACTGGAGGATCACCATCCCGACGAAGGCGATTCCCATGTCGCCGCTCTTGACGCCGCGTTGGGCGACCATGTTTCCGCCCGTGATCGCCGCCCCGTAGACGAGGACGCCGACGATCGGAACCGAGAACAGGTACTCGTTGACGGCCGCCAGCGGCGTCGCGACGATCGCGTACATGAGCGCGACGTTGATCGCCATCAGCGCGCTCGCGCCGCCGATCACCCGCGCTTCGCGGGTCGAGAGACCGAATCCGCGCTCCGTTTCGCGTGATGTTTCGAGGGAGCTCACGTCTCGAACGTACGGTCTCGATCGCAATAGGCTGATCCCTCAGTATGCATCCATGGCTGGCGGGCGCGGAACGCGGGCGCCGATCGGGGCGCGCTCGGAGACCGGCGGCCGGAATTAGGCGTCCGGCTCTGCGTTCGCGTTCCACCGATCGGAGTACGCGGTTCCGCACTCACACCTCGCGTACGCGTGAACGACGTCACCGTCGGCGTAGATTCCGCCGACGTCCTCGTTCCGTTCCTCGGCGAAGGCGAAGACGAATTGCGGGTCGTGATCGCCCTCGCCCGCGTCGTCCGGACAGGTCCCGTCCGTGAGATCGTCGGCGATCGGACTCTCCCGTCCCATCGCGGACTGCGCGAACTCCATCGCCCCGGTGCCGGTCGCGGCCTGGAAGGCGCTGCGGCCGCGTTCGCCGTCGACGACCATCACCACGCCGCCATCGACGCGGTCGCCGAACCGCTCGAGACGATCGTCGGAGACGAACGAGTCCGCGAGAAACAGCGCGACGTCGTCGGGCCGCCGGCCGGCAAGAAACTCTTCCCGTGGATCACTCATGGTACGAACTCGTCGCTCGACGTGGAAAAGTGGTGCGTCATCGGTTCGGGGAGATCCAGCGGCGAGTCGGTCGAAACTGACGGGCTGGCCGGTCGGTTACTCGTCGAGGTTCTTCGCGATCGAAGAGAGGCTATCGCTCGGCGGCTCGTACGCGTCGTAGTAGGCCGTCTCCCCTGGGGCACGGAGGCCGTAGAGGAACTCCGGTTCGACGACGTCGATGAGGACCGAGCCGCCGGTCTGGACGTCCCGATCGGCGAGCCACTCGGCGAGGCGGTTCTCGCCGCCGCTCGGATCGCGTGCGACGTCCGGCGTGTCGTAGACGCCGTGGATCGACAGTTCGTCGCCCGTGAGCGCCCGCTGGGTCGTCGCGAACCGTTCGTCGCCGTCGAGGACGACCCGGACGACGTCGTCGACCGGAAACGCATCGCGGTCGTCGCTCGGGACGTCGAGACGGACGCCCGTCGCCGTCTTCGAGAGCGTCGCTCGGACCGTTCGCACCGACGGATGGTCGCTCGAAATGCGGTCTGCCATGGTGAGACTGTAGAGAAGTCGCTGCTCGCGTTATTCGTCGTCGCCGCCCAGCAGCTCGTCGACGTCGGCGCTGCCGCGGTCGACGATCGAGGCGTTGACCTGTGCAACGGCGTCGGAGATTTCGCTGCCGCGAACCGTGATGCGGCGGCGTTCGCCGTCGCGAGAGGGCCGGTAGCCGGTCTGTCGGCCCTCCATCAGCACTTCCTGCAGGTTCGCGCCGTCGACGTCCGGGTTGAGCGGGCGGCCCGCGTCGTCGGAGCCGCCGGTGATCTCGAGCGTGTAGCCGTCGAGACCAACCGCGGAGCCGTCGACTTCCTCGCCGATCGACTTGCCGATGAATCGGTTCGCGTCCTGTTCCTCCGCCTCGAGCTGGTAGGACGACCCGGATTCGGGGTCGCCGACGACGACAGTGAAACTTGCCATGCACGGGCAAAAACGGTCGGCGCTCAAAAACACATCGAAACGAGACCCGGCGCGAGCCCCGTCAACCCGACCGACGACGGCCCGACGACGGCCCGACGACGGTCAGCTTCGGCGTTTCGACCGTCGCCGCGAGAGACGCGATCGGCTGGCAGCGAACCTTTGGCGGATCGCGCCGAATCGACGGGCATGACGATCGAACCGGACCGGCTCGAGGAGCGCCTGCGCGATGAGTTCGGCGGCACGGCGGGGGCCGCCCGCGTCGTCGCCCGACAGGCGGCTGATCTCGCCGACTCGGGGCGGTACCGCGAGGACGTCGGCGTCGAACTCACGAACGGGGTCGTGCTCGACGAACTGGCCGACGCGCCCGACGGGACGCCGCCCGATCGGTGGAACTGGTGGATCGGGGCGCTCGACATCGCGTACGGCGGATACGAGCAGTTCGGGATCCGGCGGTACCGGACCTAAGGAATCGATCGGTGCCTCTCCGGGACGGTGCGCTCGTGCCGTGTTTCGAACCGAAACACCTTTTTCCGTCCTGACTAACTAGTCAGTTAGTGACTGATCCGGACGTACGCGAAGCGATCATGGTCGGAACGTACGAGGCCCTGTGCGATCGGGGGTACACCGATCTCACCGCGCAGGACATCGCCGACAGGACCGACAAGAGCAAATCCCTGCTGTTCTACCACTACGACTCGAAGGAAGACCTCGTCGCGGATTTCATCGGTTACCTCGTCGAGCGCTTCGACGAGCGCGTCGGAGCACTCGACGATCGGCCACCCGTCGAACGGCTGGCGGCGTTCGTCGACTGGTTCCTGTACGGGCCCCGCGACGACGATCGGCGCTCGTTTCACACCGCACTGCTCGAGCTCCGAGCGCAGGCTCCGTACAACGAGCGGTACCGCGACCAGCTCCGAAAGAGCGACGATCGGCTCCGAACCGCGCTCGAGGGGATCCTGCGCGACGGGATCGAGTCCGGGGAATTCCGGGAGCACGATCCGGAGGAGACGGCCGCGCTGTTGATCGCCGCATTCGACGGCGCGCGCATCCGACAACTGACGCTCGGCTGCGACGCCTACCTCGATCGGGTCCGATCGGGGGCCGTCCGCACCGTCCTCGACGACGTCCTCGCCGACGGCGTCGAGTTTCCGACCGATCGGCGGCCCGCCACAGCGCCGACGGACGACCCCGACGGGCTCCGGATTACGCTCGGCCGGACGGCGAACGGCGGCGATGCGGACGGGAGCGGCCGCGGTACGGACGGAGCCGGCGAGGAAGCGGCCGACGCCGAGGCGACGGACGAACGAGCGGACGGAACCGACGCCGCATGAGCGGGGCCGCAGATCGATCGGTCGACGTGACCGACGGCGACCTGTTCAAACCGCTGGTCGTCCTCTCGGGACCGATCGTCGCCTCCCAATTGCTGAACGTCGGCTACAACCTCGCCGACACCTACTGGGTCGGCCGCCTCGGCAACGACGCCGTCGCCGCGCTCTCGTACTCGTGGGCGATCGTCTTCCTGATGGTGAGCGTCGGCGGCGGGCTGACGGTCGCCGGAACCGTCCTCGTCTCGCAGTACAAGGGAGCGGGCGACTTCACGAAGTCGTCGCACGTCGCCGGGCAGACCCTCTCGTTCGTCACGCTCGTCGCGCTCGGCTTCGCCGTCGTCGGCTACGTCCTCACGCCGCAGTTGATGCAACTGATCGGCGCACAACCGGGCAGCGACGCGTTCGTCTACGCCGTGACGTACACGCGGATCATCTTCGTCGGCGTCTGCTTCATGTTCTGGTTTTTCATCTTCGACGCGCTCTCTCGCGGGTGGGGCGACACCCGCACGCCGCTGTACCTGATGGTCGTCAGCGTGGCGCTCAACGTCGTCATCGACCCGGTCCTGATCCTCGGGTTCGACGGCAATCCCCTGTTCGCGTGGCTCGGCGCGACGGGGCTGGAGGCGACGCTCTACGACGCGACCGGTTTCGAGGGGTTCGGCGTTTCCGGCGCCGCGATCGCGACGATCTTCTCTCGCGGGCTGGCCGCCTCGATCGGCCTCTTCTTGCTCTTTTCGGGCCGCGTGGGGCTCGAGCCGTCGCTATCGGACCTGCGGCTCCGCTCGGAGACGGTGCGGAAGATCCTCGATATCGGCGTCCCGACGGCGACCGAACAGGGCTTTCGGGCGTTCGGAATCACCGTCCTCACCGCGCTGGTCGCGCTGGCCGGCACGGACGCGGTCGCCGCCTACGGGATCGTCAACCGGCTCTCCTCGCTGCTGTTCCTCCCGGCGCTCGGACTCGCGCGCGGGACCGAGACCGTCGTCGGGCAGAACCTCGGCGCCAGACAGGTCGATCGGGCCAGGAGCGCGGTCACGTACAGTTCGATCCTGATCGTGGCGATCTTCGCCGTCGCGATCGCGATCGCCTATCCGCTGGCCGAGGAGATCGCCGGCGTCTTCATCGAAGGGGAGAACGTGGCGCAGGTCGTCGAGTACGCGGCCGCCTACATCCTGATCGCCGGCCCCTCGTACGTCTTTCTGGGAGTCTTCCAGGTGCTCCTCGGCGGGATCAGGGGTAGCGGCTCGACCCGCGCCGCGATGCTCCTTTCGATCCAGGAGCTGTGGCTCTACCGCATCCCGATCGCGGCGATCGCGATCGTCGGCCTCGGCACGGGCGTCGTCGGCGTCTGGTACGCCGTCGCGATCTCGTTCGTCTGCTCGGCGATCACGACCGCCGCGTGGTTCCTCCGGGGCACCTGGACCGAGGGCGTCGTCACCGATGAGCCGACCGCGGCGACCCCCGGCGATTGATCCGCGACGGATCGATTCGGTCCGATCGGGTCGGAGCACACTTCCGCCCCGGCCGAGAGTGTCATGAGTGTCATTTTTGATCGCGGGCGTCATACGTGGCGTATGGGCCGGCTCGCTACCGCTGCGTTGAAGGGGCTCGGCGTGCTCCTGCTCGCGTTCATCGTCCTGTCCGTGATCGCGACGATCGTCGGCATCGCGCTCTCCCTCGTGGCGACCGTGATCTCGATCGTCGTGACGCTCGCCGTCGTCGGCGCCTTCCTGCTGGCGTGCTACGGCTTGTGGTCGCTCGTTCGCGGCGGCGACGACGAGACGGTCGAATCCGAGCGGACCGTCGACGAGCGGTCGATCGACGATCGCGATCCGAAAGAGCAGCTTCAGGATCAGTACGTCGGTGGCGAACTCACCGACGAGGAGTTCGAACGGGAACTCGACCTGCTGCTCGAGACCGAAGAGACGGCCGCGCGGCTGGACGACCTGGAACGGAAGCGAGCGAGCGATCACGGAACCGATCGCTCGCGGCTCCGGGATCGCTAGCACGACGCCGCCGTTCGCCGACGAGACCGACGGTCGAGAGCCGTCGCGCTCGTCGCCGCCCCGCCTCGAACCAACGGAGGCAAACCGATCGAACCCCTACGCGATCGAAATGGACGTCCAGTTGCTGGGTGGCGCACGCGAGATCGGTCGGAGCGCGGTGCTGATCGACGATCGGCTGTTGCTCGATTTCGGAATGGACTCGGGCAACCCGCCGTCGTTCCCGATCGGCGACGTCGATCCCGAGGCGATCGTCGTCAGCCACGGCCACCTCGACCACGTCGGCTCGGTCCCGACGCTGCTCTCCGGCGACGCCCGGCCGCCGATCCACTGGACGCCGCCGACGTACGACCTGACGATGATGCTCGCGCGGGACACCATCGACCTGCACGGCGGGACCTACGACTGTCCGTTCACGGAGGCGGAACTGGCACGGGTAACCGAGGTCTCGGAGACCCACGGCTACGAGGAGCCGTTCGAGGCCGCGGGCTACGAGATCACCTTCTTCGACGCGGGGCACGTCCCGGGCAGCGCCCACGTCCTGGTCGACGACGGCGAGACGCGACTCCTGTACACCGGCGACTTTCACACCGAAGACCGTCGAGGCGGCGAAGCCGCCCCGGGCCGCGCGAACGGGCGCTCCGCGCCCGTGAGCGGACAGCGACTGCTCGCCGGGACGACCGCCAGACCCGAGGCCGACGCCGTCCTCTGCGAGAGCACCTACGCGGACACGATCCGGCCGCCGCGAGCCGAGATTGAACGCGAGTTCGCCGAGAGCCTCCGCTCGACGATCTGGGAGGGCGGCACCGTCGTCGTCCCCGCGTTCGCGATCGGTCGGACCCAGGAGGTGCTGTGCATCTGCGAGCGGTACGATCTCGACTGTTACGTCGACGGGATGGGCAAGCGGGTGACCGAACTCTTCTTGCGGCCGCGAAACCGCGGGTTCCTGCGCGATCCGGATCTGCTCCGTCGGGCGAAGGGCAACGCCAGGTTCGTCGACGGCCGCGACGGCCAGCGGAAACGGATCGCCGAGCAGAACACCGTGATCGTCACCACCAGCGGGATGCTCCACGGCGGCCCCGCGATGACCTATGTTCCCGCGATCCGCTCGCACCCGGCGAACAAGATCGCCATGACGGGCTATCAGGTCGAGGGGACGCCCGGTCGAGATCTGCTCGATACCGGCAGCGCCGAGATCGACGGTCGGGTGATGCGCGTCAGCGCGCAGGTCGAGCAGTACGACTTCTCGGCCCACGCCGATCGGAGCGGGTTACTCGAATTCCTCTCGAGCTACGAGGACGCGACGGTCCTCGTGAACCACGGCGATCGGTGCGAGCGGTTCGCGACGGAGCTGTGCGACGACGGGTTCGACGCGACCGCGCCGGCGCTCGGCGCGTCCGTGAGGGTTCGCTGAACTGCGGCCGTGAGGCGGCGTCACAGGCCGAATTGAAGGACGTCCCCCTCCCCGACGCCGCGATCGGCGGTCCACTCGTAAACGACTTCCAGCACGTACTGTCCGGTTCCGGGATAGACCTGTTCGCTCCCGTCCTCGTTGGGTCCGGGTTCCGGCGCGTGGTGGATTCCCGTGATGACGCCTTCGTCGTCGGCGAAGACGATGTCGATCCCGAAGGACATGTCGGGCATGATGAACTCGCGTTCGTCGACGGAATCGAAGACGAACAACATCCCGCGGTCTTCGGGAAGTTCGTCGGTGTCGCTCAGTCCGGTCGCCTGGAGTTCCGGCGTGTCGGCGATCGCCGCGGTCACCTCCCCCAGCGCCTCGCCGTCGGGGGTCTCCACGCGAACGTCGGTCGTGTCGTACTCCGCGTGAAGCGTCGACGACTCGCCGTCGTCGCTCGCGGACTCGTTTTCGGTCTCCTCCTCGTCGCCCGAACCGGTCTCGTTCGCCGGCTCGTCGCTCCCGTTGGAATCGTCCCCCGTCGTCGCGTCTCCATCGGCGTCCATACACCCCGCGAGAACGAGTCCGCCGAGGGTCGTTGCGACTCCCCCCAGAACGGTCCGTCGGTTCGACCGTGGCGATCGCAATCCTGGCATTCCGGTGGAGGCTGATCACAGTGGCGGTGATAAACGTTTGTTCGTCTCTCGATGACCGTCAGTTCGCGCTCACTGTGTGGCTTCCGGTCACGACTTGCTCGAGACGGACAGCGCCGAACTCGACGCCCGGATGATGCGCGTCAGCGCGCGGGTCGAGCAGTACGGCTTCTCGGACCGCCGGTCGCCATCTGAATGGCATTCGGGTGTGAACGCGTGAACGTCGCGGCGCTCCGGGTTTCAGCAGGCAGTGGGTTCAAGCGATCGACGGGTGACCGTCCTGATGATGCTATCGCGACGGGAACTGTTCGCCGCGAGCGCGGTCTGGCTCCTGTTCGCCGCGCTCTGTGCGGTCGTCGACGCCCCGTACCTTCGGCCCGTCGTCGTCGGGAGCTATCTCCTCGTCGTGCCCGGGTTGAGTACGTTACTCGCGATCGCACCGGAGTCACCTCGAATCGAGATCACCGTTCTCGGCGCCGTGTCGGTCGTCTTCTCGCTCGCCTGGATCGCGGTCGCGACGACGCTCCTCGCGATCGGCGACGTTCCGCTGGGGTATCTCTTCCCGCTGTCGGGACTCTGGATCGCCGTCCTCTCGCCGCGCATTCGGTCGGTCGCGCCCAAGATCGAGTACACGCGCTCGGAAGGCGCGGCGATCGGAGCGATCGTGCTCGCCGTCGTCGTCGCGCTGGTCGTCCCGCACTTCCGGAGCGCTCGGGTGTCGCTCTCGGCGCACGGTGCGCTCCACAGTTCGATGGCGTACAGCGTCGTCCACGGCGCGATTCCGCCGGTGCACCCCGGGTTTGCCTACGAGCCGTACACGGCGTACTACTGGACGTATCACGTGCTCCTCGCGGGCCTTTCGGAGACGATGGGTATCGTCCCCGTCTACGGCAGCCTCGTTCTCACCTGGTTCTCGATGGCCGCGATTCTCGCGCTTTTGTACCGCCTCGCTCGCGACTCGTTCGGCCTGTCGCCCCGGGCCGCGGGCGTCGCGATGGTCGGGCCCGTGTGGGCGATGTCTACGGTCGTGCCGATCGTCGAGCGCCTGCTCGGGATCGAGGTTCGCGGAACGATCCTCCTGCCCGGACGAATCGGCCTGTTCGTCGAGAAGTTCCTCACGATCAGCGGCTTCCCGCTCGGCCTCTTCCTGTTCGCGACCATGACCGTCCTGTTGTTCCGAGCGCTCTCCGAAGGGACGGAAAACGAAGCAAGCCGAGTGACGTGGGCCGGATTCGTCGCCGCCGCCGTGTTGCTGTTTCACGTTCACACGAGTACCGCGGTATTCGCGTTCCCGGCCCTCGGTATCGCCACGCTCGTCGCCGTCCTCGACCGGTATCGAGCGCGTGAGCGTTCGGACCTCGATCTCGGGTGGACGGCGTTTCGTCCGCCCGATCGGGAGTGGCTGCCGATCGGATCCTGGATCGCGATCGGCCTGTGCTGTCTCCCGTTCTTCTACGCGCTCGTTTCGGCGGGCGAGACCGGCGACTCGATCCGACTGCTCGCCGAGGGCCGACGCGCGTTCGGACCGGTAACGCTCGAGGGGCCGCACGCACAGTACCTGCGCAACGCTTGCAATTTCGCGGTCCCGTTCCTCGTCGCCGGTCCGCTCGCCGCGATCGGGTACCGGAGCCTTCGATCGCGGCATCCGCGGGAGGCGCGCGTGCTCGCGGCGCTCGCGCTCGCGATCGCCGCGGCCGGGATCGTCGTCACCCTCCCGGACGCCAACCAGTACAAGGCCGCGTACATGCTGGCCGTGCCGATCGCGCCGCTGGCCGCCGTCGGACTGGTCCGGGTCGCCGATCGGCTGGGCCCCGTTCGGCCCGTCCTGGCCCTCGCCTTCGTCGCGATCCTGATCTTCAACCCGATCGCGTTCCTGGTAACGGGTCCTCTCGCGTCCCCGCTGGCGGACGACCATAACTACGAGTTCGAGGAGACGGACGTCCGCCTCTCCGGGTCGGCGCCGTACGATCCGGCCCCCTTCGAGTGGGTCGCAGAGAACGCCTCGACGGAGAGTTCGATCGTCGTCTCGCCGAGCGTCTACGACGAACTGGCGTACCAGCCGGCGAACGTGCAGACGGAGTTGATCGTCGCGGCGCTGACCGAGCGGCCCCTCTACTACGCCCACCGGGAACTCCCGGCGCACTTGCTGCCCGCCGACGCTGCTCCAAGGGGGCGAGACGTCGATCGGCTCCTGGCCTGCGAGGGCGAGGCGGCGCAGTTCGCCGATCGGGAGGGACCGCTGTACGCGATCGTGACGACCGGCGAGAACGAACGCGGCTGCGACCTCCACGGCGAACTCGAGGATTCCGATCGGTGGACGCGCAGGGCCGGCGGGGAGTCGATCGGCGTGTTCGAGTTCACGCCCGACGATCGCCACGATCGGTAGGATCGACGATCGGACGACGGCGCCGCTACGACGCGTCTCGGTCCTGCACCTTCCAGGTGTACGTGCTCTCGAGGAGGTAGTTGACGACGAACCCGGCGCCGATACCGACGAGATTCGCGATCAGGTACCAGACGCCGAACCAGGCGTGGAGGGCGTAGAGCGCGCCGATCGCGACGGCCGTTCCGGCGATCCGGACGGCGTGTGACTTCGCGAGACGGGCGAGGATCCGACGGGCGGTTCGGAGCCCGTGGCCCCCGAACGTCCACCGCTCGTTGAGCGCGAACATGACGACGATCGCCAGTTCGACGGCGACCAGCTTCGCCGCGAGCGGCTCGAGGGCGCCGCTCTCGACGAGCAGGCCGAGCGCCGAACTGTCCACGATCGCGCCCACGACGCCCACGCTCGCGAACTGCCCGGCTCTCGCGGGCGACTCGATCGCCGAGCGGAGATCCGACGGTTCAATCATCGAGTACCAGGGGCCGAGAGCGGTTCGGGAGCACGGAGTGCACGGGGTGGCCCTGAAGAACCTTCGCTCGGTGGCGGACCGAGACCATCGCCCTGCACAGTTCGATCGGCGTCGCGATCGGATCGACCGTCGATCGTTGCACGTCGTTCCAGACTACCGGCTGCTCCGCGACGTCGAACCCCATCGCGGCGGCGATCGCCAGCAGTTCCAGATCCCACGCGAATCCGCGCTCGTAGAGGTGCGTGCGGACCGATTCCCAGGCGGGCCGGGTGAGCGCCTTCGCCCCGCACTGGTAGTCGTACAGGGAGACGTCGAGAACCTGACGGGCGAGCCAGGCGAACCCGTCGCCGAGCAGTCGCCGACCGACCGTCCGGTGTGACTGCTCGGGCGCCGTCGGATGACGACGCGATCCCGCACAGACCGGCGCAACGCCGTCGACGACGACGTCGACGACGGCGGCGAGCGATCGAGCGGGCGTCGATCCGTCCGCATCCGCGAACGCGAGAACCGGCGTCTCGAGCGCTTCGAACCCGTCCGTTATCGCGGCTCCCTTCCCTCGTCGATCGGCGACCGCGTTGATCTGCGCGGGGAGCGACGAGAGCGCGTCTCGCGTCGCCGGATCGGGCGCGTCGAGTTCGATTCGAATCGTCTCCGGGGCGATCCGATCGTCGAGGGCCGCGACGTACGAGACGAGGCGATCGACGTCGGGCCGAAACGCGGGAACGACGATGCCGACGGACGTCATGCGACCACTCCGCGCGTCGGATCGATCGCTCCCGAAACGAGGTCGCAACGGCTCATGACAGAGGGATTCAAGCGCAGTACGCGTATGAATGTGCTGCCGGCAGTGACGCGGACTCGAGCGGCCGAACGGGTCCCGAACGAGCCGTCGTCGCGTTCCGGTCCGTCGCAACGAACCGTCGTCCGTGTCCGTCGTCTCGTCCGAAACAGGGTGCGATCCCGGGAAGGGCGACGTCGATCGGAACGATGCGGCAGGAACGGCGATCACCCGAGACTTAACTACGTTGCGCGGCCAAGAGTACCCGAGTCGGATCGACTCCACGAACCGATTTCTCACGGTACGTAGCCCGCGAATCAACGATGAACGCGACGAACGAACCGGTCACGAGGGAGTGCCGACGGACGCCAACGGTCGATCGGCCGTCACCAGGGCGAGCGGCGGGGCCGGACGAGGGTGATCGCCCGTGCGGTTGATCGACGTCCCCCTCCAGGTCGATCCGTCGGAACTCGAGGCGATTCCGCACGAGGAACTCGTGTGGCTGTTCGCCATGCTCACCCTGTTGTTGCTGTTCGCTCGCGGCCTCGGCGAGGTGGCGAAGCGCTTCGGCCTGCCGTCGGTCGTCGGCGAGTTGACCGCCGGGATCGTCCTCGGCCCCTCACTGCTGGGGGCGATGTCGGCGACCGCCGCCGCGGTCGAGTTCACGACGGGCCACGGCGTCGACCTTCAGGTCGGGATCAATCTCATCAGCGTGTTGTCGTGGATCGGGCTGATCATGCTGATCATCCTGACCGGCCTCGAGACCGACCTCGACCTCATCCTCTCGAAGGCGACCGAGGCGACGGTGATCGCGGTCGCGAGCATCGTCGTCCCGTTCGCGCTCGGCTTCGGCTTCGCCTGGTACCTCCCCGAGACGTTCCTCGCGGAAGGCGGGAGCCGACTCACGTTCAGCCTCTTCGTCGCGGTCGCGATGAGCATCTCCGCCATTCCGGTGATCGCCAAGATCCTCATGGACATGGGCCAGATCCGCCGGAACTTCGGGCAGATCACCCTCGCCGCGGGGATGATCAACGACACCGTTGGCTGGATCCTCCTCGCGCTCGTGGCGGGCCTCGAGCGCACCGGGCAGGTCGAACTCTCAAGCATCGGCGGCACGATCCTCTCGCTGGCGATCATCCTCGGCGTCGGCTTCACGATCGGCCAGCGGGTCGTCCGCTGGATCTTCGTCCTGGTCGACAACTACGTCGGCGGGCAGATGGCCAAGATCACGACGCTCATGGTGCTCGCCCTCGGGATGGGGACGGTTACGCACGCGCTGGAACTCGAGGTCGTCCTGGGTGCGTTCATTGTGGGCATCCTCGTCGGCCAGGTCAACCGGTTCGACTACGAGACCGAGCACGTCTTCGAGATGGTGACGCTCTCGATCTTCGCGCCGATCTTCTTCGCGGCGGCCGGCCTGCGCGTCGACCTCGGGCGGTTGCTCGAACCGACGGTCTTCACCGTCGCCGCGGCCGCCCTCGCGATCGCCGTCGTCGGCAAGTTCGTCGGCTCGTACGTCGGGGCGAAGGCCGTCGGCCTCGGCCACTGGGAGGGAATCACGATGGGCGCCGGTCTCAACGCCCGCGGCGCGATGGAGATCATCGTCGCCCTCGTCGGCCTCACCCTCGGCGTCCTCACCATCGAGATGTACAGCATCATCGTCTCGATCGCCGTGCTCACCTCGGTCATGGCGCCGCCGATGCTCCGGTACACGCTCCCGCGGGTCCCCATGACCGAGGAGGAGCGCGAGCGCATCGAGCGGGAGGAACGACAGCGCAAGAGCTTCCTCGGGGCCGTCGCGCGGATCCTGCTCCCGACCCGCGGCGGCGCCGACACGCAGTACGCCGCCCGGCTGCTCGGCCCGCTGATCCGCGATCGCGACATCGAGCTGACGTCGATGTACGTGGCGACCGCGCGCGACGGCCGCGACGACGGGCTGTTCGCCAATCCGATCGATCGCCTCCGCGGTCGCCGGCCGACGCGGTCCGACGGCAGCGGGCCGTCGGAGGACGGCTCGTCGACCGCCGCGACCGGCGACGCGGCGCCGGATCTCGAAGCCCTGGCCGACGACGCCGAACACGCCGAATCCGCCGAACACGACGTCACCGCGCGGGCGTTCGAACTGATCGAGCGGCGCCTCGGCGACCAGGACCGCCCGCCCCGAACCCGCGTCCGCGAGGTCGAGGGCAGCGTCGCCGACACGATTCTCGACGAGTCGACCAACTACGACCTGACCGTCCTCGGCGAGGCCGGCCGCGGGCGCGATCCGGACGAACCGCTGTTCAGCGAGACCGTCGATCGCGTGCTCCAGGAGACCTCGCGTCCGACGATGGTCGTCAGCACTCCCTACTCGGGGGAGAGCGCCCTCGAAGAGATGGACGCGGAGTTACGGCGGATCCTCCTGCCGACCGCGGGGACGGAGTACAACCGCCACGCCGCCGAGATCGCGTTCGCGATCGCCACGCGGGAGAACGCGATCGTCGAGATCGTCCACGTCGTCGACGAGCCGCCGGTCGACGAGCGGTTCGTCGACCAGCCCGACCTCTCGAAGGCGATCGGGATCGGCGAGGAGATCGTCGACCGCGAGGCCGACCTCGGACACGAGATGGGCGCCGACGTGCTGACGACCGTCGAAGTGAGCGATCGGCCCGAAGCGACGATGGTCGAACTCGCCCACCAGGACGACGTCGACCTCATCATCATGGGAACCGAGATGCGCCCGATCAGCAAGCGCGCGTTCTACGGCCACCGCGTCGAGCACGTCCTCCAGAACGCCGACTGTCCCGTCGCCGTCGTGAGTTCGGTCTGACGGCCGCGGGACAGGACGCCGGCAACCGCAACGGCGACGGCTTTCACTCGGGCCTCCCATCGAAATCCCGTGAGCGATCGCACTACCGGCGCGGGTTCCGAGCCCGACGTCGACGACCTCGAGTTGAGCGACGCCGAACAGGAGGCGCTACACGACATGCAACTCGGGATGGAGTACGTCCACCGGGCCTACGGCAGCCTCCTCGAGTTTCACCACCAGCTCGGCCACGCGATGGACCGGATGAGCGACGCGGAAGACGGACTTCGCCGGGCGGGTCGCGAGGACTGGGCGAACCAGCTTCGCGACGAACACCTCCCCGCGGGGGCGATCAGCGACCAGTGGACGTTCGAACTCGTCGAGGAGTTCTCGACGGCGTTTCTCGGCGAGGTCGACGCCTTCGAATCCGATCTGCGAGACGAGCTGGCGGACGGCGTCGATCACGTGACCGAACGGCGCCAGAAACGGCGGGTCCGCGAGCGCGCGGAGCGCGCCGACGGGGACGGCTAAGATACCAAGCGTTTTCGCGGTTCGCGTCGGAACGGTCGGTATGACCGATCGGTACGACGCCATCGTGATCGGCGTCGGCGGCATGGGTAGCGCGACGGTCGCCCATCTCGCCGACCGCGGCGCGGACGTGCTCGGCCTCGAACGGTACGACGTCCCGCACGGGTACGGCTCCTCCCACGGCATCACCCGGATCATCCGGCTGGCCTACTACGAGGGAGCCGACTACGTCCCGCTGTTGCAACGCGCGTACGATCTCTGGCGCGACCTCGACGTCGACCACGATCGTCAACTCCTGTACCGGACGGGCTCGATCGACGCCGGACCGGCCGGCGATCCGCTCGTCGAGGGATCGAAACGGTCCTGCGAGGAACACGACCTCGAGTACGAGCACCTCTCGAGTTCGGAGCTTTCGGAGCGCTACCCGGGCTATCAGCTCCCCGACGAGTACGAGGCGATCTACCAGCCCGACGGGGGCTTTCTCGTCCCCGAGCAGTGTATCGTCGCCCACGTCGAGCGCGCCCACCGGGCCGGCGCGACGATCCGCGCCAGGGAGCGCGTCGTCGACTGGCGGTCGACGCCCGACGGCGGCGTTCGCGTCGAGACGGATCACGGCGAGTACGAGGCCGACTCCCTCGTGATCACCGCCGGCGCGTGGGCGGCCCGGTTCGTCGACGCGCTCGACGGCGTCGCCGTCCCCGAACGGCAGGTGCTCGCCTGGCTCCAGCCCCGCGAGCCCCACTACTTCGAGCCCGATCGGTTCCCCGTCTGGAACCTCCGGACGCCCGAGGGGCGCTACTACGGGTTTCCCGTTCACGGCGTTCCGGGGTTCAAGTTCGGCCGCTACCACCACCGCGAGGAGACGGTCGACCCCGACGCGTTCGAGCGCGAACCGACGCAGGCGGACGAGCGGCTGCTCCGGTCGTTCGCCGAGCGCTACTTCCCCGACGGCGCGGGGCCGACGATGCGACTGCAGACCTGTCTCTTCACTAACACCCCCGACGGTCGCTTCGTCCTCGACACGCTCCCCGACCACCCGCAGGTCGCCGTCGGCGCGGGCTTTTCGGGCCACGGCTTCAAGTTCGCCAGCGCGATCGGCGAGGTCCTCGCCGACCTCGCGCTCGACGGCGAGACCGAGCACCCGATCGAGCAGTTCTCGATCGACCGGTTCTGAGCCTCCGATCGGTTCCGACCGTTCGGAGCCGACCGAGACGGCGCGTTCGAACGCGCCGTCTCGGTTCGATCGCCGCCCGCATCACAGTTCGTCGACGATTTCGTCGGCGAACCGCGTCAGTCCGCGTTCGCTGTCCTCGTTCTCGATCGAGACGATCGCGCGATCGACGCCCAGTTCGTCGAGCCGCGCGAAGTAGTCCCTGAACCACTCGACGCCGGCCCGATAGCCGAGGTGCAACGGCTCGGGGTCGGCCGTCCGATCGTCCGCGAGTTCGACCCGGACGGCCATCGCGAACGGCTTGTCGCCGGCATCGGCGCGCCACGCCTCGAGATAGCGCTCCAGGGTACGGTCCGGCAGGTGGTAGAACAGCCAGCCGTCGCCGTGTTCGGCGATCCACTCGCGGGACTGGCGGGCGTGCCCCGTCGGCAGCAGCGGGAGCGTCCCCGCCGTCGGCTTCGGGACGACGTCGAGATCTCCCTCGCGCGCGCCCCACTCGCCCTCGAGGCCGGGGTAGTCCTCCCGCCAGACCGTTCGGAGCGTTTCGACCGCCTCCCGGAACCGATCGCCCCGCGCCTCCCGATCGACGCCGAACGCGGGAAACTCGGGGTCCCGATCGCCGGTCGCCACGCCGAGGACGAGTCGGCCGTCCGCGAGCCGATCGACCGTCGCGGCGGCCTTCGCGACGTGGAGCGGATGTCGAAGGGAGAGGACGATGCTCGCCGTCCCGAGCGCCGCCTCGTCGGTGTGCGCGGCGACGTGGGAGAGCCACGGCCAGGTGTCGAACGTCTGCCCGGCGTCCTCAGAAGCGGTTCGCGCTTCTGATGGGCTGCACGAGAGCGAAGCTCTCGTGAACGTCGCCGAACTTCGGCCAGTGCGTGGGAACGTCCAGCGCCCAGAGGCCGTCGAAGCCGACCGACTCGGCGCGTTTCGCGAGCCGAATCTCTTCGGCAACGTCCGGCGTCGATCGGTTCGTCCCCGTAAGCGGAAAACCGGTGACAAAGGTGAGGCCGTCGCGGGCGAAGAGTCGCTGGTACCCCGCGTTCTCGTGATCGGCGGCCATTCAGTTGCGATATCGGCTCCGGGACCATGACGCTGTTCGTTCTCGAACGACGGCGATCGATCGTCGTCCGTAATCGAGATGGCGGCCCGGTCACGCGGCTTCGGCAGTGTCTCGATCGCGAACAGTTCAGATGGATATCTACGTAGTCCCTATCCGCAACGTGACGAGACAGCGCGAAGAAAAATCGAAGATCGGACCGGTACGCGATCAGTCGTCGGCCGTCGCGGCGCCGCTCCCTTCGGCCTGGTCGCGGGTCCAGGAGAGCTTGCCGCCGGCGGCGAGGATGTCGCGTTCGCGCTCGGAGGCGTCGAGCGTCGTCGTGTACTCCTCGTCGCCGTTGACGCGGATCGTGAACTCCTCCTGACCGCTGGTGACGGCCTCGAAGACGTCGTCGACGATCTCGATTTCGTCGCCCTGATCGATCGCGTCGTAGGTTTCCTCGTCGATCGTCAGCGGGACGATGCCGAAGTTGAAGAGGTTCGCGCGGTGGATCCGGGCGAAGCTCTGGGCGAGGACGGCCTCGATGCCGAGGTACATCGGACACATCGCGGCGTGCTCGCGCGAGGATCCCTGGCCGTAATTCTCGCCGGCGACGAGGACGCCGCCGTCGGCTTCGCGGGCGCGCTTAGCGAAGGTCTCGTCGACGCGCGAGAGGGTGAACTCGCTCAGCTTGTCGATGTTCGACCGGTACATCAGGATGTCCTGCGTGGCGGGGATGATGTGGTCGGTCGTGATGTTGTCCGCCATCTTCAGGAGGGCTTCACCTTCGATGTCCGAGTCGAGTTCGTCCCGCAGGGGGACGTCGCCGATGTTCGGGCCCTTGACGAGTTCGTCGTCGACGGCCTCGTCGGGCGTGATGAGGTCCGTCTTCGAGCCGGTGTACTCGTCGGGCAGTTCGACGCCGGGCGCCTCGAGATCGCCGAGTTCGTCGGCCAGGTCGCGCGGGTCGACGATCTCGCCGGCGATCGCCGCGGCGGCGGCGACTTCCGGCGAGCAGAGGTAGACGTTGTCGTCCTCGATGCCGGAGCGGCCCTCGAAATTGCGGTTGAACGTCCGCAGGGAGACGGAGTCGCTTGCGGGAACGTGGCCGATGCCGATACACGCCCCGCAGGTGGCCTCGGAGAAGTTGACGCCGGCGGCCATCATCTCCGCGACCCACCCTTCGCGGGCGAGCATCTCGGAGGCCTGCTTGGAGCCGGGCGCGACGATCATCTCGGTCCTCATGTCGACCTCGCGGCCCTCGAGTATCTTCGCGGCGGGGAGGATGTCCTCGTAGCCGCCGTTGGTACAGGAGCCGATGATGACCTGATTGACGTCCTGGCCCGCGACCTCGCGGACGGGGACGACGTTGTCGGGCATCGACGGCTGGGCGATCAGCGGCTCGAGATCGGAGAGGTCGACGACGATCTCGTCGTCGTACTCGGCGTCGTCGTCGGGCTGCAACTCGACGTACTCGTCGCCGCGACCGACGCGCTCGAGGTAGTCCTGGGTCTGCTCGTCGGTCGGGAACAGCGACGAGGTCGCGCCGAGTTCCGTCCCCATGTTGGTGATCGTCATCCGTTCCGGCGCGGTGAGCGACTCGGCACCGGGGCCGGTGTACTCGAGGATCTTGCCGACGCCGCCTTTGACCGAGAGGCGACGCAGCATCTCGAGGATGACGTCCTTCGCCGTCGCCCAGTCGGGCAGTTCGCCCTCGAGGCGGACGTTGACGACTTCCGGCATCTCGATGTAGTAGGGCGCGCCGCCCATGGCGACGGTGACGTCGATCCCGCCGGCGCCGATCGCCAGCTGGCCGAGGCCGCCCGGCGTCGGGGTGTGTGAGTCGGAGCCAAGCAGCGTCTTGCCGGGGGCCGCGAAGTTCTCGCGGTGGACGTTGTGACAGATGCCGTTTCCGGGGCGAGAGAAGTACGCGCCGTAGGTGCCAGCAGCAGAGCGGAGGAAGCGGTGGTCGTCGGTGTTCTTAAAGTCGAACTGATACGTCTGGTGGTCGCAGTACTGCGCGGCGACCTCGGTCTGGACCTCGTCCAGTCCCATCGCTTCGAACTGGAGCCAGACCATCGTCCCGGTCGTGTCCTGCGTGAGAACCTGATCGATCTCGATCCCGATCTCCTCGCCGGTCTCGAGTTCGCCCTCGACGAGGTGATCGTCGAGAATCTTCTCGGTGAGCGTTTGTCCCATAGCACCCGAAACTCGGCTTTCCGTCCTGATAAATCCAGCGTGTTTCTGTAGCGATCAACCGTGTTAATTCCCCGCAGAACGGCAGATTCGCGTAATTATTGCCGGCTACGAAGACGGGCGACAGCACGTGCTCCTCGACGATCGCTTCCGGCGCTGGACGTCGACCGATCGGCTCCGGTACGCATCCGCGACGTCGCGGACCGGACTCGAAATGTGTTTCACACTCGGACGACCACCAGGGATCATGTACCGATCCGGCACCTTCGTCGCCGAACACGTCTCGCCGACGACCGACGAGCAGATCCAGCCAAACGGTGTCGATCTCACCCTCGACGTCGTCTTCGAACAACTGGAACCGGGACGGATCGGCCGCGACGGGAAACAGATCGGCGAGCGAATCGCGCGGCCGCTCGAGGAACTCGAGCAGAAGGCGCCCGAGACGTACTATCTCCCGCGGGGCGCCTACGTCGCCCGCTACGGCGAACGCATCGCGATCCCCGAAGGCCACGTCGGATTCGTCTACCCTCGATCGTCGCTGATGCGCAACTCCTGTATGCTCAACACGGCGGTCTGGGACGCCGGCTACGAGGGCCGCGGCGAGGGGCTATTGCAGGTCCACCACGACGTCGAGATCGAGCGCGGCGCCCGGATCGCGCAACTGGTGTTCGCCGAGGCGAACCACGAGAACGTCTACGACGGCAGTTACCAGGGCGAAAACCTGGAGTAACCGTTCTCGACCGGGATCTATCGACTCGAGGAAGTCCTCGCCGGCGACCCGGATCCGCCCACGCTGACGTTCGCCGACGAGGCCCGGTCGCTGGTGTCCGCCGGCGATAGAAGCCTAGAGCGAGATCCGTTCGCCGGCGGTGACGTCGAAGACCGGCAGTGGAGCCGGGCGAGCGGCTACGCCCGGTTCCTGCTCGCGAAGGGATTCTGCGAGCGTCTCCACGACGCCGTGGACGTGCTAGACGGCGGGAACTCGTAGAGTTGCTGTCGCGAGCCTCCGGCTCGGCGGGAAGCGCCAGATTCGCGCCGCCGATCGTCCTACGCCGTCTCGTTGTCCTCCATTTCGTCGCCGTCGGTCGCGTTGCCTCCCGTTTCGTTGCTGCCGGTTTCGTTCTCCTCCGATTCGTTGCCGCCGGTTTCGTTCTCCGCGCGGTCCTGGCCGTCGCCCGTTCCCTCCTCCGCCTCGGGCTCTTCGTTCTCTTCGCCGCCCCCGCCGGGTCCGCCGCAACCGGCGACGAGCGCGGTCGATGCCGTGAGTGCTGCCATCCCGAGGACGCGTCGACGCGTTCGGGGTTCGGGTCGTGCGGATCGGTCTGACCGGTCCATATTCGCGTTTTCAGAGCCATCCCAATAAGCCAGAAACCAGCATTCGCGGGGTCCGCCTCTCGGTACGCGATCGATCGCGGGGCGGGCGCCCGAAGCGATCGTCAGCGACGGTCCCGCTGATCGGGTGTCGGCTGCCGATTCACGTATCGTTTTGCCGATCGCTCGCGAAGGGGACGCGTACCGATGATGGCGACGACCCACGCGTTCGCGGGCCTGGCGATCGTCGCGCCGATCGCGGTCGTCGTCCCGGAGTTCGCCCCGGCGCTGGCCGTCGGCGCGATCTTCGGCGGGGTGGCGCCCGATTTCGATCTCGCCTTCGAACACCGCCGCACGTTCCACTACCCCATCCTCGGCGCCGTTCCGACCGCGATCGCGACGGGGCTGGCCGCGTTCGCTCCCGCGCCGCCGACCGCGGCGATCGCGGCCTTCTCGGCGACGGCGTGGCTCCACGCGGCGAGCGACGCCCTCGGCGGCGGGCCGGAGATGGACCCGTGGACGAACCCGAGCGATAGGGCGGTCTACGATCACCGTCGTGGTCGGTGGATCCGCCCGCGCCGGTGGATCCGGTACGACGGCGCGCCGGAGGACGGCCTGCTCGCGGTCGCGCTCGCGGTGCCGGCGCTGCTCGTCTTCGACGGCTGGATCGCGATCGCCGTCCTCGGGGGAGTCGCCGTCTCGCTCGTCTACACCCTGCTTCGGCGACGACTGGTGGCGTGGACGCCGGAGCGATTCGAGTGACCGCGGTCGCGATCGGCCCCGGGCGGGCCTGAGAACCATCGGGTCCGCCAATCGCCGGTCGCGTCCGCAGTCGGAACCCTGATACTATCGTGCTTCGAGACGTTCGGTATGATCGATGGGGTTCTCGCACAGACCGTTCACCTGATCTTCGCCGCGATCTGGGCCGGGAGCGTCTTCTACGTCGCGTTCGTCGTGTTACCGATCGCGCGTGACGGCGCGTTCAACTCGACGAAACCGCTCGAACGCATCTCGAGCGCGCTCACGACGATCTCACGGGTCAGCGCCCTCGTCTTGCTGCTCACCGGCGGTCACCTGGCCGGCACGCGATACACCGCGGACGGACTCGTCGGGACGACCAACGGCCGCCTGGTGCTCGCGATGGTTGCGCTCTGGTTCACCTTCGCCGCCCTCGTCGAGATCGGAGCGAAGCGACTCGACGGCGGCCTCACCGGCAAGAAGCTGCGCGAACCCGCGGCGACCGCGTTGCCGTTCTATCGGGCGGCGGCGGCCGTCGGCGTCGCGTTGCTCGTCGTCGGGGGCGCCATCACGACGAACGTCTCCGCGCTCGTCTGATTCTTCGTTCGCACCCGTCCGATTCCCGGCCGCCGGTCGACGGCGCCGCTCGATCCGCTCGCGTCCCGATTGAACGGCCGAATCGATCGCGTCGACCGTCGTTTTCGGTCGAGTTATCCCGATCTCACCGACGTCCGTTCCGGCCGATCCTCGTCGATATCCGCCCCGATCGACCCCGTCGAAACCTGTCATCGGTCCTGGATAGTCTGCCGAAAGATACTTAGCCGGTTACTGTAACGTACTCGCATAATGATCAGGGGTAAAGAGATGGCCCTGTCGCTTCTCGCGGTGGGGACGGCAGCCGTCGCCGGCTACGTGATCCAGTCGGGGCGCAACCGGCGCGCGACGGCACGATCGAAGGCAGACCTCGGCGCGCGCATCGTCAACGAGGTTCCAGAGGGGGCGACCGTCGTCGACGCGACGTCCCGGAAGCTCGACGACATCCCCGGCGCGCGGCGCGCGATCGATCGCGCGATCCGTAACGAGGCACGCGAGGAGTGGGAGCACGTGACCCTCGAACGCGACGGCGCGTGGTCGATCGTCGACGCGATCCGGCAGTCGCTGCCCTACCACGACGCCAGGGGAACCGAGTACAACGGCGTCTACGTCAGCGACGGCGACCGAGTGATCGTCCTCGACGCGATCGGGTGGGCCCGACTCGAAGACCCGCTGTACTAACCTCGAGACGACGGTCGGTTCGAGCGGCGAGTTCGTCGCAACGTCGATCCGTCGGCGGCTTCGTCGCCGATCGTACCGCGTGTGCGGTTCCGAGAGCCCGGCGGAACCGTCGGCTTCCGGCCCGTCGAACGCGACGGACGGACCGGCGATCGAATCACAACCCCTACCTCACCGCACCGCACATCTCCCGCCATGCAACTGGGCGTAATCGGACTCGGACGCATGGGGCAGATCGTCGTCGATCGAACGCTGGCGGCCGGCCACGACGTCGTCGCCTTCGACCTCGACCCCGACCCCGTGGCGACGGCCGCCGACGCCGGCGCCGAACCGGCGGACTCGATCGCGAATCTGGCCGATCGACTCGGCGACGACAAGCGCATCTGGCTGATGGTCCCCGCGGGCGACCCCGTCGACGCGACGCTCGAGGAACTCGACCCGCGCCTCGACGCGGACGACGTGGTCGTCGACGGCGGCAACTCCTACTTCGAGGACTCCGTTCGGCGCGCAGCGGCCTGCTCCGCGGCCTACCTCGACTGCGGCACCTCCGGCGGTCCCGCGGGGGCGGAACTCGGCTTCTCCCTGATGGTCGGCGGCCCCGAGTGGGCCTACGAGGAACTCTCGCCGGTCTTCGACGCGGTCGCGACCGGCCCCGACGGCCACGAGCGCATGGGTCCCGCGGGTTCCGGCCACTACGTCAAGATGGTCCACAACGGCGTCGAGTACGCGCTGATGCAGGCCTACGGCGAAGGGTTCGAACTCCTCCACGAGGGTCGGTACGACCTCGACCTCGAGAAGGTCGCCTCGGTCTGGAACAACGGCGCGGTGATCCGATCGTGGCTGCTCGAACTCTGCAAGGAGGCGTTCCGCGAGGAGGGCACCGACCTCGGCGACGTCGCCGATCGGGTCGAGGGCGGCTCGACGGGCACCTGGACGGTCCAGGAGGCCCTCGAACAGGAGGTCCCGCTGCCGCTGATCTACACCTCGCTTTCCGAACGGTTCGGCTCCCGGGCCGACGACGGCCGCTTCTCGCGACGACTCGCGAACCGGCTGCGGTACGGCTTCGGCCGCCACGAGGTTCAACGGCAGGAGTAACGTCCAGGTTGTCGGATTTTCGCAGTAGAGATTCGATCGGTATGGGATGCGGACGGTACTGCGACGATCGAAAACACCACGAAAGCCCCTGGCGTTGAGCAGACGCTCCGCATCTGCTCAACGACAGCCCCTTTCACTCCCACCCGTTCTGGCTACTCGGACAGGCCACCGCGGGTGGGAGTGAAAGGGGCTGGCACTCTCGAGGAAGGCGCGCGATGCAAGCACCGAACGACGTGAGGTGCGCAGCGAGCGCACCGACTTGAGAGTGTCAGGGGCTTTCGTGGTGTTGTAATACCGAGAGATCGGTTGTCTCTGAACCGAATCGATGATCGATTACGACGAGGTGCCGGAATCCGCGCTCTCGGACTCCCTTTCTTCCTCTTCGTCTGCGTCCGTCTCAGTCACCGATCGGAACGCGTCGAGGATGACCTGCTTCGCGACCGCGCCGCGGGAGGTCCAGTGGGTCGCGTAGTCGAGCATGTCGTCGTAGATGTCGGGTTTGCAACCCGCGGCCTTGGGGTGGCCGCCGCCGTTGACCAGGCCCGCGACCTCGTGGCAGCGATCGAATTCGTCGGTGCCGCGGATCGAGGCGGAGCCGGCGGGTTTGACGATCACGGAGGCGTCGGCGCCCTGCTCGCGCATCGCCTCGGCGACTTCGTTCTGCGAGCAGCGGCCGTAGGTGACGCCGACCGTGTAGCCGCCGATCTCGCGGAGGTCCGCGCGGGCGACGGCGCGATCGATCAGCGCCTGCTTCTCGACGCGGCGCTCCTCGAGGAAGGCCAGGACCCACTCGGGGAGGTCGGCGCCGTACTCGCGGACGACCTCGACGTACTCGGCCGGATCGGTCCAGTAGGCGAAGTCCGCGAGGTCGTCGCTGCGGGGGTCCTCGCGCAGCCAGAGGTCGTGGTCCCGGGTGACGGCTGCGAGTTCCTCGTACCGCTCGTCGAAGTCGTACTCGAGCGATCGGTAGACGACGTCCGCGCTGCACTCCTCGTCCGAGTCGCCGACGACGAGGTCGACGCCGGCGTCGCGAACGGCCGCGGCGACGTCGTCGTGCCACTGGTGGTGGTCGTACCAGGCGACTCGCGAGGCCGCGTCGAGCGCCATCGCGAGTTCCTCCTCGACGTACTCGTACTTGTCCGGCGCGAGGTCGCAGACGTAGAGGTCGATTCCGTCGTCGCCGTACTCGGCGACTCGGGCCAGCGCGTCTTCGACGTCGTGGGGGCCGGCCGGGACGAGGGCGACGGAGTGCGGCGTCGGTTCGGGTTCGTCGAGCGGACTCTCCGCGTCGCCCGCGAGGACGGTGGGGTCCGCCTCGACGTCGTCGACGGCGTCGGCCGCCTCGGGCTCCGGGGCCGAGTCGTCTGCTTCGTCACCGTCCGGTTCCGGCACGTTCCGGACGTCGTCGTAGGCCTCCCGGAGCAGGGCGACGCAGGCCAGGCCGTCCGCGTCGGGGTCGGCGACGACGGCGACCTCGGCGCCCTCGAGCGCGGCTGCCGTCCGTTCGTCTTCGAGGTCCTCCTCCAGGGAATCGGGCAAGAAGAAGCCGGTTCCCGGCAGGACGGACTTGCGGGCGATCGACAAGTCGCGGCTGTCGATGAGCTCGTCGTACATGGCCAGTTCTGGGCGCCGGGTGCGGAAGTAACCGCCGGTCTTCGTTCTGTCGCGGATTCAGGCGTCGGAGACCGACTCCTCTCCGCCGCCGCTCGCGGGGTCGAGCTGCCGGACCGTCAGCACGGGAACCGGCGAGGTGCGAACGACGCGTTCGGCGACGCTCCCGAGTAGGAGGCGATTCTCCCCGTGGCGACCGCGGGTCCCGGTCGCGATCAGGTCGGCGTCGATCTCGCGGGCGTACTCGCGGATTTCGGGGGCGGGACGACCCTCCCGGATCGCCGTCGCCACGTTCCGATCGATTCGCTGCTCGACCGTGGCGAGCGCGGCGTCGGCGGTGGTTTCGAGGGCGGTGCGGAGTTCGTTCCGAAGCTGTTCCGGCGAGGCGTCGACCTCGCTCGCGTCGATCACCGAGAGCGCGTGGACCTCGGCGTCGAATCGATCCGCGAGATCGATCGCGATGTCGACGGCCCGTTTCACGCTGTCGGAGCCGTCGGTGGCGACGACGACCGTATCGAACATGCTCGTGGATTGCGACCGAATCGGCATAAATTCACTCGACGGTTCTCGTCGTCGGGAATCCGACCGAGACACCACCGGAGACTTCTCACTCCGTCGACGGGCGAGGGCGAGACGTCGTATTCCGAATCCGGGTCGACGCGGGGGAGCCTTTTTGACGGCGGGCCACGCACTGGCGCCCATGGACGCCAGCGAGCCGTTCGCCGTCGACACCGTCCTCGCGCCGGTCGACGGGAGCGACGAGTCCGCTACCGCCGTCGAGTACGCCGTCGCGATCGCCGATCGATACGACGCGTCCGTGCACGTGCTGTTCGTGCTCGGTCGGGGCGTCGTCCGCGGAATGGACGTCGGCACGGTGGACGAATCCGCCGTCGCGGAGAACACGCAGGGGTTTCTCGACGACGTGAGCGCGATCGCGGACGACGAGGGCGTCCCCCTGACCACGTCCGTCGACAACGGCTTCTCGCAGACGCGAAAGACGCGCCACCCCGGGAACGTCGTCCTCGACACCGCCGACGCGGTCGACGCGGACTTCATCGTCCTGCCGCGCGAACCGGTGACCGGAGCCTCCGCCGAAGTCCTCGAAAAAGCGGCCGAGTACGTTCTCTCCTACGCGAGCCAGCCCGTGCTGTCCGTCTGAGTCGCTAGTCCAGCACGATCGCCATCTCCTGTTCGAAGCTCTCCGCGCCGGTCGTCTCGAACCCGACGCGCTTGTAGAGGGCGATCGCCGGGTTGTTCCAGCGTTCGACGGTGAGCCACACCCGTTCGATGCCGAGGTCGCTCGCGCGGCCGAGCAGGTTCTCGAGCAGGACGGTCCCGATGCCGGCCCGCTGATACGTCTGCAGGACGAAGATCGCCAGCTCCCACTCGACGTCACGACGCTCCTCGATCGCGGACGGATCGTCGGTGTCGGGGACGAGCATCGCGTGGGCGATCACGTCGCCGTCGTGGCGCGCGACGACGTTGATGCTGTCGCCGCCGATCGCCTCGAGCCAGTTTCGGATGCGCTCCTCGCCGGTCGGCGGAATCCCCTGCGCGCGGTCGGTGGGATCGAACTGATCGTACATCTCGACGACGTCGTCGAGGACGTCGCCGTCGAATCCGTCGACGGCCTCGAGGACGATCGGCCGATCGTCGCCGTCCTCGAACGACGTCGGCGGCGACTGAAACGGGCCCGCCGGTTCGTCCGGATACGAACGTGCTCGGTCCATCGTTATCGTACCAGCGTAACCGTGATCGGGGAGTTCAACAGGACGAACTCGGTGACCGGCCCGAGCTGGATCTTCCCCATCGGACTCAGCGTGCCGCCGCCGATGACCAGTTGGTCGAACTCGCCCTGTTCGGCGTGGTCGACGAGGGCGCTGCCTGGATCGCCGTCCAACCGTTCGATCGCGGCGTCGATCCCGGCCTTCGAGAGGAGATCCTCCGCCTGCCGGCGCATCTCGTCCTGCGATCGCTCCGCCTCGGGCTTCTCGACGATGGCGACAGTGAGGTCGTCGCCGGCAGCGCGCGTCCGCTCGATCGTCCGGCGAAGCGCCGTGATCGACTCGTCGCTACCCGCGAGTCCCAGCAACACGTTCATACGTACGCGTGTGAGCTACGAGACGAAAACGATTGTGCCGGTCGAATCGCCGCGCCGCCGCCGATCTCGCGGATCGCGCATCAGCTGTTATCCCGCGGGTCGTGTGCGACGACGTCGGCGCGTGACGACGGCGTTAAGGGTATGTGGTGAATAGGTCCACGGAATGAGTGACGCGGCGCTCGATGTCGTCGAGTTTTTGCTCACGACGAGCGTGTATTCGGACGATAGACGACTGGACGAGAACGATCTTCCGCCGGCGTACCGCCGGGTATACTGGTCCGGCGGCGTCGACGACGACGGGAGCGAAACCGGCGGTACGCAGGCGAAGCCGGCCGGAATCAGTCGTCCGCTCACCGTGACGAACGCGGCCGCGCGCGAGGCGACCGAGATCGATCAGCCCTGGGCGGCCGTCTCGGAGCTGATGTTCACCGAGCGCGACGAGTTCTCGGGGACGATCACGCTCGCCGATGAGGGGCTCGCGGAGCAGTGGTTCGCGGAGCGCGTCGACGACGATCGACTGCTCGAGAATCCGACGCTGGCGAGACATTTCACCGAGCACGACGAGTTCGACGTCGACGTCGATTACGAGGCGGCGCGCGATCGCAACCGGCCGATTCAGGCCGATCGGGTCTGGATCGACGGCCTGCTCGAGCAGTACTTCGACGAGGAGGAAGACGAGGAGATGCTCGACCTCGTGGAGGTTCGCGCCCCCGAGGAGGTCGACATGTCGCTGGACGACCTCGTGTTGACCGCCGACCAGGAGAACGAACTCGACAAGATCTCGAAGGCGATCGAACACCGCGACTACCTCGCTGACATCGGCCTGCGCGAGATCGGGAAACTGCTGTTCGTCGGGCCGCCGGGGACGGGGAAGACGTCGACCGCGCAGGCGCTGGCCCAGGACATGGACCTGCCGTTCGTCGAGGTAAAACTCTCGATGATCACCTCGCAGTACCTGGGCGAGACGGCGAAGAACGTCGACAAGACGTTCGAGGTCGCGAAGCGACTCTCCCCCTGCATCCTCTTTATCGACGAGTTTGACTTCGTCGCCAAGACCAGAAGCAGCGACGAACACGCCGCGCTGAAGCGGGCGGTCAACACCCTGCTGAAGAGCATCGACAACATCTCGCTCATCCAGGACGACGTCCTGCTCATCGGCGCGACGAACCACCCCGACCAGTTGGACGCCGCGGCCTGGCGGCGCTTCGACGAGATCGTCAACTTCCCCAAGCCGGACTACGGCATGCGGGCGGACATCCTCCGGGTCATCACCCGCCAGATGACGATCGAGGAGTTCGACCCCGAACTGATCGCCGACGCGACCGAGGGGTTGACCGGCAGCGACCTCCGAATGGTCCTCCGGGAGGCGGTGCTCGAGGCGCTCACCGAGGATCGGACGAGCCTGACCCAGGAGGATCTGCTCGAGGCCGTCGAGGAGTTCGAGGAGCGCGACACCTTAAAGAACATGGATATGATGGGCGGCGATCACGACGCGCTCGTCGCCGGCGGCGACATCAGCAAGGCGAGTTCCGACGGCGGACATGACCACGGTCACGATCACTCGCACGATCACGGCGACGACTAGCCGGTCAACGGGGTCCGTAGGAGCGCATCCGGCACCGTTCTCGCGTCTCGGAAAGATTGCCGTCGACCGCGGTCGCTCACCCGAACCCCCGGATACCCCCGCGAACGCTCAGGGACAGTCGATCGACGCGGCGGTTTCGACGAGTTGCGTCCGCTCGAGGTCGCCGCTCAGGCTGTACTCGAGATCGCCGCACGTCCAGTAGAGGGCGTTCACCCGTCCGTCGACCAGCGTGGCCTCGGTGCCGTCGACCGTCACCTCCTCGCCCGGCGGCTCGGCGTCGCGGTCGTCCGTCACGGACAGCCACAGGCCGTCGTCGGGACCTGCGTAGGTCGCGCTGACCGTTATCGTCCCAGTACCGTCGTCGATCACGGTGGCCGTTTCGAAGCTGTATCCGTCGGGCTCGTCGGGCGCCGCGACGTCGAACGGCGCGGCGTCGGACGCGGCCTCGAGGCCGTCGAACGTCTCTCTGGTGACGTCCTCGGCGGTCACGATCTCGGCGCCTTCGGGCGGGTCGAACGCGAACCGCTCGTCGGCGACGTCCGCATTGAATTCGATCTCCTCGAAGGTGGTCGTCACGGTTTGCGACTCACCGCCGATCGTCAGTTCGGCGCGCTGCTGAAGTGGATACCAGTACTCCTCGTCGACCCAGAGCTTGAGTTCGTCGTAGATCCCGGCCAGTTCGTCGTCGGCCGCGCTCTCGTTGCTCGGCGTGAGTCTGATGACGTGAACGTCGCGGTCGGCGACCGTGTCGGTCCCCAGGTGTTCGACGTCGAACGTCTCGAGGAATCGCTCGAGTTGCGCTTCGTCCATGGTGCCGATCGTACCGCCGGCGCCGGCGTCGCTCTCGAACTCGAACGTCCGAACGACGTCGTCGCTCGCGCTGTAACTCCACACGCCGGATTCGTTGGCGACGGTGACGTCTCCTTCGGTCGTGTGGCCGGCGGTCGACGACCGAACCTCCTGGCGGTACTGATCCGGCGATCGTTCCCACACCTCGAGGGTCGTCGTCGTGGTCTCGTCGCCGAACTCCACGGTCGTCCGCTGAACGCCGCGGAGGTCGTCGATCTCCTCGTGGCGCTCCTGAACGTTTTCGGCGATCGTTTCCGCGTCGAGGGTACTTCCGTCGATCGGTGCGTTCGTACACCCCGCCGTCACGAGCAAAACGGCGACGCAGAGGACGCCGAGCCGCGGCGGGAACCAATTAGTTGTCATTGCAATTTGCACTTCGAATTGGTACGTATTATGGATTGTATTGACTCAAAACCGGTTTTGAGTCTCCGCGGCCGACGAACCTTCGACCGGCGTCACTCGAGGACGCCCTGCACGTAGAGATGACAGAGCACGAGCGCGGAGATGGCCGTCGACAGAAACGTCGCGGTGGTACTCAACCCGAACACGGCGAGCCGCACCGTCTCGTTCCCCAGGAGAGGGTACGGTTCGGTCGCCGTACCGAGTTCGCTGACGAACACCGCCGTCGCGATCGTCAGCACCAGCCCGACCAGCAGAATCGTGGCCCGTCGCAGGAGCGAGACGATCCCCCAGCTCACCCGGAACGCGGCGATCGGACCGTATCCGCCGACGATGGCCGCCGTCGGCGCGAGGACGGACTTGGCCCCGGCGACGACGAGCAGTCCGAATAGCGCGACGGTCCCGAGCAGCCAGCCGATCGTGGCGGCCATCCCCGACGCTGAAACGGCGAAAACCGCCGTGAGAACGATCTCAACCAGCAATATCCCCGTGACGACGAACCAGATCAGCATCGTTCCGATCACCGCCGGCGACCGACGAAGCGCGTACGCGACCGCCGTCGTCGGGGCGTACCGGCGATCGGCAATCGCCCCGGCGGCGAGCGTTGCAGCGTAGCAGTAGACGAACGGTCCGACGGCGAACGTGACGCCGGCGAGCGCGAGTTCGAGGCGAAACGATCCGAGGTGCCCGATAAGCCGGGCGGCCGCGAGCGCGAGAAACAGAAGCGGGATCGACGGCCGCGACGGGAGCACGCCGAGCGCCCACAGGAACACGTCTCCGATCCCCCGGCGCGCGACGATCGAGTCCACGCCGCGGCACTCGAGACACGCACAGCCGTCCGTTTCCGTTCGGCGTTTGATCTGTTCGACCATTCACACGAAAGGCGCGTACCGACGCACGTAAAAATACCTGTAGGTACGGAACTCTCGACCGGCCGTGGGACCCGAGCGTTACGCCTCTCCGACGTCGCTCCCGACGATCCAACCGAGAGCGCCCCAAACGATGGCGAGAATGCCCGCCGGTCCGACCGCCGACGCGAGGTTCTTCAGGGCCACGCGCAGCCCCGGCTGGTCGTCTTCGGTTCCCAGAAACAGGACCAGCGGCTCGTCGGAAACGGTGTAGACGTCCATCTCGCGGCCCTTCTTGGAGTAACAGGTGTCGGCGACCTCGATGAGACCGACCTCCGAGAGGTTTTCGAGGTGGTAGCTGACGCTCTGGATCGACATCTCGAGTCGGTCGGCCAGGCCGGCGGCCGTCGACGGGCGATCGTTCAGTTCGCGGAACACGGATCGGGCCGTCCCCGAGGACAGCGACGCGAGCACGTCGTCCGTCCGTTCGTCGTCGATACACAGCAGCGACGGGTCGCCCGTACGATCGGTCGACGCGTCCGGCGTCGTCGGAAGGAGTCGTGACATAGGTGGCGATATTCGCAGTAGCCGGGGGTTCGCGCTCCCGGTACGTAACTACTGCCGTGGTTCAAAATCGATTTTGAGTCACGGGGGCGACGGAACGCGGCGGCTGCTCGCGGCCGCGACGATCGGTATACCCTTTATGCGACGGGCGCGAATCACATTCACATGAGAGAGCACGTGCCACGCGGAGCGGACGATCCCGCCGCTCCCGTCAGGCCCGAAGCCGAGGCCGACGCTGCGGACGCGTTTGCCGAGCGGGCGCGGGCCGAACACGGCGACGCGATCCGGGACCTGGTCGCCTTCGGCGACTCGGTACAGGGCGAGCGCAACATCCACGCCGAGGCCGAGGTGCTGGTCATCCTCGAGGCGGCCGACGAGGTGCGCGAACGGCAACTCGAGCGACTCGCGGAGACTGTCGGGATCGAACGCGGCGTCGTCGTTTCGGTGTACGTCCTCCCGGCGGATCGAGTCGACGCGCATGACGAACACCCGCTTCTCCAGCGAGCGTTCGCGGAAGGGCAATCGTATGTGTAGGCTCGAATCCGAAGCCGAGCGACACGGAGGTCCGACGTGACGATGCGCCTAACGCTGCTCGGAACCGGCGACACGACCGGCACGCCCACCGTCGGCTGCGACTGTGATACGTGCGAAACCGCCCGCGATCGCGGCGTCGAGCGCACCCGCTTCTCGGTCCACGTCGAGAACGATCGACGCGGCGAGTCGCTGCTGGTCGACTTCAGCCCCGACTTCCGGTACCAGTTCCTGCGCGACGACGTAGCGCTCCCCGACGCCGCCGTCGTCACCCACGTTCACTTCGATCACCTCGACGGCCTCGGCAACGTCTTTCGGGTCTTCGACTCGATCGACATCTACGCGGCCGACGAGACCGATCCCGCGACCGGCGAGAGCGTCGCCGAGACCGTCCGTTCGGACTACGACTACCTGGATCCGATCGCCGTCCATCCGACCGCGCCGTTCGATCCCGTCGGGATCTGCGGCTTCGACGTGACGCTCGTACCGGTCGACCACCCGCCGCTGGTCTGTTACGGGCTCGCGATCGAGGACCCCGAAACCGGCGCCAAGCTGTCGATCACGGGCGACACGAGCTACGACGTCCCCGACCGCTCGCGCGAGGCGCTCGCCGATCCCGATCTGCTACTGGCCGACGCCATCGTTCCGGCTCACCTCTGCGAGTACCACCCGATCGGCGGGCGACACGAAGACCCCGAGGGCGTTCCGCGGACGTTCGGGACGAAACACATGACCCGCGAAGGAGCGCTCGCCCTGGCCGACGACCTGAACGCCGATCGGACGCGACTCGTGCACCTCGCCCACTACTACCCGTCCGACGAGGCGTTCGAGGAGCCGCTCGCGATCGACGGCGAGCGGTACGAGCTGTAGTCGACCCTCGCTCCGTCGCCCGAGAGATGTCAGCGCAGTAGTTTCTCAGTTCTCGACTAATATTTTCGCTGTCATACGTTTCGAAAAGAAGTCCATTCATTACTGCCAATGTCTTTGGCCAGCGTATGAGTGGCCGCGTCTCATCGATACGGAGCAGAATCGACGGGCTCGACGAACTGCTCCACGGCGGACTCGGTACCGGCCGGATGTATCTCGTCCAGGGAAAACCGGGAACGGGAAAGACGCTACTCGGAATGCACTTCCTTGAGGAAGGGGTGAGAAACGACGAGACGGTGCTATTCATTCACGGCGAGGAGTCGCGCGAGGAGGTCCTTGCGAACGGGAGGGCAGTGGGCGTCGACATCTCCGACGCGGAGTTTCTCGATCTGGGGCCTGACTCCGACTTCTTCACGGAGGATTACTCGTACGATCTGGTGAACCCGAGCGATATCGAACGGGAACGGTACACCCGTGATATCCACGACGCAATTCGGGAGATCGACCCGAACCGCGTCGTCATCGATCCGATCACGCAGTTGCGCTACGTCGAGGCGAACGACCACCAGTTCCGGAAGCGGATCCTCTCGTTCATGCGGTTTCTCAAACAGGGGGAGGTGACCGTCATCACCACGGCGACGCCGTCGCCGGACCAGGAGTACGACATGGAGATTCGATCGCTCAGCGACGGGATCATCGAACTGGAGTGGGGCGAGAACGGACGCCGAATCGAAGTCTCGAAACACCGCGCGTTCGGACAACGCGAGGGCGATCACGGAATGGAGATCCGCGACACCGGGATCGAAGTCTATCCGCAGCTACTTCCCAGACAGAACGACCGGTCGTTCGAATCGAGTCTGCTTTGCTCCGGAATCGACGAGCTCGATGACCTGATCGGCGGCGGGTTCGACCAGCGGACCGTGACGTTCATCAGCGGGCCGACAGGGGTCGGCAAAACGTCGACCGGAACGCAGTTACTGACGGAGGCGGCCGAGAACGGCCTCAGTTCGGCGATCTATCTCTTCGAGGAGGACGCAGAGACGTACAACCATCGCTCGGAGTCGATCGGCATCCCCGTCTCCGACCTGCAAGACGACGGAACGCTCTCCGTGACCGAAGTCGAACCGCTCTCGCTCTCGAGCGAGGAGTTCGCTCACAGGGTCAAGCGGCAGGTCGATCGCCTGGACACGGACGTCGTGATGATCGACGGGATCGACGGCTACACGGTCGCGATCCAGGGCACGGAGACGGAGTTGATACGGGAGCTCCACGCGCTCACGCGCTATCTGAAGAGCCGCGGAGTGACGGTGCTGGTGACGAACGAGATTTCCGAGATCACGGGCATCTCCGAGGCGACCAGCAGCAATCTGAGCTACGTCGCCGACAACATCATGTTCCTAAGCTACGTCGAAATGGACGGCAGCCTCCGCAAAGTTGTCGGGGTGTTGAAAAAGCGAACGGGCGGATTCGAACATACGCTCCGCGAATTCGAGCTCTCCGAGGACGGCATTCGAGTCGGTGATTCCCTGACCGGTCTCTCCGGGATTCTCCAGGGATCGCCCCGCATCAATACCGTTTCCAGAAACGCTCGGAGCGATTGACCGTTTGCGACCGCCGCCAGCCGAGATCAGTACACATGAGGCCAAGCGAGTGCACTATTCAACTGCTCATCGAAGAAGCGGGAAACCGCGCCGCGGTCAGAGAACTTCTCGACGGCCGCTACGACGTCGACGTAGATCAGTCGGTCGACGAGGCCGACTGTTACCTCGTCGACGATCACACGTTTCCCGCGTACCACACCGAGCTCCGCGAGCACGTCGAAGCGAGCGATCCCGTATTTTGCCCGATCATCCTCGTTCGCCGCCCGGACAGCGCGGTTCGGATTTCGCTGCCGGACGCGGGGGATCGGGAATCACCCGTGCTCATCGACGACATCGTCGACGCGCCGATCGATCCGGATCTCCTCTTTCGCCGGATCAATACCCTCCTCGTCCGGCGCAACCAGTCGAGGGATCTGCTCCACTACATCACGCGGCTCGAAGAGTCCAACAGATCCCTCGAGCAGTTCGCCTACGCGGCGTCACACGACCTCCAGGAACCCCTGCGGATGGTCTCGAGTTACCTGCAGCTGATCGAGCAGCGCCACGGCGACGAGTTCGACGCCGACGCCGAGGACTTTCTCGAGTTCGCCGTCGATGGCGCCGATCGCATGCGCAGCATGATCGACGGCCTGCTCGAGTACTCGCGGGTCGACACGAGCGGAGAGTCGCTGGAGCGGGTCGACCTGAACGACGTGCTCGACGAGGTGCGTTCGAACCTTCAAGTGAAGATCCACGAACACGACGCCGGGATCAGCGTCGAGTCGCTCCCCCGCGTCCGGGGCGACCCCAACCAGCTCGTACAGCTGTTTCAGAACCTGCTGTCGAACGCGATCGAGTACAGCGGCGACGACCCGCCGCGGATTCGCGTTTCCGCCGAACGGGCGACTTCCGGAGCGTCCTCGGGCGATCCCCGAGACGCCGCGTCTCGAGGGGCGGCGATGTGGAACGTGGCCGTCGACGACGACGGCATCGGCATCGATGCGGACGGCCAGGAGCGCATCTTCGACGTGTTTCAGCGACTGCACAGTCACGACGAACACGACGGGACCGGCATCGGTCTCGCGCTCTGTAAGCGGATCGTCGAGCGGCACAACGGGGACATCCGAGTCGACTCCGAACCGGGTGCGGGAGCGACGTTTACGGTTACCCTGCCCGCGATCGAGGAGTCCGACGCGTAACGACGGCCGTCAGCGGACGGAGCCGTCTCATCCGAACCGATCGAGGCCCGACTGCCGACGTCGTCTCCCCGTCGGATCGGGGTCCCACGGCGTTCGCCGCGCTCGCTCGCCGTCGAGGTCGATCTCGGGGGCCGAGTCCGCCTCGTATCCCGGACACGACGGCCCGCACTCCGACCCCGCGTCGACGACGCGGTCTTTCCACTCGCAGTACGGCACCGTCGCGCCGCTCGAGTCGGCCGGTCGACAGGACGCACAGTCGGGGAAGGCGTACGTTCGCCACCCCTTCCCGTAGGCCCGTTCGGCGATTCGGCGGCGTGCGCGGGCCTTCTCTTTCGCGGAGACGACGGCGATATCGGTTTTCCCGGGGTGCGACTCGATCGGTTCGATGCCGGGGTCGGCGACCGGCAACGGCGTCGGTTCGCGGACGACCTCGATCTCGACGGGCGGAACGCGGTCGGGAGTCCGATCGTCGGCGGTTCGAGCGGTGGACGGGCCGTCGCGGTGGATCCGCCAAACGCCGACTTCCTCGGGGATGCGGTTCAGGTGCGCGCGCGTGACGTAGCTCCCCGTCGCGAGCACGACCTCGTCGACCAGCGCGAGGCTGACGTCGGTCCGCAACTGCGCCTCGAGGTCGCCCGGCCGGCCGAGGTCGGGCTTGTTCTCGATCCCGACGATGCGATCGTACCAGTCGGGGTAGCGGGCGACCTGTCGGACGTACTCGCGGCCGGGTCGCAGTTCGCGCTCGAAGAAGCCGATCTCGAGGGCGCGCTCCGTGGCCCGGCGAGCCCGCGCCGGGTGGCAGTCGAAGGCGTCCTTCCAGTAGCGGGCGCGGCCGCTCCCGACGGCCGATTCGATCGCCGCGTCGGGGATCGTCTCCGCGGTGAGGGCGACCCGATCGGCGAACTCCGGGCCGGGATCGACGCGGACGACGTCGAGGATTCGGCCGCCGGACGCCGCCACGCTCGCGCCGAGTTGGCGGGCGACGATCCCCTCGCGTCGCTCCTCGAGGGCGGCACAGAGGGCGAGTTCGAACGCGAACTCGGACACGGTACGTGAGAGGGGCGGATCGGAGAAAAGTCGTCTGGTTCGGGCGATCGGACCGGAGTACCGTCGCGAGCGTCCCGCGCTGGATCGCGGCCCCTCTCGGGATAGCAAGCGCGACTCCGCCAGCCGCCGGGAGACGGTTTCGAGCGACGTGATCGCGCGACGGGCGCGTCACTCGTCCGTCGCAGGGAGCGATCGACGGCGGATGACGTCCGACGAGACGGTTGCGAGAAGGGACATCCACAGCACGCAGAGGACGAGTCCGAGGATCAACGCCCAGTGGTAGCGGATCGTGAACGGCGCGAGGACGAGCAGCGGGATACTCAGCGGGATCAGGAGCACCGAGAGCGCGTCTCCGAGCTGCGAGGGACCGATCTCGGCCACTTCGACGAGCGCCCACCCGAGGGTTACGACGATGAACCCGAAGAACACGACGAGCGCGGTCGAATCCGGCTGAAGCACTCGCTGTCGGTAGGGCAGTTCGCGTTCGTCGTCGACGGTTTTCGATCGGAAGAGCGCCAAGACCGCGGCGAACGCGGCCGAACCGACGATTGCGGCCCCGACGGCGAGACCGATCAGTCCAGCGGTGGGTTCGACGTGCGGGTACAACTGCTCGGAGAGAACGTTGCGATCGATGTACCACACTGCCGGGAACAGGGCCATGAAAAACGGGATGACCGCGGCGCGAAGGCGGCGATTCATTGTACCGACGTACTGTTTGGGAATAAATAAAAGACATCACTCTTCCGCGGAACCGGTTCGGAAGCAGGAGATCAGAACCGAGGCCGAACGTGAGGTGCCGAGCGCCGTTGGACGATCGGTTCGAGCCTGGCACCGATCCGTCTCGCCGCGACGATCCCGGCCGCGATCGTTCCGATACCGACGGCGAGCGCCGCGGCGAACGCCATCGTCGAGTCGTCGTCAACGGCCGCTGCGGCCGCGAACGCGGCGGTCGTCGCCCCGACGAGCAGCACCGACGTTCCGATCGCGATCGCGGCGACTTCGGCGACGCTCCGCCCGTCGACCGACTCGATCGTCCGAGGTTCGGTAGGGTCGTACATCACGGCTAGTGCGACGCGCGGGCGGCGAATAAGTGTAATCTGAAAAACACTTCTGTAAGGCGGATTACCGAATCCCGTTTCAGTCCCCGCGAGGGCGACGGAGACGATGGGTTTCGACGGCATGCGTCGCGGCCGGACGTTCGAACGGAGACGAAAAACGGAACTGCGGCGGCGAGACGGGCTCAGGCGCCGTCGATCCGCGTCTCGAGGACGGTGAGATCCTCGTCCATCGTCACCCGGAGTTCGTCGCCCGCGATCGGGATCCTGACCTCGAGTCGCAGCGGGTCGCGATCGACGACGCTCGTGTACTCGTCGGAGACGCACCACGGCAGCGTCCAGTAGGGGCGCTCGTCGAGCGAGACGCCTCGTTCGCGGTGGAAGGTGACGACCTCGGAGTGGTCGAGCAGGCGCAGGCCGACGGCCGAACAGAGCGTGTGGCCACACTGAGCGCACTCGTGATCGACCCGACGGCTCACGCCGAGACAGCAGTCGTCGTCCTCGACGACGGTCGTCGTCATGCGGCCGCTACACTCCGGACAGACGCCGTCGGCCGCGAGGCAGTGCAGGTGACGGACCCGCTGGTCGAAGGCGTCCGCGATCTCCGCGCGCGTGCGATCGTTCAGCCCGCCCGGCGGGAACGCGTACTCACCGTGACCGTGACCGCAGTCGGTGCAGCCGATGGCGAGTCGTTCGTCCTCGTAGCTCGCCCGCAACGCGCCGCCGCAGGCGAAACAGGAGCCCTCGACCGAGAACGGCTCGATCGACGGGTGTTCGTTGAACGAGCCGGCGATCACCGAGCGGACGACCTTCTCGCCGGCGTGTTTGAACGCGTAGCCGTCCTCGACCTGCGTGACGAAGTGTCCCGTCAGCTTCTGGAGGTGGTAGTTGAACTGCGCCGAATCGCGCATCCCGACCGCTCGGCGCAGGTCGGAGAACGAGACGGGGCGTTCGTCGGCCGCCCACAGCGCCTCGAGGATCGATAACCGCGTCTCGTTCCCGACGAGCGCGAACGCGTCGGCGGGGTCGAGACAGTCCGTGCACTCGAGCAAGCTGTCGCGCTCGCTCGAGACGTCCGATCGACTCATATCGGGAGGTAGACGATGCACCGTGAAAACCGTTCCCTGAACGTCGTTTCTGTAATAAGCGTGTCACGATCGGAGTCGGGAATCGATCGGCCGGCGATGGCAACGGCCGCTCCGCGCGGGGGAAAGGAAGTCGCCTGCGCGACTCAGGGCCGCGGTGCGGCCTTCTGGAGCGCGGTTTCGGCGATGTTGCCGCCGTAGTCGGCGCTCCGAGAGAGGGAGTCGAGGATCAACCCCAGCGACTGGGCCTGGACGGGATCGAGTTCGCGGAGCATGTCGTCGATACGGCGGGTGTGTTCGTCGATGTCGAGGACGGACTCGAGGGCGTCGTGACCGAGATCGGTCGCCTCGTCGCTCTCGTCGGCGAACAGCGCGTCCATCGACTTCTCGAGGAGCGCCGACGCGTCCGCGTGGAGATCGAGCAGGGCGCCGGCGACGTCGTCGGGGATCGCCTCGAGTTTGAGCGCGAGCTGACTGATCTTGACGGCGTGGTCCGCGACCCGTTCGAGCTGGCGGGCGCTCGAGTGGTAGTCGAAACAGTCCTCCCGGGAGACGCCGAGTCCTTCGGCCGCACCCGGCGATCGGAGCGCCGCCCGGAAGATCCGGGAGACGACGAGCCAGAGCCGATCGACGTCGTCGTCGCGGGCGATGACGTCCCGCGCCATATCGTCGTCGTTCTCGACGAGGGCGGTGATCGCGTCCTCGAGCATCGACGCGGCGATCAGGCGCATGCGCGTCACGGCGGTGACGATCGACAGCTCCGAGGAGTCGAGCAGGTCCTGGACGACGACGCCGTCGGCCGATTCGTCGACGACTTCGACGCCGATGAGGCCCTGGACCGCGGTCCGGATCGACTGGCGCTGGTCCGTGGAGATCCGATCGGCTTCGAGCCGGATGAGATCGAAGCCGCTGACGTACATCGTCAACACGGCCCGGATCAACTGCTCGCCGTCGAGGCTCGAGACGTCGAGCGTTCCTTCCTGTCGATCGCTCTCCCGCTGTGGCGTCACGATCAACGTGTCCGCCTGCGAGTAGATTTCGACGGTCGTCCCGTTACTGACGTCGTTCTCCGTCGCCCAGGTCTTCGGAAGCGAGACGGTAAAGGTCGACCCACCGGTGACCTGTACCTTGCGCGTCTCCATAGGGGACCGTCTAGACTCCGGGAACATAAACTAACTAGATTCTATAGAGTGATTCCGATTCAACGTTATACGTTCGTGTGGGGGATTCAGACGGTAGTTATCGGTAGTCTACGAAACGTTCACATACGCCACCGAAAGCATGACAATGTCCATCTATATATACCAGGTGTCGCTCGTTCTATCGGCATCGCCCGAGTGTCGAGTCGCGCTCGGACCGACGACCCGGGGCCGACCCGGACGGCGGACTCTCGAACGCGCGTCGGCCAGCAGCAATTCCTCGACCGGCGATTCCGGCCGGTAACGATCCGGCAGATCCGTGCCGATCGAAAGCCCTCGTGCGATCGAACGAGTGGCGGCTCTCCGAGAGTACGCGCGCGCGTTCGTGCCGTCGAGCACGCGACGACGACGTCTATCGGCAGTTACGGCGACGATCGATCGGGGGAAAGCGGCGCGAGTAGCGCGGGATCCACCCCGTCGGAGCGGATCATCGATGCAGCTGCCGGAACGCTCGATCGAGAGTAGACGACCTACGTACGGGTACGTACCCCACTGGTCCGGTACAGCGGAAAATATAGAGATCCGAGTCAAGATATATAGATATTAGCATCGTATTTATGTAAACCGTCCAATCCCCCGAGTGATGACGGACAACCAGTTCGGGCGTTCGGTGGGTACGGTTTCACGACGGACATTCCTCGCCACGAGCGGGGCCCTGGGAACGGTCGCGATCGCGGGCTGTTCCGAAACCGATGCGAACAACAACGAGAGCGAGGGCGACGGCAGCGGCGGCAGCGAACTCTCCGGTGAAGTCCGAATCACGGGTTCGAGCACCGTCTACCCGATCTCGAACCAGATGGCCGAGCGGTTCATGGACGAGAACCCCGAGGTGAACGTCACCGTCGACTCGACGGGCAGCGGCGGCGGGTTCCAGAACCACTTCTGCCCCGGCGACTCGGACATCAACGGCGCCTCCCGACCGATCAAGGAGGAGGAGGAGAGTCAGTGTAGCGACAACGGCGTCACGCCGATCGAGATGCAGGTCGCCGGCGACGCGCTCACGATGGCCGTCAGCAACGACAACGACTGGGTCGACTGCATGAGCTACGACGAACTGACCCAGATCTGGAAGCGCGACGGCGCCGAGATGTGGTCCGACGTCAATTCCGACTGGCCGGACGAACCGTTCGACCTCTACGGCCCGGACACGACCTCGGGCACGTACGACTGGTTCACCGAGAACGTCAGCGACGGCACGCACACGGCCGACCACGAGGGGACCGAGGACGACAACATCATCATCGAAGCCCTCCAGCAGAACCCGTACGCGATGGGCTACTTCGGCTACGCCTACTACGCGGAAAACGAGAGCAGCGTGAAGGCCCTCGAAATCAAGAAGGAAGAGGGCGGCGACTGCGTCGCACCGAGCCTCCAGGCCGCCAGCAACGGCGACTACCCGATGGCCCGACCGCTGTTCATCTACCCCTCGGAGGAGGCCCTCGAGCGCGAGGAGGTGCAGGCGTTCGTCGAGTTCTACATCGAGAACACCTCGAAGGACTGGATCGCCGACGAGGTCGGCTACGTGCCGGCCAACGACGATCTCGTCCAGGAGAACCTCGACAAGATCTGATCGGGACCCATCGACCGTTCGAACCGTTATCGAGTTGTTTTTCGATTATTTCGTAATGACAACCCACACCCACGTTACATTCCTGAAATGAGTACCGAATCGACGACCCCCGACCTGACCAGATCGAGGCGCGGAGAAACCACGATAGAACGACTGTACAAGTGGGCGCTGTTCGGCTGTGCCGCGCTGACGGTGTTCGTGACGGGCGCGATCATCGTCACGCTGACCGCCGACGCCGTCAAGTTCTTCGAGGAGGTCGACGCCTTCGAGTTTCTGACCGGAACGGTCTGGAAACCCTCGAGCCGCCAGGAGTTCGGCGTCCTCCCGCTGGTGACCGCGACGCTCACCGTGACGATCATCTCGGCACTGGTCGCCATCCCGATCGGGACGGCCGCGGCGGTCTTCCTGAGCGAGTACGCGAGCGACCGAATGCGATCGGTGCTCAAGCCCTCGCTCGAGGTTCTCGCGGGGATTCCGACCGTCGTCTACGGCTACCTGGCGCTCGTCTACCTGACGCCCTGGCTTCGCGCGGCCGGCGCGCCGCTGAACTTCCAGAACCTGCTCAGCGCCTCGATCATGGTGGGCATCCTGATCATCCCGATGGTCTCGTCGCTGTCGGAGGACGCGATGAGCGCCGTCCCGGACGAACTCCGACAGGCCGGGTACGGCCTCGGGGCAACCAAGTACGAGGTGTCGACCGACATCGTCATCCCGGCCGCCGCCTCCGGCATCTTTTCGTCGTACATCCTCGCGATCTCGCGAGCGATCGGCGAGACGATGGTCGTCGTGGTGGCCGGCGGGATGAGCGCACGGATGCTCGACACGTCGAATCCGTTCGCTCACGTCTTCGAATCGGGAGAGACGATGACCGCCGCGATGGTCCACGCCGTCTCGAGCGACGCGGTCGGGGGGACCCCGGAGTACTATGCGATGTTCGCGATCGGGTTGACCCTGTTCTCCATCACGTTCGCGATGAACCTGATCAGCAATCGAATCGCCGCACGCTACAAGGAGGACTACCAATGAGAGCTGATCGCCGACCCGCGACGGAATCGGCGGACCCGACGACGGAGGTGCGTCACTGATGGCGACGGCGGACGAGCGAACCCGGCAGTGGTTCGGTTCCGAGGGCCAGATCAGCCAGCTTCGGGGAGCGGTGTTCAAGTACTCCTGTCTCGGCGCGACGCTGCTCGCGCTCGCGCTGGTGTTTGTGTTCCTCCTGTACGTGGCCAACGACGCTATCCAGCCGGCGTCGGCCTCGACGGGCTGGCTGCTGACGGTCGCCGCGACGATCGTCCTGCCCGCGATCCTGCTGGCCGCCTACTACTACTTCCGCGACACGCGGGCGGGAGAGGTGGCCTACATCTCGTTCGGCCTGCCGATCGTGGCGACGCTGCTCGCGGGCGGCGCGCTCGTCGTCTTCAGACACGTCGTCAGCCCGCACGAGTGGTTCGCGCTGGTTATCGCGACGGGCGTCGCGTACGGCGGTATCACACTTCACGCCCGGGAGCGGGGCGCCGCGTCGGCCCTGGAGCAGTTCGCGGTCAGGGTCGGCGTTCCGATTCTCGCCGTCGTCGGCGTACCCGGGTTCGCCGTCGACCGGACGATCTCGACGCCGATCCTCGGACAGGAACTGTTCCACCTGTCGTTTTCGGTTCCGACCGTGCTGCCGAGCCTGCGGGGGCTCATCCTCTCGCTGCCGATGTTGCCGATGGACTGGCTCTCGCTGTTGCTGGCGTTCACGCTCCCGGTCGCCGCCGTCGCGGCGCTGCGCGTCCGGGCCGTTCGAGAGAGCGCTCGGGACGCGGAGCTCGTCGCCGGCCTCATCGTCGGCGTGGCCGCGGTCGGGTTCGTCGCAGCACCGCTGGTCGGCGTCGTCGCGACGACGTGGGTGATCGTCGCGACGGTCGTCGTCGCCCCGATCGTCCTGTACCTCGAGTCCGTTCTTCGACGGGGCGAAGGGGTCGCCGGCCTGGCGTTCCCGCTCGTCGTCGGCGGCGGCGCGATCGTCGCCGCACTCGTCGTCCAGACGCTCGGTTACGCCGGCCCCGACCTCTGGCTCGACTGGCAGTTCCTGACCGACAACGCCAGCGTGAACCCGGAGGACGCGGGGATCTACCCCGCCCTCGTCGGGTCGATAATGATCCTGATCGTCGTCGCCGTCGTCGCGTTCCCGATCGGCGTCGGCGCCGCGATCTACCTCGAGGAGTACGCCCCCAGTCAGGGCCGCGGGAGTAAACTCGTCGAACTCATCGAGATCAACATCGCCAACCTCGCGGGCGTTCCGTCGGTGGTCTACGGCGTCCTCGGTCTCGCGGTGTTCGTCCGCGGGGTCGGGCTGTCGTCCGGGATCGTCATCGTCGGCGGGCTAACCGTCGCGTTGCTGATCTTGCCGATCGTCATCGTCTCCGCCCAGGAGGCGATCCGCGCGGTTCCCGATTCGCTGCGCCGGGCCTCCTACGGCATGGGCGCGACGAAGTGGCAGACCGTCCGCAGCGTCGTCCTGCCGCGGGCGGCGCCCGGGATCCTCACCGGGACGATCCTCGCGCTCGGCCGCGCGATCGGCGAGACGGCGCCCCTGTTGATGATCGCGATCGCGGCCGTCGTCCGCCTCTCGCCGGACTCGTTTTTCAGCCTGACCGGCGCGATGCCGCGACAGATCTTCACCTGGTCGACGGAGATCAAGCCCGAGTTCCGCTACGGCGTCCTCGCGGCGGGGGTCGTCACGCTGCTCGTCGTGATGCTGATGATGAACGGGACGGCGATCGCCCTTCGAAATAGGTACCAGCGACAGGAGTGAGCCATGAGCTACGACACCACACCCGAAACCGACACCAGCACCGAATCGCGACCGGATCGCGACGAATCCGACGGCGAGCAGACCGGCGCCGCCGGGGCGACCGCGGACGAGTCGCTGCTCAGCACGTCGATCGAGGTCGACGATCGCAGACGGCCCGTCACCGACGGGACGCCCATCATCGAGACCCGCGACCTCGACGTCTACTACGGCGACGAGCGGGCCCTCCGAGGCGTCGAGATGGCCATTCCGGAGAACCGGGTGACGGCGCTGATCGGCCCCTCGGGCTGCGGCAAGTCGACGTTCCTGCGGTCGATCAACCGGATGAACGACCTCATCGACGTCGCCAGGGTCGACGGCGTCATCGAGTTCGACGGGAAGAACGTCTACGACGGGGACGTCGACCCCGTCGCCCTGCGGCGGAAGATCGGGATGGTCTTCCAGAAACCCAATCCGTTTCCGAAGTCGATCTACGACAACGTCGCCTACGGGCTGAAGGTCCAGGGGCTCGCCGACGCGATCGACCTCGACGCCGCCGTCGAACGCGCGCTGAAAAACGCCGCGCTGTGGGACGAGGTCGCCGAGCAGCTCGACAAGTCGGCGCTCGATCTCTCCGGCGGCCAGCAACAGCGCCTCTGTATCGCCCGCGCGATCGCCCCCGATCCCGAGGTCATCCTGATGGACGAGCCGGCGTCGGCGCTCGATCCGATCGCCACCTCGAAGATCGAGGACCTCATCGACGACCTCTCCGAGGAGTACACGGTCGTGATCGTCACGCACAACATGCAGCAGGCGGCCCGCATCTCCGATAAGACCGCCGTCTTCCTCACCGGCGGCGAACTCGTCGAGTTCGACGACACCGCGAAAATCTTCGAGAATCCCGAGAACGATCGCGTCGAGGACTACATCACCGGCAAGTTCGGCTAACCATGTCACGAACCGAATATCAACGCCAGCTCGAACGACTGCGCGGGGACGTACTCGAGATGAGCGACGTCGTCTGCGACCGGCTCCGACGCGCGCTCGAGGCGTACGAGACGAAAGACGACGACCTCGCGGCGCGGGTCATCGACGGAGATCACGAGATCAACCGGCAGTATCTCGACCTCGAGCAGGACTGCATCGAGTTGCTCGCGCTCCAGCAACCGGTCGCCGGGGACCTGCGCTTTATCGCCGCCTCGTTCAAGATCATCACCGATCTGGAGCGGATCGGCGACCTTGCCGTCAACCTGGCCGAGTACACCCGGCGGGCCGAACGGGACCGCTACCCGGACGTCGACGTCGCGCACATCGGCGCCGAAACGGTCACGATGGTCGAGGAGGCCGTGCGAGCGTACGCCGACGACGACGGCGCCGCGACGCACGACATCGCCGCGATGGACGACGAGATCGACGCGCAGTGCGAACGGGCGAGTCGGATCGTGGTCCGCGACCTCATGGACGCCGAGACCGACGACGACGAGCTCCTCGAAGATGTCTCCCGGCTGTTGCTGGCGCTCCGGGACGTCGAACGGGTCGGGGACCACGCGGTCAACATCGCCGCTCGGACGCTGTACATGGTCGAGAACGACGACGAACTGATCTACTGATGACCCAACGCGCGCTGTCGAACGGGGCGCTCGATCCGGTCGAGCGGAAGGTGCAACTCGCCGGAAACTCGACGTTCGTCGTCTCCCTGCCGAAGGACTGGGCAATCGAGCAGGGACTCGAATCCGGCATGTCGATGTACCTCTATCCGCACGAGGATCGACTGGTCGCCGCGACCGAGACGGTATCGACGCGAGAGCGAACCGCGACCGTCGACGCCGGCACCGTCCCGGCGGAGACGGCGGTGCGACGCGTCAGGAGCGCGTACGCGATCGGCTGCGACCGGATCACCGTGACCGGCCTCGACGACGCCGACTCGCGGCTCCGGCGGCGGCTCGAACGAACGGTCACCCGACTCATCGGGACCGCGATTCAGGAGGATACCGGCGATCGTCTCGTGATCGCGAACCTGCTCGACAGCAGCGAGGTGTCGCTGCCCCAGACGGTCGCGCAGACCCAGCAACTCGCGCTCGAACTGTACGACGACGCCATCGATGCCGTCCTGACGGACGATCCCGATCTCGCACGCCGCGTGATCGATCGGGACGACGACGTCGATCGACTGGTCGCGTTCGTCAGCCGCGGCTTCCACCGCGGGCTGGAGAACGTCCACGAGATCGAACGGCTCGGAACGGATCGGCTGTCCGCGTTTCGCCACTACCGGATCGCGCGACAGCTCGAACGGATCGCCGATCACGCCGCGGGGATCGCGACGGTGGCGACGAGACAGTCGAGGCCGCCGGGCCGGGCGCTCGCCGATCGGCTCGAGGCGGTCGCGACCGACGCGCGGACCGTCGTCGACCGGTCCGTATCCGGCGACCCCGATCGGGCGTGCGAGACGATGAACGATCTTCGCGAGGCGATCGCCCGACTCGACCGGGAGCTCGCCGACGGGACCGACGCGAACGCGTACCTGTACGGGGCGCTCCTCCGTCGAATCCGGCGAACCGCCGAGCACGGGATCGCCGTCGCCGACGCGACGAGCGAATCGTGGATCGAGAACTGAGCCCGGTCGCGCTCGTGCCTCGCGGAAGCGGCGTCGAGACGCCGTCGATCGACTGCAAAAAAGCGGCGTCGGGGGCGGCGGAGACGGGTCGTTCCGACGATCGCCGCGGTCGCGGCGCCGGCGGTTACCGGTCGTGGTCCCGGCCCCACCACCGATCGCGGTCGGACCGGCCTCGCGATCGACTGCGGCCGGATCGGCCCCGCGATCGACCGGGTTTCGGCCACCGTCCCCATCCCGGCGGCTCGTAGACCCACAGGTTGTCGTTGGAGTAGCTCCGCCGGAGCGGGGAGTTGTCCTCGCAGAGGAGCACGCGCCCGTCCGGGAGCACCATCACGTTGTCGATGTTGATGATCGCGTCGTCGGCGACGCTGGCGGGATCGGCGGCGTCGGCGCCGACGACCATCGGTTCGAGCCGGGAGATGTCGTAGTCGGCTTCGAGCTCGGCTCGGTAGACGACGCCGCCGTCGACGCGCTCCATCCGGAGGTCGCCCCCGTCGTCGGTCATCCCGTCGTTCAGCTCGGAGATGCCGACGTACAGGTAGTCGCCGGGCTGGGCGTCGTCGATCGTGTCGCTCCCTTCGGCCTTGCGGAACTCGATGGTCGCGCCGACCTCCTTCGCCGCCGCGCGCGTCTCCAGGAAGGGGACCCGCCGGAGGTCCTCGTCGACGCCGTCCGGACCGTACTGCTCGTACTGCTCGGCCCACTCGACGACCTCCTCGTCGGTGACGTAGTCGCGGTTGCCGTGTTTCGCGACCTCGCGGTCGGCCTCCTCGAGTGCGGCCTCCAGGTCGTCCGTCCAATCGGTCTCGGCGTGCGTCTCGAGGTAGTCGACCTGCGTGACGTCGTCGTAGTCGGCGATCCAGGATTCGACCTCGGCGTTCGTCGCGGTGCCGAGTTCGATCCAGTCGATCTCCAGGTTGACCGCGATCGGCGGCAGGTTCATGGCCGCCTGCTTGTTGGTAACCTCGATCGCGTACAGCGTGCCGCGGACGTCCGTCCGATCGTCGTAGCTGGGGATCGGCTCCTCGGCGACGAACTTGTAGATGCCCTTGTTCGCCCCGTCTGAGGTGAGGTACACCGTTCGCTCGTCGGGCGTGACCTCGGGACACTCCCAGGCCGCCCGGCCCCAGGTGTAGTGTTTGACCGGCGTCGGTTCGTCGGCCGTCGGTTCCGTGATCTCGACGCAGTAGCCCGTCCGGTACGGGTTGGGGTAGCCGTTGCCGATCGGTTCGCGCGTGTTCTCGCCGTCCACCTGGTCGACCGGCTCGGCGCCGAGGTGGTACGCGAGCATCTCCAGGCCGCTGAGCGCCCACGATCCCTGGAGAGACCAGCTCTCCTCGCCGAACAGGTCGTCGAGCGAGTTCTGAATTTCGGACGGGTTCGGCCGGTTGAAAAACGCTCGCGCGCCGCGGAGACCGACGCCCGATCCCGCCTCGACGATGTCGGAGACGGTCGCCGGCCCGGAGACGCGCGTGTGGACGTAGTCCTCCTCGGCGGAGATCGGGTTCCCCCACGGCGCGAGGTCGCCGTAGCAGTTGATCCGAGTGCCGCCGAGGTTCCGGAACGCCTCCGTGTTCTCCAGGTTCATCGCGTTGTCGAGATCGACCTCCCAGCCGTCCTCGCTCCGCCGGATCGGCGTCCGGACGATGCTTCCGGGGCTGGTCTCGACGTTCGTAAAGAGGTAGCCCTCGAGGCCGTCCTCGTCGGTCGGGACGAGAAAGTTCATGTCCGGGTTGCTGCCGAAGGCGCCGTATCGGGTGCCGGCGAACTCGGCGACCGGCGTCCCGTCGGGCGTCTCCGGGTGCCCCCACATCGAGGACCCGCCCTCGATCGGGTCGCCGTTCCGGACGAGGAGTTCGTACTCGGCGCCGGCGACGCGGACCCGTTGCTGTTCCTCGTTCGTCCGCGGCGGTTCCAGTTCCTCGAACTCGTCGTTTCGCCCGTTGTACTCGAAGCGGTGGCCGGCCAACCAGCCGACGCCCGCGGTCCCGAACGGCTCGGGGTTATCGGTGCTGGGGTGCTGGAGACTGAACAGCATCTCGCCGTTGTCGAACACGAACGGTCCGGTAACCTCCGCTCCGAGCGCGGTGTGGGCCAGCCGACCGATCCGGCCCTTGACCACGGGTGCACCGCCCGTCGGCGGGTCCTCCCACTCCTCGTCGCCCCGCGCGCTCGCGGTTCCGACGAAGCCGGAACCGATCGCCGACGCGACCGACGTCTCGATCAGCGTTCGCCTGGTAAATTCCACCATGCAAGCGGAGACCCACTAGCCCCGGATATCAAATTTTATACTATTCATACGAAACTGTATGTAATCCCTACATTGATATATCGGAAGCGCTGTGCGCCGAATCGCGACCTCGTCTATCGCGAGACTCCCTCGACCGACGGACCGTTCGCGTCGCGGACGACTCGCGCCGGCGTCGCGGCGAGTCCGAGCCCGGCGCGGTCACTCGATGCCCTCGTCGCGGGCCGCCCGCCGGACCTCCTCGGCGCGGGTCCGGACCCAGGAGACGTACGTGTCGAGCTCCTCGTGGGTCGAGCCGAAGAAGGAGGCGACCCAATCTTTGGACGTCTCGGGCTGGGCGAGCATGTACGCGGCGATGACGTCCATTCCCGACTGCACGATCGCCGGCGGGATGCCGATCTCCCCGGTCCCCGCTTCGCGAAACCCGTTCGTGTCGAAGTAGACGTCGGCGTAGAGCGTCGCTTTCTCCGGGGTCTCGAACGTCAGTCCGGGGTGATTCGGCGCCTCAAACCGATAGCGCAAGTCCTCCTCGGCGGACTCGATTTCGAGAACCCGGACGTCCTTGATGTACTCCCTGTACACCGACGTTCGATCCGGCGCTCGGCCGCTCGTATCCGACGTTTGTTCCAGCGATCGATCCGTCGAACGTGACATGTCTCGCCGTCCAACGAGGCGGCACTTGAATGTATGTACGTATGAGGCGTACAGCGGGCTATAGACGGTGACGGAGGCACCGTACCCGTCTTCGATCCGCGTCGGATTCGGCAGCCCCGCGAAAGAAATCCCGTCCGGGCGTCCGCTTCGCGATCGGCCGCTACTCGTCGAAGTACTCGTCGAAGAGGTCGGACACGCGGGCCTCGACGTCGTCTCGAATCGCGCGAACGTCGTCGATCGACCGCCCGTGCGGATCGTCGAGCGCCCAGTCCCGAACGGAGACGCCGGCGTCGAGTTCGAGGGTCGAACACCCCATCGTCGCGACGACGGTACAGTCGTTCAGTGCTTCGGTCGAGACCGCTCGCGGGGTGCGATCGGAGAGGTCGACGTCGAGTTCCGCCATCGCCTCGACGACCTCGGGGTGGACCTCGTCCGCGGGGCGGGTCCCGCCGGTGAGTATCTCGACCTCGCCGTCGAGTCCGCGGCGGGATCGTTCCCGCTCCGCGAACGCCGCGGACATCTGGCTTCGACCGGCGTTTTGCACGCACACGAATCCGAACGTCAGCGTCTCGTCGCCCATGCGAGAGACACGCTCGACAGCCGAAATAACGGTTCCTAAGAGGGCTACTGTGGGCTACGTTCTCGTCCGAACCGCGCCGTCCCCGTTCGTCGTCTCGATCGGCGGCGTCCGGGCCCGACGATCGACGCCCCGACGAGGCGAGCGGGGATCGTCGGACTCGGAGACGAACCGCGGGTCCGCGTCAGGGGGGATTGGGTTCGACGACGGACGTCCGGGTTTCGAGGAGAACGGTACTGATCTCGCTTTTTCTGTGACTCGTCAGGAGGTGCGCGTAGACGCCGTCTCGAGTGGAAGCCGCGTACGCACACAGCGGACAGGGGTGGATGGTGTCGGTCATTGGCGTTCGGAACTGATCGGGTCGGTTCGAGGCGACCGACGGCAAGACCGGTCGTTCGCGCGATCGCCGGGCGGCGGGGGTGGATCCGTCCGGGCGACCGCCGAATCCCGCGACCGGACCGTCGGCGTCGACCCGAGCGTCGGTACGGGCTATCGGTAAAAACCGGTTGCTAGGAGGGATACGGAGCGCAGCGTCGATCTCCCATTCGCTCCGTACCGGTCGAAACGGCTCGGTTCGGAGACGGAGATCGATACCCGCCGCTCGATCGGTATCGTTTCGCACGTAGCACAATTATAAATTCAATTTACCGTGGTGGTTGCGGGCTGCAGTATGCGTCGACGATCCCCCGACGACTCCGCCGATCGGTGCCGCGCGTCGATCGCCGGTCGAAGCCGCTCACGACCGTTCGGATCCGCGTTCCCGATCGCCCGCCCCTGCGATCGCGACCGCCCGCGTCGGAGCCGGCCATGAGCCGAGCCGAGCGCGACCTTTCGTCGGTCGGCGATCGGGTCCTCCTCGGACGACTCGAACGACCGCGGACCGAGTCACCGACGCGGCTCGCGGTCGTCGGCGATCCCCACGTCGCCACACGCGCCGAGGGGACGTCCCGCGTCTTCCACCGGACCGAAGAGCGGCTTCGAACGGCCGTCGACGACCTGAACGGGCGCGACGTCGATGCCGTCGTGTTCCCCGGCGACCTCACGAAGGACGGCGAGCCGTGGAACCACGATCGGTTCGAGTCGCTGCTGACCGAGCTCGATCCGCCGTCCGTCGTGACGCCGGGGAACCACGACCTCCAGAAACGAGGGGACGAACACGAGTGTCCGTCGCCGTCGTCGTTCGCGACTCGGTACGGAACGGGATCGCTCCCGGCCCGCTACGAGATCGGGCCGGTCGATCTCTTCGTCCTGAACAGCGCCGCCGGTCCGGACGGGCCGTACGTCGACACCCACCGCGGATTCGTCTCGGACGACCAGCTCGCGTGGCTCGACGACGGGCTCGAATCGGCGGCGGTGCCGATCGTCGCGTGCCACCACAACGTGCTCCCGCTCGTCTCCGAGCCGCTGCGTAGCGCCAGCGCGTGGCGGGTCTACACGATGCGGGGCCGCGAGCGGGTCCGATCGGTGCTGGACGCCCACGACGTGGCGCTCGTCCTCGGCGGGCACCACCACCTGCCGGCGCTGGTCAAGCGACGCGGCCTCGCGCAGCTCGTCGCGCCGGCGGTCGCGTCGTACCCGCAGGCCTACTGTCTGCTCGAGATCGACGCGGACGGGACGAGCGTCTGGCTGGTTTCACACGCCGACGCGGCGGAACGGGCCGAAGCGTACCGGGAGGCGGCGGCGGGAGCGCCGATCGCCAGAACCCTGCTCGGGCTCACCGAGAGCATCCTCGACGACTGTCCGTTGCTGTACGAGCCGACCGGCGTCGCGGACGATATTCTGACGGAGTCGGTCGCTCGCGAGTGACGCCGTGGGATTCCGACGGTCCGTCGGCGCCGGCTGTGCGCACGAACGTCTCTCAGCACGCTCGGCGCCGAGCCTCCGGCGATCCGTCGCGGTACCGATCCGTACGAATCGACGAACGCTCAGCCGCAGACGACGGTCACTGGAAACGGCGGAAATACCCGACCGCATCGCTCCCAGAACAGTAAGTTTATCAAGCGCACGCGGGAAGCTATCTCTAAGATTACTCACCGTCTTATGGTAGGAAATGGACAACCGGAGGTGAACATCGGGCTCGTCGGTCACGTTGACCACGGCAAGACGACGCTGGTGCAAGCGCTCAGCGGGTCGTGGACGGACCAGCACTCAGAGGAGATGAAACGCGGCATCTCCATCCGACTGGGCTATGCGGACGCGACGTTCCGCTACTGCGACGGCGTGGACGAGCCCCAGTGTTACACCGTCGAGGAGGAGTGTCCGGACGGCTCGACGAGCGAGCCGCTTCGGACCGTGTCGTTCGTCGACGCCCCTGGTCACGAGACCCTGATGGCGACGATGCTCTCGGGCGCGTCGCTGATGGACGGCGCCGTGCTGGTGATCAGCGCCAGCGAACCCGTCCCGCAGCCCCAGACCGAAGAGCACCTGATGGCGCTCGACATCATCGGGATCGACAACATCGTCATCGCACAGAACAAGGTCGACCTCGTCGACGCCGACCAGGCGCGACAGAACTACGAGGAGATCCAGGAGTTCGTCGAGGGAACCGTCGCCGAGGATGCGCCGGTCGTCCCCATCTCCGCGGGCCAGGAGGTCAACATCGACCTGCTGATCCAGGCGGTCGAAGAACACATCCCGACGCCCGAACGGGACCCCGACGACGACGCCCGAATGCACGTCGCCCGCAGTTTCGACATCAACAAACCCGGGACGACCGCCGCGAACCTCACCGGCGGCGTCCTCGGCGGTAGCCTCGTTCAGGGGGAACTCGAAGTCGGCGACGAGATCGAGATCCGTCCCGGCCGCGAGGTCGAGGAGGGCGGCCAGACCGAGTACGTCCCGATCGAGACGACGGTCCGATCGCTCCAGGCAGGCGGCGAGGGCGTCGACTCGGTCACGCCGGGCGGCCTGCTCGGCGTCGGCACCGGTCTCGACCCGTCGCTGACGAAGGGCGACGCGCTGGCCGGTCGACTGGCCGGCCCGCCGGGATCGCTCCCCCGGACGTGGGACAGCTTCACCATGGACGTGGACCTGCTCGATCGCGTCGTCGGCACCGACGGCGGCGAGGTCGACGAGATCAACACCGGCGAGCCGTTGATGATGACCGTCGGGACGTCGACGACCGTCGGCGCCGTCACCAGCGCTCGCGAGAACGAGTGCGAGGTCACGCTCAAACGGCCGGTCTGTGCCGAACCCGGGACGAAGATCGCGATCAACCGCCGGATCGGCGCGCGCTGGCGATTGATCGGCCTTGGAACGTTGCAGGGGTAGCGGTTAGGACGACGACCAACGAATGGCTACGCGTGTCGCGCTCGATACCAGCGCCCTCATGATGCCGGTCGAACTCGACGTTCGGCTGTTCGACGAACTCGAACGACTGTTGGACTCGTTCGAGCCCGTCGCGCCCCAGTCGGTCGTCGAAGAACTGCGACGGCTCGCCGACAAGGGCGGCACCGAGGGAACGGCCGCGAACGTCGGCCACGACCTGGCGATCGAGCGCTGTCTCGTCGTCGACACGGAGGCGTCGTACGCCGACGACGCGCTGGTCGAACTCGCCCGCGAGGGCGCCGTCGAATACGTCGTCACAAACGATCGTCCGCTGCGCGACCGGGTCCTCGAGACGGGGAGACCGGTAATTGCATTACGCGGGAGAAACAAATTAGCGATCACTCAACCATAGATGTACAAACGGGTCAGACTGAAGGACACGGTAGAAGTACCGCCGGAGGAGCTCGGCGACGTCTCGCCGGATCTCGTGAAGCGACTGCTGCAGGACAAACTGGAAGGACGCATGGACGAGGAGGTCGGCAGCGTCGTCTCCGTCACCGAGGTCCACGACATCGGCCAAGGGACGGTCCTGCCGAACCGACCGGGCGTCTACTACGAGGCCGAGTTCGACGCGATGACGTTCGATCCGCAGATGCAGGAGGTCGTCGACGGAACGGTCGTCGAGGTCGTCGAGTTCGGCGCCTTCGTCGGGATCGGTCCCGTCGACGGACTGCTTCACGTCTCGCAGATCAGCGACGAGTACCTCGCGTTCGACGGCGAGAACCAGCAGCTCTCCTCGAACGAATCCAACCGCACGCTCGGCGTCGAGGACGCCGTCCGCGCGCGGATCGTCACCAAGAGCATCGACGAGCGCAACCCGCGCGACTCGAAGATCGGGCTCACCGCGAAACAGCCCGGCCTCGGCAAGCACGGCTGGCTCGAGGAGGACCACGAGAAACAGGAAGCGGCGGCGGGTGAATAACGATGGCAGCCGATCGCCTCGTCTGTCGCGAATGTCACCGGGTCAACGACCCCGACGCCGACTCCTGTGAGAGCTGTGGCTCCTCGTCGCTGACGGAGGACTGGGCCGGCTACGTCGTCATCGCCCACCCGGAGGAAAGCGAAATCGCGACCGAGATGCAGGTGACCGAGCCGGGCGCGTACGCCCTCAAAGTCCGGTAGCCGTGTCCGACGAGGACGATCGCGCCGACGCCGCGGAGCCGGCATACGAGCCGCTGCTGGTCCTCCCCGACGACCTCCGCCACGAACTCAAGGAGCCGCTGGGCCCGATCGAGACCGACGCCGACGTCCTTCTCAACGAGATCGACGGACCGCTCATCACGGTGGGCGACGTCGTCACCTACCACTTCCTGCGGGCGGGACGGAAGCCGGACGTCGCGTTCGTCGACGAACGAACAAAGCGATCGGCCGTCGACGACGAGATCCGCCGAACCGTCACCGAGGAGACGACCGTCGAGACGGTGAATCCGCCCGCCGAGATTTCCGCCGACGTGATCAGAGCGCTGCGGGACGCACTGGAACGGGACGAACCCACGACGGTCCTCGTCGAGGGCGAAGAGGATCTCGTCGCGCTCCCCGCGATCGCCGCCGCGCCCGAGGGAGCGAGCGTGGTCTACGGCCAACCGAACGAGGGAATGGTCCACGTGCGGGTTACGGACGACCACCGCGCGGAAATGCGCGCCCTACTCGATCGGTTCGAGGGGAACGCCGATCGGCTCTGGGAGTTGCTCGACGCCTCGCGGGACTGATCCCGCCGGATCCGCTGATCGTCGCGGAATTTGTCACCTATTCGAGAAGTTAATGCCCGGACGGCGCGTAGCGAAGCGACGTGATACCGAAAGCGTCGGCGGTCCGGGACCGAAGGAGCGATCGCGGACCGGACCGGCGCAAACCGCCGACGAGCGGGAGCCCGATCGGTCACCTCGTCGCGGTGGGACGAGTCCGGCTGCAGCGGCTGTTCGCCGTGTTCCTGCTGAACTTCCTCGGTGTCTTCTACTTCGTCCGGTTGGTGATGTGGCCCCGGCTCGAGGCGGATCTGCTGGCTCGCGGGGCGGAGATCGTCGCCTTGACGCCGTTCGACGTGATTCTGCTCCAGGCGAAACTGGCCACGATCGGCGGGATCGTCCTCACGGTCCCGATCCTGATCGTCCTCGTGCGGACGTCGATCGGCGAGCGGGGAACGCGGGCCTGGCTCCGGCGACGCTGGCACGTCGTGCTCGGGACGTGCGCGCTCGCCATCGCGCTCTTCGCGGGCGGCGTGCTCTACGCCTACGGCGTCATCTTCCCGTTTCTCTTCGACTTCCTCGCGGCGAACGCGATCCAAAGTGGCTTCACGCCGACGTACTCGATCGTCCACTGGACGCAGTTCGTCCTGACGCTCGTGCTCGTCATGGGCGTCGCCGCCGAGTTACCGCTCGTCATGACGAGCCTGGTCTACGCCGAACTCGTCTCCTACGAGACGTTCCGAAAACGCTGGAAGGTGGCCGTCTTCGGCGTCGTCGTTCTGTCGTCGATCGTCAACGGCTCGCCCGATCCGTTCTCGATGCTGCTCGTGGCCGTGCCGCTGGTCGTCCTCTACGGCGTTGGACTCGGCTGTGCGAGACTCGTCGTGACGGCTCGCGAGTCCGGTCGACTGCCGGAGAGAGCGTCTCCGGCGACCGACGCCACCGAAAGCGGTCCCGAGGGTCGAAACGGAGACGGAACGGCTGCGATGGCCGACGACCGCCGGTCGAGTCGGCTCGCCGAGACGATCGAGCGCACGTCGGTAACCGTCTCGGAGGCGCTGGCCACGGCGCAGACGAACGAGGAGATCGGCGGCTACTACTACGATCTGCAGTACGTGGTCTCCCGACTGCGCGAGAAGTTGCTGATCATCGGAGGCGTCTTCACGCTCGTGTTCTTCGGGACGTTCACGCTCCTCTACCAGGGCGGCATGGGGTGGCTCATGCGCGATTTCACCGGCCGACTTCCTGCCTCGATCAGGCCGACCGACGTGAACGTCGTCCTCATTCACCCGGTGGAGATCCTGGCGTTCGAGATGAAGGTCGCCGCCATTCTGGCCGCGATCGCCGTGGTGCCGCTCGTCTGCTACTACGCCTGGCCGGCGGTCCTCGAACGCGGCCTCGCCGCGGGATCGCGGGTCGTGTTCAAGTGGTGGGCGATCGCCCTCGGGATCGGCCTCCTGGCCGGCAGCGTCGGCGGCTACCTGTTCGTCGCCCCCGCGATGATGGCGTACCTGGTGACCGACGCGGTCCAGGCGGGCGCGGTCATCAGCTACCGCGCGCCGAGTTTCTTCTGGCTCGTCTTCCTGGCGTCGGTCGGGATCGGCCTCCTCGCGGACGTCGTGATCACGATGGTGCTGTTCCACGTCACCGGGACGGTTTCCTACCGGACCATGCGCAGGCGCTGGCGCGAGGTGACGATCGCGCTCTGCTGTCTCGGCGCACTTCTCCCGCAGGGGATCGCCGTGATGCTCGCGATCGCGATCGCCGTCATGGCCGCCTACGGGCTCGGCCTGGCGGTCCTCTGGGTGATCAGCCTCGGCGGCCGATTCGACCCGGCTCCCGCCGCCTGAGCGGCACCGGACCGCGAGCCGATCGCGCACGACCCGGATATCGCCGGGTTCGAGTGGTTATACTCCGGAACGCGTACGTTCTCATACGGTGGAAGAGAGCATTTCCGGATTCAAGGTGGAGGGAGACTGGGGAGCGATCGTCGAGCACGGCGAACGCATCACCCAGGCGCTTCGAGAACTCGGTGTACAGAGCGACGACGGCGACGACGATCGCAGCCGATTCGCGGCCGATCTGGACGAGTGGGACGAGTGGCGGCCGAAAGCCCACGAATCCTTCGAACGAGACGTCACGGAGAAGACCGCCGAACAGGCGAGCGTCGGCGAAGGCGAGGGCGAACGGGAGGGGGCGGAGCCGGAGGAGGACTTGCAGACCGCCGGCGAAAAGCTGTCGGAGTCGGTCACCGCGCTCGAGGAGCGCGACGTCGACGAGGCGGTCGAGAGCGGCACCGAAGCGATCGATCGCGCGACCCGAGCGGCCGACTCCGTCGGTCGGAAGGCGTTACGAACCGTCGAGAAAGGCGTCTACCGCCACGTCATGACGCAACTCGCGCCGTGTTACTTCGACAACGAACTCGTCAGCGCCAACGTTCAGCGACCGCTCACCGAGGACGGCGATCGGTTCAGCTTCGAGGTGAACGTCAACGACGATCAGCTCAAAGCGGAGGTGTCGGACCTCCTCGCCAGGTACGAGGACGAGGTCGATCGCTGGCACGTCGATACCGAGAAGGATACGACGATCCACGAAACCGTCGAGGGGGCAGAGGTGCCGCCGGAGCCCGGCGACCAGTCGCGATCGACGATCACGTAAAAACGGCGTAGCGGCGCAGTCGGCCGGTACGCCGCCGGCGCCGGGACGTCAGTCGACGATCGTGTGCTCCAGGATCCCGATCCCCTCGATCTCGAGTTCGATCGTGTCGCCGTCCGCGAGCCACCGACCGAGTTCGAGGCCGCAGCCCTCGCCGACGGTGCCGCTGCCGATGACGTCCCCTGGATAGAGCGTTTCCGACCGGGAAACGTGCTCGATGATGTCCGCGAACGAGTGGTACATCTCATCGACGGTTCCCTCCGACCAGACCTCGCCGTCGACCCGCGCCGTCATCGGCGCGTCGAGGACGTCGATGTCCTCGCGCGGGACGAGATACGGGCCGAGGCCGTTGGCGAAGTCCTTGCCCTTCGCCGGCCCCAGTTTCGCCTCCATCTCTCGGCCCTGGATGTCGCGGGCACTGAAGTCGTTGAACACCGTGTAGCCGGCGATATGCTGCTCGGCGTCTTCCGCCGGGACGTCGCGACCCCGTTTCCCGATCACCGCTGCGATCTCGAGTTCGTAGTCCATCACGGACGAGTAGTCGGGCCAGCGGACGGTCCCTCCCGGCGCGACGATACCGTCGGGGTTTCCCTTATAGCAGACCGGGAGGTCGTACCAGACGTCGGGAATCTCACCGTCGAGGCTGTTCTCGACGTGCTCCTCGATCGCCATGCAGTCCCGCAGGGTGTTCGGCCGCGGGAGCGGGGCGAGCAGATCGTACTCGCCGGGTTCGTACCGGAGCTTCGCGCCGCCCGGTCCCCGTTCCGCGTCGGTTTCGGCGGCGTACGCGACGGCCTCCCGGGCGTCCTCGATCGCCCGATCGCCGCGTTCCAGGAAGGCGATCATCTCGGGCGGGACGTGCGCCCGAGCCAGATGCGCGGGCGCGGGTTCGCCCTCCGCCTCAAGGGCCGCGCCGTAGGCCGCGGTGAGGTCGATCAAGGCGGCCTCGCCGGTCGCGGCCGACGCGTCCTCGCTCGACTCGTCGACCGCGCCGATCCGCTCGACGGGGCCGATCGGCGTCCCGACCTCGAAGGTGGCGAGTTTCACGCCGTCTCACCCCCGCTTTCGCCGCCGCGGCCGTCGAGCATCGCCACCGGCCGGACCCACCCGGCGCTTCCCCCCTCGATCTCGATCGGGAAGGCGACGATCGGCACCTCGGTCCGCCGCGGAAGCGCGTCGAGGTTGGCCATCTTCTCGATCTGGCAGTACTCGACCTCGCGGCCGGCGAGGTGCGCCGGCCACAGTTCCACCTCGTCGCCGGTCTCTTCGTAGCGCTCGCCCATCGTCGCGAACGGTTTGTCGAAGCCGTAGGCGTCGGTGCCGATCACCCGCACGCCCCGCTCGACGAGGAACTTCGTGCCGGCCGCGCTCATGCCGGGAAAGTCCGTCAGGTACTCCGGCGTCCCCCACAGCTCGTCGGCCCCGGTCTGAATCAGGACGAGTTCGCCCGGCGAGAGGTCGTGATCGAGGTCGGCCAGCGCGCCCGCTATGTCCGCGCGGGAGATTTCGTCGCCGGGGTCTTTCCTCCGGAAATCGAGGACGACCGCGTTCCCGCGACACCACTCGAGCGGGATCTCGTCGATCGTCTTCGCGGGCTCGCCGTCGACGTCAGGGCCGTAATGCCACGGCGCGTCGAGGTGGGTGCCGGCGTGCGCGATCGCGCGGACCTCCTCCCACGCCAGGCCCATTCCGTCGGGAAAATCGTCCGCATCGACGTCGTACCCCTGCGATCGGAGGGTCGCCGCGAGCCGTTCCGCCCCCTCCTCGTGGTCGAAGGCGTCGACGCTCGGCGGAAACGGTTCGCTCTCGACGCCGTCCACGAGTCCGATACTCAGGTCGATCAGATCGGCATCTGCTACCGAGCCACACATGAGCGTACCGTCACTCGCCGCACACATAGGCGTAGCCGTAACCCGACTCGCGGTTCGTCGGCGATCGCGGGGCCGTCAGGGACGGCGAGCGAACCGTGATGCGCCGGGCGAGGAACGCTCCGCAGTATATTTACCGACCCGTGAGAAGGTGCCAGACATGTACGACTTCGTCGTCGTGGGCGTCGGCCCTGCCGGCGCCCGGTTCTCGAGGCGGGCCGCCGAGAACGGCTACGACGTTCTCGCCCTGGAACAGGGCACCGTCGGGACGCCGCTGGCCTGTTCGGGACACGTCAGCACGGACGTCTGGGAGTTCACCGGCGACGGCGCCCGCACAGACCTGTTCCAGAACGAGGTCTACGGCGCCCGGTTCCACGTCGGCGGTCCGCACAGCGGCGCCTACCCCTTCTACAAGCGCGAGGTGGCCTCGAACGTCATCGATCGGGTCGGCCTGGACCGCCACCTCGCGGATCTCGCGCGCGAGGCCGGCGCGGACGTTCGCGAGGAACACACCGTGACGGGCGTGACCGATCGCCGTGATCGCGTCGAAATCACCGCGAGCGGCCCCGACGGTGCGGTCGAGTTCGAGGCGAAGATGGTCGCCGGCTGCGACGGCCCGCGATCGCGCGTTCGAGGGGCGCTCGACCTCCCCGAACCCGGCGAACTGCTCCACGGCGTGCTGGCCTTCTCGGAGGAGGCCGACGACCAGGACTTCGTCGACGTCCACCTCACGCCGCCGACGTTCTTCGCCTGGCGCATCCCCCGCGGCGACGCCGGCGTCGAGTACGGCCTGGCCGCCCCGCCCGGCGTCGAGGTGACCAAGCACTTCGAGGAACTGATCGACGGCTACGAGATCGACGTCTCCCGCCGCTGTTCGGGCGCGATCCCGATCGGCCCGCCCGATCGCGTCACGAGTCGACGGGGCTTCCTGATCGGCGACGCGGCCGCCCAGACCAAGCCCTTCACCGGGGGCGGCATCCTCTACGGGATGACCAGCGCGGACCACGCCGCCCGGACGATCGATCCCGATCGGCCGACGACGCTGGCCGCCTACGAGCACGCCTGGCGTGCGGACCTCGAACGCGAGATGGAGCTCGGCCGCTGGCTCCGACAGGCGTACTCGCTCCCCGAGCCGATCCAGCGGATCGGCCTCGGCGCGCTCTCCGGCGAGATCGGCGTCCACATGGATCGACCCACGTCGCTGCTCTCGACGGCTCATCTGAAGGCAATGCTCTCGCGGGGACGCGGCGAAGACGCGGGCCGCAGCGGCGGTAACGAGCGCCCGTCGTGAGCCGCCGCCGAAATCGAGCACTGAAGCCACCAACAGAGACTTATCGGCGAGACCAGTAGAGCAAGCATCAACTATGTGTGAACGCTCCGCAGACTGTACGGGAGACGAGCACTGCCAGCTCGTCCTCAGAAATCTCGAAACGGGTAACAAAACCGTGGAGTACTACTGCAAAGGCCACCTCGTCCTGCGAATTTGGGAAGTCGAACAGGACGATCGGTTCGCTGCAGTCGAGGCGACCCAGCTTTCCTGATCGACGGCCGGACGTTCACACTGCCGCTCCGGGGGCGGCCCGGTACTGCCGGTTATCGGTTCTCGACGGAGACCGTACTCCCAGCGATCGGCAATCGCGATCGCGAGATCGGCCCTCCGCCGATCCCGTCTGCGGTCGCCGTCGATCGCAGCCGCGGCTCAGTCGGCGGACCGCGGTTCGATCGTTCTGCTCCCCGGAAACAGGTTGTCCGGATCGTATCTCGTCTTTAGCTCGACCAGCCGATCGTAGTTGTCCCCGTAGACGGCGGTTCCGGGGTCTTCGTTCATCCCGGGGAAGTTTCCGTACCCGCCCGACGCCACCGACAGCGCTCGGACGACGTCGATCCTGTTTCGGGCCCACGTTACGTTCGCGTCGTCGTCCGCGGGATCCTCCCAGTTGGCCTCGAACGTGAGCATGTACGGCTTCTCGCGGTGCCAGAACGCGGTCTCGTCGGTCGGAACCTCGGCGACCGCGTCCCCGAGGTGCCAGACGTCGATCGTCGAGAGCGCCGACGGCGCGGCCTCGTTGTGCCGAATCATGAGGTCGACGACCTCGTCCGTGAGTTCGTCGAGGTAGACCGACTTCCAGTAGTAACGCAGGCCGTCGGGGTAGTCCTCGTCGAGCATCGACTGCAAGTCGGCGTAGGCCATCGGACCGCCGAGGTCGGCGATCGGGTTCGCACCCTCGCGCAGCGGGGCGAAGACCTCGTCGGCGTCGGCGAGGTCGCCGCGGTACGACCCGAGAAACGCCACGGCTGGTTCGCCCCACGAGTCCTCGGGGAACTCGTCGAGTTCGGGGACGTGCGCGGTGAACGCGAGCGCGCTCGCTGTCCGGGGCGCGTCGGCGGTCCACTCGCGGTACCGAGCCATCGCCGCGGCCGCGTCGTCGCCGCGGTACCACGCGAAGAGCGCGTACACCTCGGGACCGACCGCGTGGCAGTCGAACTCGAAGGAGGTGACGACGCCGAGCGCGCCGCCGCTTCCGCGGACTCCCCAGAACAGGTCCGCGTCCCGGTCGCCGTCGGCGGTGTGCACCCGGCCGTCCGCGGTGACGACGTCGACCGATCGCAGGTTGTCGAGCGCCAGGCCGTACTGGCGGCTCAGGTGCCCGTAGCCGCCGTTGAGCGTCAGCCCCGCGACGCCGGTCTCCGAGACGACGCCGAGGGCCGTCGCGAGGCCGAACAGTTGCGTCTCGCGATCGACGTCGCCGAGCGTCGCGCCGCCCTCGACGCGCGCCGTGCCTGCATCGGGATCGACGCGAACGCCGTTCATCTCGGAGAGGTCGACGACGAGGCTGCCGTCGCGGACGGCCGTCCCGGCCACGTTGTGTCCGCCGCTCCGGACGGCGACCGACAGCCCCTGCTCGCGGGCGAAGGTCACCGCCGCGACGACGTCCGCGGTGCCGCCACAGTGGGCGACGATCGCCGGATACCTGTCTATCATGCCGTTCCAGATCCGCCGTTCCTCGTCGTACTCCGGATCCGCCGGATAGACGACGCGACCGCCGAACTCGTCCTCGAACGATCGAACGGCCTCGCTCGGGAGGGCAGCAAGCGCCGTCTCGCCCGGTGGTTTGCCCATTGTTACCATACACCGAGTTTCGCCGTCGACGACGATAAACTAGTTTCGCGATCGGAACGACGATCGCTCCGACAGATATGACGGATCGGGCGCGAGCAGAAACCGAACCGAGTGGTCGCGTTTCGCCCTCGATCGCGGGATTTTGAGTGTGTCCGGTGTTCGGTCATATCTTAATTATTTATTATGTGTGGCTATATCTCCGCGTGCGTCCTACGATCACCGAGGGACAATGGCAGTAACTACCACTCCCGCGGACGACGGTGCAATACGCGGATTCGAGGAGGGGCTTCACGGGGAACTGCTCCGTCCCGAGGATCCGAAGTACGACGACCGCCGAGCCGTCTGGAACGGCATGATCGACCGATCGCCGGCGCTCATCGTTCGCGCGATGGGCGTCTCGGACGCGATCGCGGCGGTGACCTTCGCCCGCGAGCAGGACCTCCTCCTCGCGGTGCGCGGCGGCGGACACAACATCGCCGGCAACGCCGTCTGCGACGACGGCCTGCTACTCGACCTCTCGGCGATGCGATCGGTCCGCGTCGATCCGGAGCGCCAGACCGCCCGGGTCGAGCCTGGGGCGACCCTCGCCGACGTCGATCACGAGACGCAGGCGTTCGGGCTGGCCACCCCGTTCGGGATCAACTCGACGACCGGCGTCGCGGGGCTCACCCTCGGCGGCGGATTCGGGTGGCTCACTCGGAAGTACGGGATGACCGTTGACAACCTGCGATCGGTCGACATCGTCACTGCTGACGGCGAACTCCGGCGCGCGAGCGAGGACGAGAACCCGGATCTCTTCTGGGGGATCCGCGGCGGCGGCGGCAACTTCGGCGTGGTCACCTCCTTCGAGTTCGACCTCCACGAGGTCGGTCCGGAGGTGCTCGCGGGACCGATCGTCTACCGCGGCGAGGACGCGCCGGCGGTGCTCCGACACGTCCGCGACTTCAACGAGGAGGCGCCCGACGAGGCGACCGTCTGGGCCGTCCTCCGCAAGGCGCCGCCGCTCCCGTTCCTGCCGGAGGATGTCCACGGCGTGGGCGTCGTCATCGTCGTCGCGTTCTACAGCGGCGATATGGACGAGGGCGAGGAGGTGCTGGCCCCGGTTCGAAAGTTCGGCGATCCCATCGCCGACGCCGTCGGCCCCCATTCGTACGCCGCGTTCCAGCAGTCGTTCGATCCGCTGCTCACCGAGGGCGCCCGGAACTACTGGAAGTCGCACTTCTTCCACGAGTTTTCCGACGGGGCCATCGACACCGTCGTCGAGTACGCGGAGACGCTTCCGTCCCCGCTCTCGGAGATCTTCTTCGGGCAGCTCGCCGGTGCGATGGCGCGGATTCCGGCGGACGCGACCGCCTTCCCCCACCGCGACGCCGAGTACGCGATGAACGTCCACACGCGCTGGGAGGACCCGGCCGACGACGACCGCTGTATCGCCTGGGCGAGAAAGTTCTACGACGCCATGGCGCCGCACGCGACCGGCGGCGTCTACGCGAACTTCGTCAGCGAACGCGAGGGCGACGAGCACATCGCCTACGGCGAGAACTACGATCGGCTGGTCGAGGTAAAGACGAAATACGATCCGGACAACCTGTTCCGGATGAACCAGAACGTCAAACCGGCCGCCTGACCGGTTTCGCCGCCGCTGCGCCGCCGGCACCGCGTCTCCGGTGCGCGCTGCACGCGCCGTCGTAGACGGGGGCGCTCGGCCGCACTGTGACGCCGACTACCCCAGGACTGGGCGATCTACTACTCTCAGGGCAGGGCGATCGGGAGCGACTTCACGGCCCGTTCGCGGTTCGACTTGCCACCCGCTGCGCGTCGGTGTCGTCGCCGCCACCCCGTTCCTCGGCGACGACGTACTGCACCTCGACGGTTAGCTCGCCGTCGGCGTGGGGGCTGATTTCCTGGTAGAGCCGATCGGCCAACCCGGGTTCCGGCCCCGGTTCCGGCCCGGAGACCGTAACGACGACCCGATCGACCGACTGGATCGGGTAGTCGCCGTCGAGTTCGATCGCGACCGCTTCGGATTCGAGTTCCTCGTACCGCGGCTCCGCGAGCACCGCGTCGACCTCGTCCTCGGCGGCCGACTCGAGTTCGGTCGTGTGGAAGTCGAGGAGGGTCACGCCGGCCAGCGGCGCGGCCAGGACGAGCAGCGCAATGCTGAAGATCGTCGCGTAGGCGTACGTCGGTCTCCGGGTCGGCGACACCTCGAACAACCCCTGCGGGCGGTAACCCGCGACCCACAGCGTGCCCAGCGCGGCGAGGTTGATCGACAGGAGGTTCACCACCACGAGGGCAGTGGCGCCGATCGCCGCGCCGAACATTCCCCAGGCGACCGTGATCCCGACCGCGGCCGAGGGCGGGATGAGCGCCGCGGCGATCATCACGCCGACGATCGCCTCCGAAAATCCCCGTGTGAGGCTCAGGATGCCCGCGATGCCGGCGCCGAGCGCCACCGCGATCGAGAACAGGTTCGGCGAGACCCGCTCTTCGAGTTCCGTCGCGACGACGATGTCGACTCCCGACGGTTCGAGGCCGGCCGCGCGGGCGAGGACGGCGAGACCGATCGAGGCGGCGACGACCATCGTGACGCCGATCGCCTGATACCTGAAGCCCGTCGATTTGAGATGCCGATCGCCGGTGACGATGCCGACGCTGGACGCGAGCGCGGGTCCGAGCAGCGGCGCGATGACCATCGCCCCGATCACGACCGCCGGGGAGTCGGCCAGCAGCCCGGCGGTGGCGACGACGGCGCTGATGAGCAGCATGACCGCGTAGATCCGAAACGGGGGCGTGAGTTCGTCGGCCTTCGTGCGGAGGACCTGCCGCGACGTACGCGCACCCTTCTGGCCGCCGTGGCTGTACTGCTCCTGAAGCGACGAGAACTCTTCCGAGATGACCGTCTCCGCGTCGATCACGACCACGCTGGACTCGCCGCCGATGCCGGCCCGTCGGAGCCGATCGAGCACCGGTTCGACGGCCCGCGTCGGGAGCGGAAACCGGACCACTGCCGTGAACCCCCTGCCGCTGGTCTCGTCGCTGACGACGTAGTCGATTCCCTCCTCCTCGAGCATGTCGAGCACGGGTCGTCGCTTCCCCTCCGGGACCGTGACCTCGAGATAGCGCATACGGGTGCTCACGGTCGACTCGTGGATAGTAGCGAGGGCAGCAGTGGACGGGGACGACAGCGACGAGAGAACGGCGAGGCGAGAGACAGCCCCGACGAACGGAGCGCGTCAGTGGTCGGACCCGACGATCCCGCAGGCGATCGCGTCGGGATCGACGAGTTCCTCGCCGTCGACGGCGGCCGGATCCAGCAGCACGATCGTATCGTCGGGCATCCCGTCTTCGACCTGCACCGGACGGCCGAGTACCGCCGAGAGCTCCTCGACGTCGTCGATGTCATACTCCCGTTCGATCAGTAGCTCCGCGTTCGCCCTGGAGATGAGAAACACCAGCGAGCCCGGTTCGACGGACTCGCTTTCGGCCGCCTCGAGCAACGCTTCGAGCGTTTCGGAACTCACCGCGTCGAACGACCGGATCGTCGCGCGCTCGGTGTCCGACCCCGGCGCGTCCGCCGACTGCGTCCGAATGCGCGAGGCCAGTTCCTCGAAGTCCGTCTCGGCGTCGATCGCATCTGTCGTGCTCATACGCGCCACTCCAGCAGCCGCGTCCTTCACGCTGTGGCCGGCCAGTTCCGGTCTTCGTGACCGATCGAGGTGATCCCGTTCGGAGGCGCACGTTCGCAGGGAACTGTCCGCTTCTCAGACCGGTTTAATTAGGCCGTGCCGGTAATTCGAATCGACGCGGCATTAGTCGTTTTTCTCCACAGCCGCCGCAATCCGTTCTAGCGCGCGCACTGCTCTCCAAAGAAGGAACAACAAAAGCGCAAACGGGACAAACGATATCCAGACGACGGGCTGATTAACGAGGTAGATACCGACCAATAGGACGAGAATGGCGATAGTGTACGTTGCAACGCGAGACATCGATCCTTGGTATCGAGTCGGCATCGGTGTCGGGTTTTGCGAAAGGGAGCATAAATCATTTGATAGGTTAGGTCGAGTTATCCGGGCGGAGATCGCAGTAAATCGTTCGGAATTACGTACGACGCTTACTGCTCGAAACGAGCAGGCCTGCGAGTAGCACGGCCGAACCGGCTCCCAACCCGCCCGCTTCTCGAGTCGGCCGACTAGACACTGCCATCCGAACCGGCAAGACCGGCACTGAGTTCCGGACCTAGTATTCCGGAAGCCGATCGGAGGCGTCCGACCCTTCGACGAACGGGAGTTCGGTTCGGGCGGCGGGCACTTCCTCCCCGCCGACACGAACGGTCAAGTCGTCGCTAGCGAGGCCGTAGTCGACGATCGCGAGCGCAATAACGTCCTCCAGGAGCGGGCTGACGCCGGCGCGGGTCACCTCGCCGACCGAGGAGTCCCCGTCGAAGACGGCCGCGCCGGAGTCGGGGACCCGCGGCTCCTCGCTTTCGTCATCCTCGCCATCCTCGGTCGCGATCGTCAACCCGACGAGTCGTCGGCTGGGCTGTCCGCGGTTCTCGACGCGGGAGACGACCTCCTGGCCGACGTAACAGCCCTTCTCGAAGTCCAGGGCGTTACGGAGACCGAGGACGTTCGGGATCGTCCCCTCCAGTTCGGTGTGAAACAGCGGGGAGCCGGCTTCGAGACAGAGCGTGTCCCAGGTGCGGTAGCCGAACGGGGCCGCGTTGAGGCCGTGGTTCAACAGGACGTCGTAGACGGCTTCAGCGGCGTCGGCCGTGCAGACGACCTCGTAGCTCTCCTCGCCGGTGAGCGCGTCGGTGCGGACGACCGTCACCCCCTCGTCGCCCATCGATCCGCGGACGAACGAGTAGCGCCGATCGGGCGACCCGGATCCGGTGAGAACGCTCGCGATCTTCTCCGTGGCCGTGGGACCGTGGACGCCGAAAATCGCGTAGTCGTCGGTGGCGACGCGGATCTCGACGTCCTGGATGAACACCTTCTCGGACCAGTCCTCGGCGAGCGGCTCGGCCTCGCCCGGCGGCGTGAACAGCAGGAGTCGCTCGCCGGCGTTGTAGACGTAGAGCTCGACCTCAACGGCACCCTGGGGGTCGAGCACGAGCGCGTAACAGCCCTGCCCGTCCTCGCCGGGGACCCGGTTCGAGACGACGTTGTCGACGTACTCGACGCGATCGTCGCCCTCGACGACGAGCACGCCGTAGGCCGCCTCGAGCAAGCCGACGCCGTTGCGAACGGCCCGATGGGTTCGCTCCGGTCGGCCGTAGTGCTCGACGATCGTTCGGCCGTCACGCTCGCCGAACGTGGCGCCGAGATCCGCGTGCACAGCCTCGATAACGCTCATGCCTCCACGGAGGGGCCGGGCCCCCACAGGCGTTTCGATTCAAAAAGGGATCCGCTTGCGCAGCCACTCGCCGATCGATTCGTCGGATTCCTCGTCGGCCGGCACGTCGGGAACGACCCGATCGGCGGGTTTGATCACCGTCTCGTTCGCGGAGGCGTCGACGACGATCAGGTCGTCGGCTTTCAGCGTCCCCAGGGCCTCCTCTAAGTCGTCGATGCCGACCTCGACGGCCGCACGAAGCTCGAAGACGGTCATTCCCTCCTCCGCTCGATCGACCAGCGCGTCGAGTACCGCGACCTCCGTCCGTGCCCGGTTTCGGTACTCCCGCTTTGCTTTCATCCAGCAGTACATTCGACGACCCGGGATTTGACGTTTGCCGTTCGAGCAGTGCCGACGAAGGTGAAGTGGCGACCGAAACCGATCGCATCCGATCGACCCCGCCAGTTCGTTTCATATCGAATATCAGTCATTTAAAGACGGACACGTATGCAGCACGTTTTTTATGCCCTGAATCGGTACGGTTTGACAATGGTCCTGCGATGTTCGCTGCTCGGACACGACTACGGAGACCCCGACGTCGATCGCGAGCGCGAAGAACGGGGCAGTGAGGTCGTCGTAACCGTCCAGGAGTACGAAGAGTGCGCTCGGTGCGGCCAGAGACACGTCATCAGCGAGAACACCGAAGTGACGAGTCTCACCACCGAGACGGCCGCCGATCCACGCCCCGACGAACCCGAAGCCGACGCCGACGACGCGGCGAGTACGCCGGACGCGGAGCCGACGGATTCCGCAGCCGACGACATCGACATTCCGACCGACGAGAACGGCGACCCGATCACCGACGACGCGGAGATCCTCGAGGACGAGGAGCCGACCCCCGACCGCGATCGCGAACACGGCGAGTGGCCCGACTCCGAAGACGTCGGTCCGCCGGTCGGCGCGGACACGGAGCCCGCAGCGTGGCCCGACGCCGACGACGAGCAGTCGGTCGACGACGAGACCGAACCCGCGGCGTGGCCCGACGCCGACGAGGAGCCGATCGACGACGCCGTTCTGCTCGAGACGGACGCCACTGCCGAGGCCGAGCGCGGCGACGGCGCGTCGATCGGCCTCGACGCCGAACCCCCGGAGACGGGAGCGATCGAAGCCGAGCCGTCCGCAGCCGACCCCGAGGGACTCGGTATCGAACGCGCCACGTCGGCGCCCGCCCCCGCCGAGGGACGCGACAGCCCCGACGACGACGTTCCGATGGAGCTCTACTGCCCCCGCTGCGACTACATCGCCGGTAACGTCCGGACGTCGCTTCGAACGGGTGACATCTGCCCCGAGTGTCGAAAGGGATACCTCGGGGAACGAGAGCGGTAGCGACGACATTCGAACAGTTCTCTTCGACCGACGCGGTCGGACGGGCACGATCGGTTGCGATCGTCCGCCGCGATCGGCGACGCTCCGATGATAGTCGATCACCGCCGATCGCGGCAGCCGATTCCGACTCGGACCTATCGAGACGCCACAACGTCGGCTATGAAAAGAGGTAAACCAGCCGCCGTGTATTCTCCAATCCATGAAGGAGTACAAGATGCGTCGCGGTGAGTATCTCGAGGAGCGAATCCCCGACATGGAAGCCACCATCAAGGACTACTTCGGACCCATCACGGACACCCAGGAGTACAAGGGGAGCGAGCTCTACGTGATCGGCGAACCCGACAATCCCGTCTTCGAGAAGATCGTCGTCGGGGCCGTCGCGTACTCCGGCAAGAAGGATAAACTCGGCGTCGAGTTCCACGAGCGCGACCCCACCGAACTCGGCCCGGACGAACTCGAGGCCGCCGGCGACGCCGTCAACGCGAAAAACGACTTCCTGCTCGAGGCGACCGGTCGGGACGCCAAGGCCCGGCGCGATTCGTTGAAGCGATCGGTCGAGGACGATCCCGATCACGACCTCTGACCACCGGCCATTTGCTCTGGAATCTGCTCTGCTGACGACAGCGACGCTGCCCCACAGCGCACCGTGTTTCGGCAACCGGTCAATCGAAAGCGCCCTCTTTCCCGTCGGATTAGTCGTCGGCCTGCTCGCAGCCTGCGGCTGCTCGCGGCGCAGTACGCCTTCTCTGCCCTTCCCCAGGTCGGAACGACCAGCAGCGGATCGGACGAAGTGGGAGCCGCAACGCACTTCGAAACGGCTATCGGCAGCACGTCGAATTTCCGGGTAAGATGGATCTCACCGCGTTCCTGATCGCGACGGCGATCGCACACGCCGGCTTTGCGATCTTCGTTGCCGCCCACGCCCGCCTCACGGACCGGGACGCCGGCAACTGGCCGTACGTCACGCTCGCGATCGGGCTCGCCGGGCTCGCCGGTTACTTCTTCTACGACGAGATCACCGGCGGCGGCCGGATCTGAGCCGGCGGGGATAGAATAGCCGCAGCGAGAACCGGGAGAATCGATCGCCGATCAGGCCAAAAAGACGTGCCGCGGCCGGTCGGCGAGGATATTACGCCCGAACTCGACGGTCTCGGAGAAGGCGTCGCTGCGGAAGAACGCCATCGCGTCCTCACGTGAGTCCCAGCGGCTGGCGATGAACATGTCGTTTTCGTCCTCGCGGTTTTCCAGCAGGTCGGTCTTGCGGTGTCCGTCCATGTCCGCGAGGAGGCCCGCGACGTCGCCGAAGGTGTCGACGAAGTCCTCGCGATGCTCCGGCTCGACGGCGTAGAACATGCCCATCGTCCCCCACGAATCGTCGTCATCGTCGCTCGCGGGGCCGTCGCCCCGCTCGCCATCGGCGCCTACCGGCGCCCCGTCTCCAGCCTGTCGGACGATGTCGGGCAGGTCGGCGAGGAACCCGGCCGCCGTGTTCGCGGCGCGCTCGGTTTCCCAGAGGCTGACGATCGCGGTCTCGGAGTCTTCGTTTCGCGGTTCGTAGACCGCCGTCTTCACGTGCGTGTCGTAGTGGTCGAAGTTCGTCCGCAAGCCGTCGACCTCCTCGAAGAGGTCGTCGGCGTCGGCGGCGGAGTAGAGCACGACGGCGTGGACGTCCTCGCCGTGGGGCTGGCCCGCGTAGACGCCGATCTCCTCGAGTTCGCTCCGGACGTCGTCGTCGCTCGCACCGCCGTGGTGGCCCGACTCGTCCGAGTCGCCGTGGGAGTGGCCGCCGTGCGGGTGGCCGCCGGAGTCGCCGTGGGAATGCCCACTGGAGTCGTCGTACGGGCGGCCGCTTGCGGCGCTTCCGTGGTGTCCGTGCGCACCGTTCGCGTCCGCCTGCGGGATCGACTCGCCCGCGAGGAACGCGCCGAGTTGCTCGGCCGGGAACCGCCGCGCGGAGCGGAACCGACCGAACTCCGCGAACCGCGAACTCGAGGGATCGAAGCGCATCTCGTAGAGCAGGTCCTTCACGTCGGCCGGATCGTCGGCGAACAGCGTCACGCCCCACTCGAAGTCGTCGAGGCCGATGCTGCCGGAGATGATCTGCGTGACGCGGCCCGCGTAGCCCTTGCCGATCTCGCCGTGGGACGAGAGGTGTTCCGCGCGCTCGTCGAAGGAGAGGTCGTACCAGTTGTGGTCCGGGCCGCGGCGCTTGCTCATCGGGTAGAAGCTGACGAACTCGGCGTCCGGAATCTCGGGTTTGAGCCGGGATTCGATGTACCGTTTCATCCCGGTATCCTCCACCTCCGCATCGTCGTCGAAGAACTCCTGGGACATGTAGCCCGAAACCTCCGTCACCGAGAGGTACGAGTCGGTCCGTTCCGTGAACGCCGCGAGCGCCGTGTGCTCGAACCGCCGCTCGATCGCGTCGAGGTCCGCGAGCGTCGGTCGCAGGTGGAGCACCAGCAGATCGGCCTCGTGCCCGAGCACGGAGAAGACGGCCGAGTCGCCCTCGTCGGCGTCCGCGACGGCTTCGGCCGCGGAGAGGTAGTCGACCCCCTCCTCGATCGCCCGCGTCCGTTCTCGATCGGGGGCCGCCCGCCAGGCGTCCCAGTCGATCGACCGGAAATCGTGCAAGACGTACCAGCCCTCTTCGGTCTGTGGCGGTTGCCGTCGGTCCATGATCGCGGGTTGGGCCGGCGGCGTCAAGAAGTGCCGGGTTTCGGGCCGGCGTCGCCGGTAGCCTGCGCTCCCGTCCCGTTCCCAGCGATCGACCCTGATCACCCCGATCGCGCCGATCGACGAACCGAGAACGCAACGGCCGACAGAAGTCATTTACGTTAGACGTGGTTAGATTCCGCGTACATGCGGAAAAGTGGGCCGCCGAAAGGAGTTATCGCCTATCTCGTCCTCGAGTTGCTCGAGGAGAAGCCGCGGTACGGCTACGAGATCTTAAAGGAGATTCGCGAGATCAGCGGCGGTCACTGGGAGCCGTCCTACGGCTCCGTGTATCCGATCCTCTACAAGTTCGAGGAGAAAGGGTGGGCCGAGCGGATCGACCGCGAGGACGAGCCCGATCGAAAGTACTTCGAACTCACCGACGCGGGCTACGAGGAACTCGAAGCGCGGCGCGAGACCGGCGCGGAGAAGGCGCGGGACTTCGCGGACGTCATCCTCGGGTTCTTCCACGTCTACGCGGCGTTCGCGACCGACGATCGGTTCCGGGTCCCCGAGAAGGAAGGCGAGTGGCGGTTCGACGAGGCGTTCAGTCGCTGGATGGTCGAACAGGTCGTTCGCCACCACGAACACTACTTCGACGCGGAATTCGAGCGGGTCGAGGACGCGCCCGAGGAGTTCTACGAGCGCCACGGCGTCGAACACGACGAGTAATGCCCGGGCGTATTTACGACGAATAGCGGCTGCGAGATCGATTCTATGGGAGGTCGCCCGTCAGGAACTTCCGGAGGAGCGCGCGGAGTTCGTCGCGAGCGCCCGGTCCCGGGAAGTGGGATTCGCCTTTCAGCCGGACGACGACTTCCAAGTTCCGGATCGCCCGCTTGGCCCGCGGGACGACGACGTCCGGCGGAAAGAAGAGATCCCGCTCGGCGACCGCGAGCAGCGTCGGGGCGTCGAATCCCGCCAACTCGTCCGGCGTCGCCGTCTTCGGGAACGATCGCTCCAGTTTCACCTCGTCGAAGACGGCCCCCACGACGTCGAGGATCGTCTCGTCGATCGCCTCGGCCGGTTCCGTGAACATCGGTTGTACCGCCCGCCGGAGGCGCGATCGGTCGGGCGCGAGCCGATAGGCCAGCATCGGCAGGACGATCTCGACGAGCAGCCGCCGGATCGAGCCGGTTCCGAGGCCCGCCGGCACAACCAGTCCCGCGCGCGAGATGCGATCGGGCGCGAACGCCGCCGTCCGCAGGACGATCCCACCGCCGTAGGACGGGCCGAGCATCGGGACGCGATCGAGGCCGAGGCCGTCGAGGATGTCGCACGCCCACGTCCCGTAGCTGTCGTCGCGGGGCGAGAGCCGCGTCTGGGCGCTGAATCCGGGGTGGCCGATCGTGTCCGGCGCGTAGAGCCGGAACTCGTCGGCGAGCGGGAGAAACCACGACAGACTGATCGGGTTGACGACGTTGCCGCCGTGAAACACCACGACCGGCGGCGCGTCCTCGGGGCCGGCGGCGAGGACGTGCGTCTCGCCGAATCGGGTCTCGACGAAGCGCCGATCGAAGTCGGCGTCGAGGTCCCCGAGCAGCGTCTCGTAGAGCGATTTGAGTCGTCGCTCGCCCCGTTTCGATCGGTAGATGCCGTCGTCGTCGCCAATCACGACGGACGATACGTCACCGCAGGTGAAAACTGTGCGTCCGGAACGGGGCCGGTCAAAACGCGTTCAGCCCGCGAGCAGCCCCGGCGCGAACACCATCGCGAGGAAGCTGACGAGCATCGTCAGCCCGATCGAGGTCGTCACGATGCGAACCATCCCGCGGGTCGAATCGATCGGGAGCCGAGAGAAGATCGCCTCCGTGCTGGTCCGGAGAATGTGGCCGCCGTCGAGCGGAAACGCCGGGATGCAGTTGAAGAAGCCGAGCTGGACGTTGATCCAGCCGGTCCAGAACAGCAGGTTCGCGATCGCGAAGACGGTCCAGTCCCCGAGCGCGCCGAGCGCGCCCTGTGCCACGTAGAAGTTCTCGATGCCCCCGGCGAATCCCGCGAAGTTGAAGGGGAGGCCGCCGGCGATGCCCATGATCGGCAACAGCAGCGCCAGTCCGATCTTCCCGAAGAAGCTGTCGGCGATCGCGCCGAACCGGCTCTCGCCCTCGCCGCCCAGCAGGGCGAGGTACTCCCCGGCGGGGTAGAGCTGGACGCCGATCGCGCTCACCGTGAGCCCCGACACGCCGGGGTTCGGGGAGATGCCGAGGAAGCCGATGTCGAACCGTTCGTGCTGGCCGAGCGTCACGGTGGCCTCGTTGCGCTCGCCGGCCGAATCGTAGTACGTGACGGAGATCTCGTCGCCCGCGCTGGTCGTATCGAGGACCGACTGGAGGTCCTCGTAGTTGTGGATCCGCTCGCCGCCGAGGCCCGTGATGACGATCGGGCCGTCGGTCGGGCCGATCGCGTTCCCGAGCGGCTCGTCCTCGAGGACCGTCACCGCGGAGCCGATCGGCACCTCGCGGTCGACGCGCTCGCCGTCCTGTTGGATCGTGAGCCGGGCCGTCTCGTCGTCGCCGACGGCCTCGTAGAAGCCGCGTTCGGTCGCGATCGGCTCGCCGTCGACGGCGAGGATCGAGTCGCCGGCGTCCAGCCCGAGCGGGCTGTTCTCCATCGCCGCGGTCACGACGAGCGAGAGTTCGACCGGGACCGTCCGCTCGCCGTTGAGTTCGACCGACACCCGATCGCTGTCGGCGGCTTCGAGCCGCGCTTCGAGGTCGTCGTTCGTCTCGACCGCCTCGCCGTCGATCGCCGTGATCCGATCGTCCGGCTGGATACCGGCGGCGGCGGCGGGCGAGTCGGGCGCGACGCCCCCGACCGCGGCGCCGGGTGCGACGGCGATCGATCCGGCCACGGGGCCGAACAGCAACGCGAAGGCGACGAGCGTGACCGCGAAGTTGTTCGTGACGCCGGCGGCGAACATTCGCGTCTGGCCGCCGCGGGAGGCGGTTCGACTGCTCTCCTGGTCGGGTTCGACGAACGCGCCGACCGGGAGAATCGCGAGCAGCGCGATCCCCATCGATTCGATGTCGATGTCCTCGACCCGGCAGAGCAGGCCGTGGCCGCCCTCGTGGACGACGAGGCCGACGAGCAGACCGAAGACGATTCCGGGCGTCGCCGACAGCGGCAGGAAGTCGTTGACGCCGGGAATGACGAGCACGTTCCGCGGCTGCTGGACGCTCGTCGCGACCTGGGGCGAGGTCAGCGAACTCACCGCCGCCGAGATGAGGAAGACGAACATCGCCACCATCACGACGAGCGCGATGCCGATGCCGAGGTTCGCCCACGCGCGCCAGAATCGCTTGGGTCTCGCGAGGCGATCGAGAAACGCTCGCCCGCGTTTCGTGTGGATCGTCAGAATCGGCCCCTGCGTGCCGACGTACTCCGGCAGGAGGCCCGACTGTCGGGCGACGACGATCGCGAGCCAGTAGATCGCGAGGCCGACGACGGTCCAGGCCAGGAGCTCCGATCCGAAGAGTTCGGGGGACGAGACGAGAGCGGGAGGGCCGTATTCCATCGGTACTATCTCCGGGGGGCGGTCTCAAATGGCTTTTGTCTATTCGCGATGAAAACGAACCGACGCTCGATCGAACCCGCGGCTACCGCTCCCGGCGGAGCCGATCGACGACGAAGTTGCGGTCGACATTCGCGAGGAAGGGGCCGAGTTTCGGCCCCTGCTCCTCGTCGAAGAACAAGCGGTAGCCGGCCCCGAAGAACGCGCCGATGTCGACGTCGTGGCGCTTTGCGGTCTCGTAGATCTCGCCCTGAATCTCCTCGGGGCCGTGCCCCTCGGCGACGAAGTCGGCGAGTTCGTCGAGGGCCGCCGCCGTGGCGTCGTCGAAGTCGTGGTCGGGGATCTCGCTGCGCTTGAGTTCGTAGTCGAACTCGTTTTCGGTCCGGCGCGCCCAGTTGCGCGCCTTCTCGACGCGGGCCAGGGCGCCCTCGACGGCCCACTCCGGGGCGTCGTCGGGAACGTGCCCCTCGCGGCGGGCGATCTCCTCGCGCAGCTCCGGGTCGTCGGTCATTCCCAGGACGGCGGCGAACGTGTAGGGGAGACGGATCCGCTCCGCTCCGGGCTCGTCGACGAGCAGCGGATAGACCCGATCGGCGAAGGCCGTCTCGTCCTCGCTGGCCGCAACCTCGTCGAAGTAGACGGCTTCGAGGCGATCGAACTCGTCGACCAGTTGGTCGAGGCGTCCGATGCTGAAGTCCCGCGCCTTCGAGGGGTCCTTCGCGAAGAAGTACCGCAGCACCTCGGGTTCGAGCAGGTCGAGGACGTCCGAGACGAGGATCACGTTCCCCTCCGAGGAGGAGAACGGCTCGCCGTCGAGGGTGAACCACTCGTAGACCATCGGGACCGGCGGCTCGTTCCCGAGGACGTTGCGCGAGACGTCCTCGCCGCTCGGCCACGAGCCCTCGGCGTGGTCCTTTCCGAAGGGTTCGAAGTCGACGCCCAGCACCTCCCACTGGGCGGGCCACTCGAAGCGCCAGGGCAACTTCCCCTCGCGCAGCGTAGCCGTCCCCTCGTGGCCGCAGCCCTCGATCGTCCGCTCGCCGGCGTCCATGTCGGTACACTCGTACTCGACGGTCGGCGGCTCCGCGTCCAGGTCCACGCCCGTCACCGTCTCGGTGATCTTGCCGCAGTCCTCGCAGATCGGGTTGAAGGGGACGTAGTCCTCGTCGACTTTGTCCTGGTACTCGGCGAGGACCTCCCGGGCGCGATCCCGATTTTCGAGGACGTGTCGAGTGACCTCGTCGAGTTCGCCCGACTCGTACAGTTCGGTGGTCGAGACGAGGTCGATCGGCACGTCCACGGCGTCCGCGCTGTCCTTGATGATATTCGAGAAGTGGGCGCCGTAGGAATCGCAGCAGCCGAAGGGGTCTGGAACGTCGGTGTACGGAACGCCGAGATTGCGACCGAGCGCGCCCGCATCGACGTCGCCGAGGTCGACGAGGTTCCCGTCCAGATCGCAGAGCGTGCGCGGGAGCTTTCGCAGCGGGTCGCGATCGTCGGCCGTGAAGACCTGCCGAACGTCGTAGCCGCGCTCGCGGAGCACCTCGGCGACGAAGTAACCGCGCATGATCTCGTTGACGTTCCCGAGGTGGGGCACGCCGGAGGGCGAGATGCCGCCCTTGACGACGATCGGGTCGTCGAGGTCGCTGCTCGCGGGTTCCCCGCTCGCGTCTTCCGCGGCCTCCCGCTGGTCGGCCACGCGTTCCAACACGCGATCGGCGACCTCGTCAGCCCAGAAGGCGTGGTGTTCCTCGCCGCCCTCCTCTCGTTCCCGCCGGAGCGTGTCGAGGCCCTCCGCGTCCCCGCTCGGTTCGTCCGGTTCGGGCTCGTCCGCGCTCATCGTTCGTTGTCGGCCCAGTAGGTCGGTTCCGCGCCGGCGCCGTCGGGAACGACGTCCGTCCCGTCGTGGTCGCCGTATCGGACGGCCTGTGCGATCCGGTCGGGATCGGTTCCGTCGAGGACGATCGTTCGCATGCCCGATCGTTCGATGATCTTCGCCGCGAGCAGATCGACGGGCGCCGACGCGCCGGCGGTCATGTCGAGCCCGGCGATGACGTCGACCAGTTCCGTCGCGGAGAGTTCGTCGTACTTCGTCGCGTCCGACGTCTCGTTGGGATCGGCGCTGTAGACGCCGGGAACGCTCGTGGCGTAGACGAGCAGGTCGGCGTCGACGTACTCCGCGAGCGCGGCGCCGACGGCGTCGGTGGTCTGGGCCGGGGCGACCCCGCCCATGACGCAGACGTCCCCCTGCCGGAGCGCCTCGCCGGCTTCCTCGTAGTCCCGTGCCGGTGCGGTCACCGATTCCTCCCCCAGCGCGGCGATGAGCAGGCGCGCGTTCAGCCGCGTGACGTCGATTCCCAGTTGATCGAGCTCGATCTCGTTAGCCCCCAGTTCGCGTGCGGCGCCGATGTACTCCCGAGCGACGCCGCCGCCTCCGACGACGGCACCGACGCGACAGCCGTCTGCGACGAGGTCTTCGACGACGGCAGCGTGTTCGGCGACCCGATCCGCGCCGGGTTCTGGGACGAGCACGCTCCCGCCGATAGAGACGACCACTTTCATGCTATCGCGATGTAACCGGGAGGCGATCATAAGGGTTGCCAACTGCAGAGCGCCCGAGAACCGATCGCTCGGCAGGGAGTGACACTCGGGTCGAAACGCCCCGTTCAGCCGCCGAGCGACAACACGAGCGCCTCGCCGTCGCGATCGAACGTCGTTCCGAACTCGGCGGAGCGCTCGCGCATCCGCTCGCGCGACCACGCGGCCGCCTCGGGAGCGGCCTCGTGGATCGCACAGTCGTCGATCTCCGTGGGGTGGAGTCGCAGCTCCGTCGGCGCGCCGTCGCTCGTCACCGACAGTTCGAACAGGAAACCGCGATCGTTGCGCAACCGATCGTCGACCGCGTAGTCGTCGACGAAGTCGCCCGCGTCGTAGACGATCGGCGCCCCGTCGTAGACCTCGATCCCCTGGAAGACGTGGGCGCTGTGGCCGTGAATTACGTCGACTCCCTCCTCGATCAGCCAGCGACCGAACTCGCGGAACGACTTTGGCGGCTCCGTCACCATGTTCGGTCCCCAGTGCAGCGACGCGACCAGCAGGTCCGGGTTCGTCTCGCGCGCCCGGGAGAGCGCGTCCCGAACGAGCCGTCGGGTGTCCGGGTCGTCGACGTCCACTTCGATCCGAGCGGTTCCCGGCGACTCCTCGTCGGCGGCGAACTCCGGCGTGTTGTCGGTAACCGAGACGACGGCGATGTCGAGGTCGCCGATCGACGTCGCGGCCGGATCGAGCGCTTCGTCGATCGTCTCACCCGCACCGGCGCGGGCGATCCCCGCCGCGTCGAGGTGGTCGAGCGTATCCCGGAGGGCTGCCTCCTCGTAGTCGAGCACGTGGTTGTTCGCGAGCGCGCAGACGTCGACGCCGGCCCGTTCGAGCGCGGGCACCGCCCAACCCGGGTCGGCGCGGAAGTGAAACGGTCGGTTCGTTCGCCGCCACTTTCGCCCGCGCGTCGAGAGCACGCACTCGAGGTTGATCACCAGCCCGTCGAGGGCGTGCAGCCGATCGAGGACGGTCCCCCACACCGCGTCGACGTCGCGGTGGCGCTGTCGATCGTCGACGCGTCGACCGAGCATCACGTCGCCGGTGAATCCGAGACGGTGCACCATACGATCGCGTACGCGACCGGGGGCCAAAGTTCTGAAACGCGGGCGGTCGCGAGTTCGAGACCGACGGGCGAATCGCGGCCGACGCGCGACGGGGAGAACGCGGAAATCGGCCACGCCGGGCGACAGCTACAAAGTCCGACCGGCCCTCTTTCCGCACATGTACGTACTCGGCTGTCTTGATCGGGGAGCGAGCGACGGGGCGTTCGAGCAGGTCCTCGATCGCGTCGTCGACCGACTCGCCCGAGAGGGACGCGTCGGCGTGGTCCGATACGACGCGACCATCGCGGACGGGACCCAGGAGTTCGTGACGACCGGCGGCGACGTCACGTACGAGCTCGGCGCCGACGGTGACTGGACCGCCACCGGGACGGGAATGACGGTCGGCGACGCGATCGACGCGCTCGCGCCGGACTGCGACTACGCGGTCGTCGCCGGCGTTCCCGAGCTTCGATACCCCGTCGTCGCCGTCGGATCCGACGACCAGAACGGTCTCGAGGAGCGCGACGACGTGCTCGCGACCGTCGATCGAGCGACGGACCTCGACCCGGACGACGTCGCGGCCGCGCTGGAAGCGACCGAGCCGTACCAGACCCTCGAATCGCTCGTCGAACGGGTCAAACGCTCCCCCAGGGCGGAGCTGTCCGGTGCCATCGCCACCTTCACCGGCCGCGTTCGCGCGAAAGACGATCCGGACGACGCGCGCACGGAGCACCTCGAGTTCGAGAAGTACGAGGGCGTCGCCGACCGGCGAATGGCGGCGATCGAGTCGGAACTCGAATCCAGGGAAGGCGTCCTCGACGTCGAACTGCACCACCGAACGGGCGTGGTCGCGGACGGCGAGGACATCGTTTTCGTCGTCGTGCTCGCCGGCCACCGCGAGGAGGCGTTTCGAACGGTCGAAGACGGGATCAACAGATTGAAAGACGAGGTTCCCCTGTTCAAAAAGGAGGTCACGATCGACGGCGAGTTCTGGGTTCACGAGCGACACTGACGGTTGAATTTACTCCCCTACGGATCGGAAGGAGTTAATTTGCAGCTCCGAACGGTTCAGACGTATCGCGAACTGAGGGTGTGACAATAATGAGTTAGCTGCGGTTTTAAAACGTCTAGGACGATTTAAGCTATTGTTGGGACCGTTCGTGAACGCGAGTAAAAGGTCGATTACCGCCCGGATTCCTGAACACATTCGAAACGCCGCTAACCATCCTTCCTTTATAACATATCTCCCCGACAAGACGCTGCTGTCGATGAGCACGACAGCCCAACCCTCCACGGAAAGCAAAGAACGCCGCCTGAAGCAGTATCTGCGCGAACGTGCAGCGAACGGAGAGCTGTACTTCAAAGGGAAGTTCATCGCGGACGACGTCGGTATGTCCCCGAAGGAGATCGGCGCGCTGATGGTCAAACTCTCGGAGTCGGCGACCGACCTCGAGATCGAGAAGTGGTCGTACACGAGTGCGACGACGTGGCGCGTCGAACCCGCCTGATCGCCGATCACGCCAGCCGAACCGACACGCTTGCCATACACCTGCGGTCGTCCCTGATCCGCCCGCGATCACCCCGGTCCGCACCCGCCGATCGATCCCGATCCGGCGGCCCCGTGCCGGCGCGTCACCGACGCCGTCCGGCACCCGACGCTGATCGCTCCCGCGATCGCGCAATCGACGATGCCGCCGCGTCCGCCGTCCCCGCCGACGCGCGTCTCGTCAGTCGCTCGCGGATTTTCGCTGCGGTCGCGGCTCCGAGATGGGGCGCCTGCCGCCGACAGTCGATTTATACGACGGGAGGCGTAAACACGAGTGATGGAGGACGTCGATTCGTCCCGGTTTGACCCGTCCCGACTAGGTGACGGGTCGGCCCTCGATGCGGGCCCGCCGATCGATCGCATCGAGTCGGTGTTCGCGGTCTACGAGACGCAAGCCGAAGGCGACCGGTTGGTGTACTACGGCGATCCGCTGATCCCGCCGGAGCGGACGATGCGCGAGCTGTGGCCGCTCTTTCGCGACGCGGGATACGAACCGCAGCTAACGATGCGCCACGGCGAGTACGTCCTCGTCGCCGAACCCACGTCGATCGGCATCGACGGGATTCCGTGGACGAACCTGCTGTTGTTCCTGGCGACGATCGTCTCGACGCTGTTCGCCGGCGCGCAGTGGTACTACTACGACCCGATCTCGAACCCGGCGGTGCTGTGGCGTGCGTGGCCCTTCACCGCCGCCGTGCTGGGCGTCTGGAGCGTCCACGAGATGGGCCACTACGTGATGAGTCGGTACCACCGGGTCGACGCCTCGCTCCCGTACTTCATCCCCATCCCGTCGCTCATCGGGACCATGGGCGCGGTGATCAAGATGAAAGGACGGATGCCCGATCGGAAGGCGCTGTTCGATATCGGCGTCGCCGGCCCGCTCGCCGGCCTGGTGGCCACGATCGTCGTCACGATCGTCGGACTCCACCTTCCGCCGGTCACCGCGCCGCCGGACGTCGTGCAGGATCCCAACGCGATCGAGCTCCGGCTCGGGTACCCGCTGTTGCTGGAGTGGCTCGCGGCCCTGTTCGACCAGCCGCTGTACCGCGACGACCCGGCGACGGCGGTGAGTCCCGTCGTCATCGGCGGCTGGGTCGGGATGTTCGTCACCTTCCTCAACCTGATCCCGGTCGGCCAGCTCGACGGCGGCCACATCCTGCGGGCGATGGCCGGCGAGTACCAGGAGACGATCGCGGCGCTCGTCCCCGGCGCGCTCTTCGGGCTCGCCGCGTACCTCTACTACGTCAGCAACTACGGGCAGAACGCCGTCTTCATCTGGGTGTTCTGGGGGTTCCTGACCGCCGTGATCGCGGCGGTCGGCCCCGCCCGCCCGGTGGACGATCGGGGACTGGACCGCGGTCGATTCCTGCTCGGCGCCCTCACGTTCGCCCTCGGCGTGCTCTGCTTCATGCCGGTGCCGATCGAGATCGTCGGCTGACGGCAGCGCGTCAGCCGTGAGTGAAGCCGCGGTCTTCGAGGGACGCCCCGTCGAGCGTGACGCCGTCCGTCGTGACCGAGCCGATCGGCGACAGTGCGACCGGAGACGCTTCGCGAGCCGTCTCGACGTCGTCCTCGGGGATCGTACAGACGAGTTCGAAGTCCTCGCCGAACGTCGTCGCCCGATCGAGCGCCCCGTTCTCGTCGGCGGTCGTCTCGTAGACGGCGTCGTCGATCGGGACGGCGTCGGACTTGATCGCGAAGCCGCAGCCGCTGGCGTCGGCGAGCTGGTGGAGCGATCGGGCGAGGCCGTCGCTCGAATCCATCATCGCGGTCGCGGTGGGGGCGAGCGCGCGCCCGGCCATGACCCGCGGTTCGAACCGGAACAGGTCGTTCGCGCGATCGAGCGCGTCACGGTCGACGGCGGTACCATCGTCGCTCGCCGCGCGTTCGAACAGGCGGATGGCGGCCGCGCTTCGACCCAGCGTCCCGGTGACGCAGACCGCGTCGCCCGGGCTGGCACCGTCTCGGGGCACGGGATCGTCCGTTCGACCGATCGCGGTGGTCGAGACGGTGAACTCGTCGTGGCCGTCTAGATCGCCGCCGACGTACTCGGCGCCGACGCGCTCGCAGACGTCGCTAGCTCCCCGGACGAACCCGAGCAGTTCGTCGCGATCGAATTCGGGCGCGGCGTAGACGGCGACGGCGGCGACGGCCTCCGCACCCATCGCGGCGACGTCGGACAGCGAGGCCCCCACCGATCGCCAGCCGGCCGTGTACCGGCTCACTCCCTCGGGAAAGTCCGTCCGCTCGTGGAGCATGTCCGTCGTCACGACCAGGTCGTCGACGATCGCGGCGTCGTCGCCGACGGGATCGAGTTCGTCAGCCAGCAGCGCCAGCGCGGCCCGTTCGTCCATACCGATCGATTCACCCCCAGCGCAAAAAACGGCCCGAACCGATCGCGATTATCGGGTGTCGTGTCGATCGTGTGCGTCAGTCGGAGAAGCAGTGATGCGCCGAGTGAGAACGCCACGAAAGCCACACCCGTTGCGGCGTGCTCGGTCGGCCGGCCCAGGTGGGACTTTCGCGGTGTTCCTGAACCGTACGAACACCTCGCAGGCCCGATCGAGATACGATGGCCTTAAATGCCGCCGAAGGGAACCACACGCCAATGGCTACGATGTACGACGTTCCGGCGGACGACCTCATCGAGGCGCTCGCCGAGGACTTCGAGGAGCGACTCGACGAACCCGACTGGAGCGAGTTCGCCAAGACCGGCGCCGATCGCGAACTGCCCCCCGAACAGGAGAACTTCTGGGCGACCCGCGCCGCGAGCCTACTGCGCAAGGTCGCCGACCGCGGACCGATCGGCGTCGAACGCCTCTCGACCGAATACGGCGGTTCGAAGGGCGGCTCGACCCGCTACCGCGTCGCCCCCGATCGGCGCGCCGACGGCTCGAAGAACGTCATCCGGACGATCCTGCAGCAACTCGAAGAGGAAGGCCTCGTCGAGACCGCGGAGGGTGAAGGCCGCCGCGTCACCGCCGAGGGGCAGAGTCTCCTCGACGACACCGCCGGCGCCGTCCTCGAAGAACTCGACCGGCCGGAACTCGAACGCTACGCGTAGACTGCCGACGCGATCGGGTTCGGATGGAATTTACGCGCAGTGACGGTTTCGATGGTCCGTAATCATTTTCCCGCGTGCAGAAGAACACGTTAGTAGAGCTATGAGCGGTTCACCCGACGACGAACGACTCGAGGAGTTGCGACAGAAGAAGATGGAGCAACTGCAGGAACAGGCGGAGGCCCAACAGAGCGGAGAGGCCCAGGAGGCGGCCCAGCAGCAGGCCGAAGCCCAGAAGAACGCGCTGTTGCGACAGCACCTGACCGACGAGGCTCGCAAGCGGCTCAACACCGTCAAGATGAGCAAACCGCAGTTCGGCGAGCAGGTCGAGCAGCAGGTCGTCGCGCTCGCCCGATCGGGGCGCATCCAGGGCAAGATCGACGACGAAAAGATGAAACAGCTGCTGCAAGAACTCAAACCGGACTCGAAGAGCTTCGACATCAAGCGGCGCTAATGGAGCTCGGACTGCTCTACAGCGGCGGCAAGGATTCGACGCTCGCGGCCCTCCTCCTCGACGAGTTCTACGAGGTTACGCTGGTGACCGGCCACTTCGGCGTCACCGACGACTGGAAACACGCCGAGGACTCCGCCGAGACTATCGGCTTCGACTTCGAGCGGCTGCCGCTCGATCCCGACGTCGCCCGCGAGGCCGTCGATCGGATCCGCGAGAACGGGTTCCCTCGAAACGGGATCCAGCTCGTCCACCAGCACGCGCTGGAGGAGCTCGCCGCACAGGAGTTCGACGCGATCGCCGACGGCACCCGACGGGACGATCGCGTGCCGACGGTCTCGCGCGCCCAGGCCCAGAGCCTCGAGGACCGCCACGGCGTCGACTACGTCGCCCCGTTGACGGGGTTCGGTCGTGGCGCCGTCGATCGACTGGTCGACACCACCCTCGACGTGACCGTCGGACCGAGCGAGGAGCTCGATCGGGCGGATTACGAGGCCGAATTGCGGGCGCTCATCGCCGACGAGGATGGCCCCGAGACGGTGGCCGACTGCTTCCCGGCGCACGAACAGACCGTCGTCAGGGACGTCCGCTAACGAGCCGCAAAATCGACAGCGGCGAAGACGGTAATGCGAGCATTACGTTCTTTTTTCCCTGTATAAGCGCGCCATAACCAAGCCCGGGTCCGTGGAACCGGGAGGCATGAGCGAGCGCACGACGATCCGAGAGGTCTTCGCAGAGGTCGACCCCGATCCGGACGCCATCCTTGAGGCGGCGGGCGTCGATTCGCCGGTGGAACTCGTCGAAAGCGGCGGGGAACACGATCCGAGCGCGGACGACCCGTCGGCGGACGAGGATAGCGTCGACGAACTGCTCGAGGCGCTCGAAGAGGGCGACTCGAACGGAGCGCGAGACGGTGAACGCTCGACTGCAGATTCGACCGACGACCGGGTGGACGAGTCGGCGGCCGGATTCGGAGAATCGTTGGCTGGGACGGCCGACGCGATCGGCGGTCCGTCCGTAACGGTCGTCCCGGGCGACGGGGCGGTCATCGACGAAGTGCTCCGAGCCGGTTCGACGACGGACGACTCGCGGTCCGGTCGCGAACTGAGCGGCGGACCGACGGTGACGCGCGTCCCGGGCGACGAATCCGGCGGCTCCTGATCGGTCGTCCACGAGGCGTCCCGCGGTGAGAGTCCCGCAGTCGAACGACCCGGATCGAGGGCCGAACGAACCGATCGACACCGGATCTCGACTCGACGGGCGTCACGCGGGGTTGATTTGACGCGGGTCACGGATTTGACTCGATGATGGCGCGTCTCCTAAAGGAAGGATAGAAGTTCGACCTGGGCGAACGACCGTGCATGTACGAGCGGATCAAGGGCTTTCGAGACTTCTATCCGGGCGAGATGGCCGCGCGGCGGGCGACCATCGACGTGCTGGAAGACACCGCCCGTAGCTACGGCTTCCGCGAGATCGGAACGCCCGCGCTCGAACGGGCCGAGCTGTGGACCGACAAGAGCGGCGACGACATCGTCGACGAACTGTACGCGTTCGAGGACCAGGGCGGGCGCCACGTCACGTTAACCCCGGAACTGACGCCGACGGTCGCGCGGATGGTCGTCGCCAAGCAACAGGAACTGTCGAAGCCGATCAAGTGGTTCTCGACCCGGCCGTTCTGGCGCTACGAGCAGGTCCAGCAGGGTCGTCAGCGCGAGTTCTACCAGACCAACGTCGACATCTTCGGCTCGAGCGAACCCGAAGCCGACGCCGAGATCCTCGCGTGGGCGGCCGACGCCCTCACCGGACTCGGCCTGACCGAGGAGCACTTCGAGTTCCGCATCTCCCACCGGGACATCCTCGGCGGCGTCCTCGAGACGTACGAGGCCGACGTCGACGTCGACGAGGCGATCCGCGCGGTCGATAAATCCGAGAAGCTCTCGGAGACTGAGTACCACGACCTGCTCGTCGAGGCCGGCCTCACGTACGAGCAGGCGGCCGAGTTCGACGACCTCATCGCGAGCGGCGACCTCGACGCGGTCGAGGAGTTCGCGGGTACCGGTCGCGTCACCGCCGCGGTCGAAAACCTTCAGAACGTCCTCGCGGCCGCCGCGGATTTCGGCGCGCGCGAGCACTGTACGATCTCGCTCGAGACCGCCCGCGGGCTGGACTACTACACCGGCGTCGTCTTCGAGTGCTTCGACTCCACGGGCGAGGTCTCCCGATCGATCTTCGGCGGCGGCCGGTACGACGATCTGATCGAGGGGTTCGGCGGCCAGCCGACGCCCGCGGTCGGCGTCGCGCCGGGCCACGCCACGCTGTCGCTGCTCTGTCAGCGCGCCGGCGTCTGGCCCGACGAGGAACTGCGGACGGACTACTACGTGCTCCAGATCGGCGACACCCGATCGGAGGCGGCCCGGATCACGCAGGCGCTGCGCGAGCGCGGCCACGTCGTCGAGACCGACGTCGCGGGCCGCTCGTTCGGCGGCCAACTCGACTACGCCGACTCGATCAACGCCGAGACGGTCGTCATCGTCGGCGAACAGGATCTCGAGAACGACGAGGTGACGATCAAGGACATGGACTCCGGCGACCAGACCCAGATCCCCGTCGACGACTTCCCCGGCGATCGGGACCGGCCGACGTACGAGGACGTCGCGTAAGCGGCTCGCGATCGGGTGAGGTGTTCCGACACCGGTTCGCCCGTCTTCGCCGCAGAAGGCGTCGGCGAGCGGAGACCGACGGCTCGCGGCACCCGCCCGTTTGCTCGGGGCCGCGATCGAACGGACCCGAGCCTCTCGAGTGCTACCCTGATCGGTCCGCGGTCTGCGGCTGGGACTCGAGGCTGTCGCCGCCCGCGAGCCGATCGGCCTCGTCGCGACGTTCGACCGGACTGTGGCCCGTCTCGACGTAGTGGTCGATCATCGCCCGGCCGAGGTCGGTGACCTCGTCCGCACTGGCTTCTCGCTCCCAGTCGCACTCGGCACAGTATGCGATCGGCACGGCGGTGGTTTCGTACTCGACCTGTCTGAATCTATCGGTTTACATGTCGCTCGTTTTTCCGTTCGCGCAGACGATCGGTGTGATCGGCTTCGTTCGAACGAGACAGCGGGACGTATTCGGGTGTTTCCGCTGAACGCGTCGATACTACAGTCATGGAGTCCAAACGATACCGAGACGATCGGCCCCACCATTAACTACGGAGCCGGTGTACGGCATCCGATGGCCGACACGCCGAACGTCCTGCTCGTCCTCACCGATCAGGAGCGCTACGACTGCAGCGCCCCCGACGGCCCGCCGATCGAGACGCCGACGATGGATCGCCTCTCGAACGAGGGGATGCGGTTCGAACGGGCGGTGACGCCGATCAGCATCTGTACGAGCGCCCGCGCCTCGCTGTTGACCGGCCAGTACCCCCACGGCCACGGGATGTTGAACAACAGCCACGAGGCCGACGCGATCCAGGCGAACCTGCCGTCGACGATCCCGACCTTTTCCGAGGCGCTCGCGACGAGCGACGCCGGCTACGACCTCACGTACACGGGCAAGTGGCACGTCGGCCGCGACCAGACGCCCGAGGACTTCGGCTTCTCGTACCTCGGTGGGAGCGACAAACACCACGACGACATCGACGACGCGTTCCGCGAGTACCGCGAGGAGCGTGGGACGCCGATGGAGGAGGTCGAGTTCGAGGAGGCGGTCTACACCGAAGGCGAGGACGGCACCTTCGTCGCCGCGAAGACCCCCGTCGACGTCGAGGATACGCGGGCGTACTTCCTCGCGAAACGGACGATCGACGCGATCGAGGCCCACGCGAGCGGCGATCGGGAGGGGCCCTTCTTCCACCGGGCGGACTTCTACGGGCCGCACCACCCGTACGTGATCCCGGAGCCGTACGCCTCGATGTACGATCCCGACGACATCGAACAGCCGGAGAGCTACCTCGAGACGTTCGAGGGGAAACCGCAGGTCCAGGAGAACTTCGTCGACTACCGCGGCGTCCGGGCGTTCGACTGGGAGACGTGGGCCGAAGTGATCGCGAAATACTGGGGGTTCGTGACGCTGATCGACGACCAGCTAGAGCGAGTGCTCGACGCGCTCGAGGAGCACGGCCTGGCCGAGGAGACGGCCGTGGTCCACGCGTCCGATCACGGCGACTTCGTCGGCGGCCACCGCCAGTTCAACAAGGGGCCGCTGATGTACGACGACACCTATCGCATCCCGTTGCAGGTCCGCTGGCCCGGCGTCACCGAACCGGGATCGGTCTGCGAGAAGCCCGTCCACCTGCACGATCTGGCGCCGACGTTCCTCGAGATGGCCGGCGTCTCGATTCCCGACAGCTTCCACGGCCGCAGCCTCGTTCCTCTGCTCGAGGGCGACGAGCCCGCGGGCTGGCCCGACTCGACCTTCTCGGAGTACCACGGCGAGGAGTTCGGCCTCTACAGCCAGCGGATGGTCCGTACGGCCCGGTACAAGTACGTCTACAACGGGCCCGACGTCGACGAGCTGTACGACATCGATCGCGACCCCGCCGAACTCCAGAATCTGATCGACCACCCCGACTACGTCGACGCGCGCCGAAGCGTGCGGAAGCGACTCGTCGAGTGGATGTACGCGACGGACGATCCGAACCGGGCCTGGGTGCCCGATGCGCTTCGCGATGCATCGGCGAAGCGGGATTGAGACGGCCGGTCGTAGTCTCGTAGCGGCGATCGCTACGACGGATCAGAGAGGGGTCGGGTCGGATTGGAGATCCAGATAGAAGGCGACCGAGTACGTCGCGTAGAACGCACCCGCGATAGCGATCGCGACCAGATAGACGGCTGCGGCCGCGACGAGCAGCGGCAGGGTGAGTTCGGGGACGTCGACTCCGGGGAGTTGATCGGGGGCGAACGCGAACGCCGCTGCTACGCTGAGTAACCCCAAGAACGCGCCACCGACGACGAGAATAACCGTATAGCCGACCGCGCTGAGCAGATTCCGCCGGACGAGGCTCACGCTCGTTTTGAATCCGTCGACGAGACCGGTATCGCTCAGGACGATCGCGTGAGCGTAGAACTGTACGAAGAAGGACACCAGCAGGTACGCGAGGAGGACGAGGAGTCCGAACAGCGCCACCACCGCGATCGCGCCGAGGCTCGGGTCTCCATCGGCGGCGACGATGCCGACGCCGCCGATCAAAATCCCGAAAAACGCCAGTATCCCGAGAGCGAAGTTCACCGCCAGAAGCACCAGATACGCCAGCAGGAGCGAAACGTAGTTCGACTTGCCGACGCGAACGAGCGTCCCGAGAGACGTTCGGCCGGTAATCGCCTCCCTGCCCATCCCGATGATTCCGCCCTGAAAGAACGGAAGGAACACGATCAGCAGAACGGTCATCAGGAGCGAAACCGCCGTCACGAGAAGCGGATCCTGCGACTGGAGGGCCATCTGCGGAAGCTGTACCAGTCCGTACGCCCCCATAATGACCAAGAGGACGGGATTACGAACGAATCCGCGAATCGCGGGACGAAGGGAGTTCAGGGCACCCATACACATCGGTCGAACGAACAGTATATAACTCTATCAAAACGATCCCAGGCTCAGCGAGGAGCGGAAGCGTACGTTTACGGGATCGAAGCGACTACGGTCCCGTATGATCGGCGACGCCGTCGAACGGGGGACGAACAGATGACCGGAAGCGGATCGAACGACCGACCGGATTCGGCCGAACTTCGCGAGACAGCGGCCGAGAACGAAGAGATCGCCGACGCGCTCCAGGATCTCCGCGAGGAGGTCGTGGACGAACCGATCGGGGACACCCGGCTGGCGGATCTGTACGGGGAAGCGGCCACCAGCCGACCCGACATCTGGAACACCGTCACCGCGTTCATCGACGTCGAGGACGGCGAGGCGATCGTCACGGACGAGAGCAAACTGGCGGAGGGCAAGTGGGCCCCCGAGATCGTCGAGGGCTGCGACGCGATGCTCACCGTCGACGTCGGGCGGATGTCCCTCGACCAGTTCGCGGCGGTCGTCGACCGAAAGCTCGCGGGGACGATCGACGACCTCCGCGAGGAGGCGGCACAACTGCGATCGGAAGCCGAGGAACTCGAATCGGAAGCCGACGGGACGGAATCGGACGACTGAGGGACGGGAGAACCGAGAACCGTCGGTCACTCGATCGCGAGCGGTTCCCGTACGAATCGGCCGTCCGTCTCCGGGTTCGCTCCCCGTTCGTCGGCCCCCGTTCGCCAGCGCCAGGAACCGATTTCGAACGGCTCCAGCGAGACGATCGCGTACGACCGATCGGGCCACGTCGCCCGCGCCGCGTCGGTCGCGCTCGGTCGCGGCGGGCCGCGAGGGTGGGAGTGATAGAAGCCGACGATCTGCTCGCCGCGACCTTCCAGGCGTTCGAAGATCGCGAGCTGCGCCTCGGGATCGATCCGGTAGCGCGTCCGGGGCGTCTCGGCGACGTTTTCGGCGGGATACTGCGATCGAACGCGGCTCCAGTCGTCGGGTGCGTACTCGCCGCCGAGCACCCCGCAGATCTCCTCGGGGCTGCCCTCGCGGGCGCGGTCGACGATCGCGTCGCGAACCGACGCCGGAAGGATGAGCGCGGTCACGGATTCGAGTCGACCTCGACCCCCGCGTCGGCGGGATTCTTGTGCGGCTCCAGTTCGTCGAACGGAACCGCGACGTCCAGATCGGGGGCGTCGAACCGATCGGGGTGGACGATTCCCGCGATCGCTTCGAGGGTGTCGACGAGCCGCGGGCCGGGCCGGTTGAGGTAGTGGTGGCCGTCGAGCGCCCAGACGCGCCCCTCCTGAACTGCCGTAAGGTCGTCCCAGCCCTCGCGATCGGTGAGGTCCGATCGATTCGCGGCGATCTGATCGAGCCCGAACCCGCAGGGGCCGACGATCGCGATCTCGGGATCGTACTCGCGGATCGCGTCCCATTCGCGGGGACGCGATCGATCGCCGACATCGGCCAGGCCGTACTCGCCGCCGGTCCAGCCGACCAGTTCGGCGGTCCAGTGGCCCGCGACCATGACCGGATTGGTCCAGTCGAAGATGACGACTCGGGGGCGATCGGCAGTGTCGATATCAGCTGTTCGCGCCCGAACATCGTCGATTCGGGACTCGAGTTCCAGTCGGACTTCGCGGGCGCGGTTTTCGCGCCCGGTCGCCCGGCCGAGCCGATCGAGGTCGTCGAACACGTCCGCCACCGTGTGCGGATCGGTCGTGAGAACCTCCGGGTCGACGTCATCGTCGGACTGCGTCCGACTGCTCGAGGCGCGTCGAGCCTCGTTGGCCTCGTCGATCGCATCGGCGACGACGACCTCGTCGACCGCGCAGACGTCGCACATCCCTTGCGTGACGATCAGATCCGGGTCGAGATCGGCGAGAGTCTCGGTGTCGACGTCGTAGACGCCGCTCTCGGTCTCGGCGGTTTCGAGCACCTGTCGATCGATCTCGGCGCTCGAGGCGCGACACGCCTCGCTGATCCGGGAGCGCGTGATCGAGGGCAGCGACTCGACGCCGGGCGGGTAGTCGCACTCGTGGGAGACCCCGACGGGGTCGATGCCCAGCGCGGCGACGAGTTCGGTCGCCGAGGGGAGCGTCGTGACGATTCGCATACCCGCACTACGAACGGGAGTACCAAAAGGAGCAACGTCGATCGCCCTCGATCGCGATCGATCGAGAGCCGACCCGGCGACGATCGCGCGGACGGGCGCCGACGAGCGTCAGGCGCTTCCCATCGGATCGTCGTCCGGCGTTTCGTCGGACTCCGACTCCTCGTCGGTGCGCTCGAACTCGTTCGCGTCGTCTTCCTCGTCGAGTTCCGCCCTCGTCTCGTCGTCCTCATCTTCGCCGTCGATCTCGTGGTCGTCGAGTTCGTCCGATTCGGCCGCGGTCTCGGATACGCCCTCGTCGACGTCGATTTCGGTCACCGATCGGGAGCCGACACCGGCGTCGGACCCGACGCTCGACTCGGACGGCGTCTCGTCGACGTCGAACGCGTCGGTTTCGAGTTCCTCGCCGTCGGCGGTGATCGACCCCTCGGTGATCTCGATCGTGACGCCGTCTCGCTCCGGTTCGCGGCCGACGAGTCGGTTGCTCGCCGTCTCGACCTCCTGGTTGACCGCCCAGACGAACCGCAGGACCGTCTCCAGTTCGGTGCCGGCCTGGCGGATCGTTCGATCGCCGGAGAGTTCGCCCAGGCTCTGGGCGCCCTCGGGGTGGAGGTATTGGATGGGGTGGTCGTTCGGCAGCTCCCGCAGGTCGACGTCGAACGACCAGAGGTACGGAAGCAGCTGGACCGCGTACCCCTGCGGTTTCGGCGCTCGCCGTCCGGCGACGGTCAACGCGATGCTCACCGCGGGCGATTCCGCGTCGGTGTCGAAGTACAGGCCCTTGAAGCCCGGAATCGAGATTCGCATACGCGACCAGTCGCACTCACCGCGGGTGAGTCCACAGTCGGCACATTCAGCCTCGTTTTATGCGATCCGCCGACCGGCCGCCGGCTCGCGTCACCGCGATCGGGTCCACCGCCGAACGAACGCCCCCCGGAGCTCCGCCGCGGGGAGAGCGAGCGGTCGACGCGGAGCGCGTACGCGTTCGTCCGGAGATCGGCGATCCGATCGACCGGATCGCGGCGCGGATACTATCGCCACGGTATATATCGTCCCCGCCGCAAAAAGCGATATGAACGCGATCGATCGGATTCTCCACCGGGTTTTCGGTCGGCCGTCCGGACTCGCCGGACGACTCGGCGGGCGGCTGATGGCCCGGATGAACGCCGAGACGGCGCAGCAGGTGATCGACGCGCTCGGGCTCTCGCCGACCGACGCCGTGCTCGAAGTCGGGTTCGGGCCGGGAATCGGAATCGAGTACGCCGCCGAAATCGTCACCGACGGCCGCGTCGCGGGCGTCGATTACTCCAGCGCGATGGTCGAGCAGGCCACCCGGCGGAACGAGGCCGCGATCGACGCCGGTCGCGTCGACCTCCACTACGGCACGGTCGAACAGCTGCCGTTCGCGGACGGGACCTTCGAGGCGGCGTTCTCGATCAACTCGATACACGCCTGGCCCGATCCCGCGGACGGCCTCCGCGAGATACGCCGCACGTTACGGCCCGGCGGCACGATCGCGATCGCGGTCACGCAGCATTCGACGTGGCCGGCGAACGATCCCGAAGCGCTGCTCCGCGAGGCCGGGTTTACGGCCGTCGAGCGGCGGGAGTGGGACGACGCGACGTGCGTTTTCGGTCGCGTTCCGAACGACGGGAGCGACGAGTAGCCGGAGCGATCCCGCCGCGCCTCGCCGATTCCTCGGTATTCGATCGCCGGCGACGTCGGTCGAACGGGTTTCGTCGCCGGTTGTCCGCGGCCGTCAGAAGGTGTCCGCGAACTTGTCCCGCCGGTAGAGGTCGAGTTCGCTCACGCCCGAGCCCTCGCGCGAGGCGGCGAAGACGATCGCGTCGGCGATCTCCTCGGGGTCGGTGGCCTCGTCCGCGTCGAAGGCCTCCTCGAACGGCGTCCCGTCGGCCGTCTCGAACTCCGTCCGGACCTCGGAGGGGTTGACGACGGTGACGCCGACGCCGTCGTCGCCCACCTGGGCTGCAACGCTCTTGGCGAAGCCCCGGACCCACCACTTCGAGGCGGCGTAGACAGGGTTGTACGATCGCGGGTAGTGGCCCGCGAAGCTGCCGACGAAGAGCAGGTGGCCCGATCGATCGCGGACGTGGGGGATCGCCGCCCGGGTCGCGTAAAAGACGCCGTCGACGTTCGTCCCCTGCATCGTCTCGTACTCCTCGGTCGTCATCTCCTCGACGTCGCTGCCCCGCGAGAGGCCCGCGTTGTTCACCAACACGTCGATCCCGCCGAAGGTCTCGACCGCCTCGGCGATCAGGTCGTCGATCGCATCCTCGTCGCGTACGTCGGTCGGCGCGACCAGCGTCTCGACGCCGTGGTTCGCCTCGAGATCGTCGGCGAGTTCGGTCAGTCGATCCTCGCTTCGAGACGCGAGGACGACGGTCGCGCCGTCGGCCGCGAGCGCCCGGCAGGTCGCCGCGCCGATGCCGGAACTCGCGCCGGTGACGATCGCCACCTGCCCCTCGAGTCGCGCTTCTGGTGCCATGTGACAGCTGTCGACGACGAGGACGTTGGCTGTTTCGAAGGCGGAGATTCCTCGCGGTCCCTCGAGCGGAGACGGGAAAAACGGCGGGCCTCGTCGGGATCAGTAGTCGTCGAGGTCGTACAGCGCACCGTACTTCGACTCGACGTACGCGAGGAAGTGGTCCGCGGTGAACTCCTCGCCGGTGGCCCGCTCGATCAGTTCGGGCGTCGTGTACCGCTTGCCGTGTCGGTGGACGTTCTCGCGGAGCCAGCCGTTCAGGTCGTCGAACTCGCCCTCGCGGATGCGATCGTCGAGGTCGCCGATGTCGTCCTCCGCGGCGGCGTAGAGTTGGGCCGCGAGCACCGACCCGAGCGAGTACGTCGGGAAGTAGCCGAAGCTGCCGTGGGACCAGTGGATGTCCTGCAGGCAGCCCTCGGCGTCCGTCTCGGGGCGGACGCCCAGGTACTCTTCGTACTTGTCGTTCCAGACCTCGGGGACGTCCTCGACCGCAAGATCGCCCGAGATGAGGTCGCGTTCGATCTCGAAGCGGATCACGATGTGGAGGTGGTAGGTGAGTTCGTCCGCCTCGACGCGGATGAGGTTGTCGTCGTAGACCTGGTTCGCGGCCTCGTAGGCCTCCTCGGGGTTGACGTCCTCGAGCCCCGGAAAGCGCTCGCGGGCGATCGGCAGGAAGTGCTCCCAGAACGGGCGCGATCGGCCGACGTGGTTCTCCCAGAGGCGCGACTGCGATTCGTGGACGGAGAGATCGCGGGACTCGCCCAGCGGCGTCCCGTAGCCGTCGTCCGGGAGGCCGAGGGTGTAGTTCGCGTGACCGAACTCGTGGATCGTCGAGGTGATCGAGCCGAGCAGGTCGTCCTCCTCGAAGCGGGTGGTCACGCGGGCGTCGAACTGCGTTCCGGAGGAGAACGGGTGCGGCGCGGTGTCGAGGCGGCCGCGAGACCAGTCGTAGCCCAGCGAGTCGAGCACGTCGCGGGCGAGAGCCTCCTGGTCGTCGTCCTCGAACTCGCCGGCGAAGGCGTCGGTCTCGAGGTCGGCGTCGGACTCGTCGATCGCCTCGATCAGCGGGACGAGTTCGTCGCGCAGGCGTTCGAGCACGCGCTCGGCGGTCTCCAGGTCGAGGTACGGCTCGTAGCCCGCGAAGAGCACCTCGTACGGGTCGGCGTCGGGGTCGATGTGTTCGGCGTAGTCGCGCTTGAGTTCGACCAGTTTCTCCAGCGTCGGCGCGAACGTCTCGAAGTCGTCGTTCTCCTTCGCCTCCTTCCACGTGGGGTGGGCGTTCGCGGTCGTCGCGGAGATCTCCTCGACGAGTTCCCCGGGGACGCTCGTCTCGCGATCGTACTGCCGGCGGACCTCGCGGACGACCGCGGCCTGCTCGTCGGTGAGATCGCTCCCTTCCAGTTCGTCGAGCAGCGCACCGGTCTCGTCGGCGGTCAGGATCTCGTGGTTGATCGACGAGAGCGTCGACAGCTGCTGTGCGCGGGCTGGCGTCCCCTCGTCGGGCATCACGACCTCCTGATCCCACTGGAGGATGCCGGCGGCGGTGCCGACGTTCGTGATGCGCCTCACTCGGTCCTCGAACTCCTCGTAGGTGTCCCCAGTCCCCTCACTCTGGGCCTGATCGGTTGCCATGGGCGTGTGGTGTACGAGGAACGGTATCAACCTCGTGGTTTTCGGAGCGATCGCGGAAGGACTGACGATCGGATCGAATGCAGTCCGTTTCTCGATCGGGGTGGCGGCCGGACGCGAAGTCCCGTGACGGCGGGTCGATCGACGGCCGAGAGAACGCAGCCGGACGCGAGCCTGGAGGACGCACCCTTCCGCGGACCGTCCGCGACGCCCAGGTGAGGGACGGCGCTGCGATAGCCCCTCGAAGAATGGGATTTCCGGACGCTCGGCGAACGCGCCGACGAGGCCGAGCGGGTCGTCCGTCGGCATCACCCGGTGATCGTCGTTCACCGGATGACTATATCGTGCTACATGGTGGCATACATCACGGAGTTCACCAATGAAACGAGACTGGTCCATCACGGGCGATTACGTCGAAGCGTGCAACTGTGACGCGGTTTGCCAGTGCCTCTGGTTCGAACCGCCCGACGACGACCGCTGTGCGGTGTCGATCGTGTGGCGCATCGCGGACGGCCGGTACGGGGACGTCGGTCTGAGTGGCCTCCACGCGGCGCTGCTCATCCGCAGCGAGGACGGCGTCATGCTGGACCCGGACACCGGGTGGCACGTGGTCCTTCTCGTCGACGAGGCGGCGGACGACGAGCAGCGGGCCGCGATCGAAGACATCTACCTGGGTCGGGCCGGCGGCGTCTTCGCGGTCGCCGCCGAGACCCACGTCGAACGCGCCGAAGTCGCGACCGCCCCGTTCTCGTTCACCCGGGACGGCGCGGATTTCGCGGTCGAAATCGGCGACGTCGTCACCATGGACGTGGTCGGGAAACGCGGCTTCAACGAGGAGCTCGGCACGGTCGCGCCGCATCCGTTCACGAAGAGCCGAGAGATGACGACCGGCAAGTCCACCACCGCCACCGTCTCCTACGACGACGAGTTCGCGTGGGACGTCTCGGAGAACAACGCGTTCCTCTGTGACTTCGAACTGGCGAACGCCTGACGCCAGCGGGCACTCCGATCGATCGGCCATGGTCACGCGCGACTCGTTCCGGGAGCGACTCGATCGCCGCCGCCTCCCAGCCGTCGCGCTCGTCGCGTACGTACTCGCGCTGCTCGCGTGGGTGGCGATCGTCGGCCGCTGGCTCCCGATGCCGGACGGACCGACGGGTATGCGGATGTCCGACCCCGGCGTTCCGGAGGCGATGGCGCTCTCGAACGGGGCGACCGGCGTCGGGCTCTACCTGCTCGTGTGGGGCGCGATGATGGTCGCGATGATGTACCCGTCGTCGGTGCCGTTCTTCCGGCTGTACTACCGGACGCTCGACGGGACGTCGACCGCGGGCAAGGCCGCGCGGATTGGGGCGGTGATGGGGACGTACGCGATCGTGTGGACGCTCACGGGTCTCGTGCCGCTCCTGGTCAATTCGGTGGTGTCGATCGCGACCCTCGCGCACGCCCACGGCGACCTTCTCTGGGGCGGAACCCTACTGCTCCTGTCGGGCTACCAGCTGTCGCCGTACAAGTACCGCTGTCTCCGGTACTGCCGGTCGCCGATCGGGTTCCTGCTGGGACACCACCGACCGGGGGTCCGCGGGGCCGTCGAGATGACCTGGGCGTACAGCGTCTTCTGCGTCGGGTGCTGCTGGGCGCTGTTCGCGTTCATGGTGGTCGTGGGGTCGATGAACGTCGTCTGGATGGCGCTCATCGCGGCGGTCCTGTCGCTCGAACGGACCGTCGGCTGGGGCGAACGGCTGGCGCGAGCGATCGGCCTCGTCGCCGGACTCGGCGGGAGTGTTCTCGTTGCGATCGCGCTGGTGTAATATAGTGACACGGCCGCTTCATCCGGCGGTGCGATCGGCGCGATCGAGGGATACTGGACAGCAGCGCATCCCACGTGGAACGGCGACCATCCACGACCGTTCACAGCGCGCAGTACCACTCCGGCCAGAGATCGACGATCTAGTCGCCGCGGGTAGTATTGGTACTGTCGGTGGTCACGTTGCCGCCGTTTCCGCCGGTGGCAGCCGCGTCTCGCTGATCTGTCCACCAGGTATCCGCCTCGAGAAGCTGATTTTCGATTTCCTCTTCGACGGGGCCGAACTCGACCGTGACCAACTTCGGATCGCCCTCGAACAGCGTCCACTCCGGGCTCATCTCGTATACCTGGGGCCGGTTCCGGTCGTCATCGTCCACGACGAATCCGAGGTCGTCGTCGTACCGCCCGAGTTCGGCGTCGCTAGCGACGAACAACTGGACGTGTTCGCCGGTGTTAAACCACCGAATCGTGCGCGTGTTGTAGTCCGTGAACCAGCTACCGTCGATTCCGCCGTAATTGGGGTTCCAGTCGATGACTCCCGAGACGAACGAGAACCGCGCCTCCGGTCGGAAGTCGTTCTGGAAGATCGATGCTTTCCGCGTTCCTGCGCCGAGATCTTCGCCGATGTCATCATCGTCATCGTCGTCCTGTGCGCTCGCGACGCCGGACGCGGCGCTCACGCCGACGGTCGCGATGGCGCTCTTCTCGAGGAACGATCGGCGTGATTCGGTGCTCGCGAGTCTATCAATCAGGCGTTCGTTATTATCAGTCATCGTCTTTTCGCCCCGCGGGTGTCTCAAACCGGACCGGAAGCCGAGAAAAGGAGGGTGTTCGTTCACGGCCGTAATCACCCACTGGCACCGCTATTTTCGATCGCGTCACCGTAGTTCCGGCGGGGAACGCCACTGTCGCTCGCAGGTAACGGTCGGTTCTCATCCACGTAACCGACACGGTGAAGAACGTTCGTGTTACGTTCTATTTCGCCTTCAGCACGCTGTGCTCGCCAGCGATCGGTACACTTGACCGTCATCCGTATTCCCTTGCCCGTTTCCGATCGGTTCGCGGGCCGTCGATCAGCTCCCAACTGGGCCGTTTCTCGACGGGATCGGTGCGATCACCGATCGCTGAACCGGCTCGAACAGTGACACCCCGCTCTTCACGCAACCTCGAGCAGCCACCACAGTCATCGACCGGACTCGACGCGCATCCGCTTGTTCCGCTCAATTTGCAGTAGTTATAAGTCACGGTACGACAACAACTAGAACGGAAGCCACAACCCGACAACGAGACTGGGCATGAGTGAAATGCCCCGGGTGGAACCAGCACCCGAGACGTGGCTTCCCAACCCGCGAAGGGATTGGTTGCCATGATTCGGTTCATTCTACCGGGATATAAACGTCCCGCACGATCGACGTATCGCCACACACGAGTACGATCGCCACCGCTCGTCTACGCCGCCGGAGGTGACGATGAGCGATGGCGCTGAGCGACCCGCCGACGAATCGACCCCGTATCCGCCCTGTTCGGAGTGCGGCGGGACGGTAGTGGCGGCCACGGTCCTCGGACCGATGGCCGCGATCGCCAGCCCCTGCGGTTGCGTCGTCTCACCCGAGATGTTCGACGGCGCCGGCCACGAGTAAGTCGCCGATCGCGGGGAAGACCCGTCGGCGATCGCGCGGCCGTCGTCCGACCCGCGATCCGCGGGTGGCTCCCGATGACCGCGTGAGAACCCGCGGTCGAACGGGTTAGTCTTCGACCGCGAACTCCGGATTCCAGACGACTTCCCACAGGTGGTCGTCCGGATCGAGGAAGTGACCCGAATAGCCACCCCAGTCCCGATCGCGGGCCGCGTCGGTGATCTCCGCGCCCGCTTCCTCCGCCGTCCGCAGTACGGCGTCGACCGCGTCTTTCGATGCAACGTTGTGGCCGAGGGTGAACTCCGCGGGACTCGCCGCGGTTTCGTCGACGTTCGCGTCGTCCGCGATTTGCTGTTTCGGGTAGAGGGCGAGCTGCAAGCCCCCGTCTAACGGGAAGAAGGCGACCGCGCCGCCCTCGAATTCGGTGCCGACGATGCCGTCCGTCGGCCACCCTAAGCCGTCGCGGTAAAATTCGAGCGATCGTTCGAGGTCGCCGACTCCGAGGGTAATGACGGTGATGCGTGGTTCCATAATCTGAGTGGCCGAGTCAAACTGACGATTTCTCGTGCCTACAGCATCGATCGACCCGTGACGAGATAAACCGATCCCAGCGCCGTGAACGGTGCGTGTGGCCGAACGCGAACCGCCGGTCGCTCCGAGGGACCGATCGCTTCGCACGTCTATCCCCGTCTTATCCGTCGGTGACCGATCCGGCGAGCCAACCGGCCAGCCCCAGCAGCATTAGTCCCGAGAGACCGGTCACGATGACGGGTCGGTGGTCGGTGTGCGTCGTCCCGTAAAACACGACTGCGTTCGCTACCCAGAGGAGAGTTGCTCTCAGACTCGTTTGAGAGCCTCGTCGACGTCCAGCGGGACGTCCTCGCCGCTCACATCGAACCGCCTGAACCAACTGTCCTCCATCTCCCGCTTAAGCGCCGTTTTGATCCCCGCGTGCGGATCGCTCTCCACGAATCGTTGGAGCACTTCATCGCTGTCCCACACGGCAACCGCCCAGAACTTCCGCTGGGCTACTTTGGCGCGCAGGGCGTAACCGACCAGCCCGGCCGACTCGGCGAGTTGCGCTTCTATCTCCCGGGTGTGCCAGAGCACTCTCGGTACGGTCCGGTACCCCGACGGGTGAAGATGCCCGACGACACCCTGGAGTTCAGATTCCGGGTCGGGCTCGTCGACGGATTGCCAGGCAAACACCACGTTGTGTGTTAACACACAACTGCCAGCGCGATAACCGTTCCGTCACGCGACGCGCACAGTAACTCCGAGAAACCGAGTTACGTCAGTGATAACGCCTGCAATTCGCGGGATCGGTCGCTGAAGTCGCCGCCGCTATCCGCCGCGGCTCTTCTGGCAGCAGTGAGGTGGAATGTGACGATCGTGCTGGAAGAAACGCGAATACGCGCGGTCTATCAGCCCGCTGAGAACGGGACAGAACGCTCAGTACGGGTCGAGCGGATAGACGGCGCGCGGAGCGCAAACGCGCTGGTCCCGTACGGCGGCCGATCCGTCCGGTCCAAGCTCCCCTGGTTCCTCTGTCGTGAGCTCCTGAGATCAGAAGCGCCGCCGATCCGTGCCGAGACCGTTAGAGATGCAACGTACAGCAAGGGGAGGTGAACGGCGGAATGCAAATGCAGCCCCATTGACGGCCGTCGGAGAGAACGACCCAACCGCCGCTGGCATCGGACTCCTCGTCAGTTCCGTGCGCCCAGTAGACGCCGGCGATATCGGCGGCGGCGTCCGCTGTGAACGGGTCGGATGACTCTCCGCGGAAGGTCACCGTCCCGGACACGGCGTCGCTCTCCATAGTAAGCTTCACAGTGGCGTCGAAGTCGCTTTGCTCGACGCTCGAAAGCGTCGCTGCCCCGTTAGCACCGACCTCGCCGATCGCGATCGCGAGGTTCTCGCGGTCGTACAGCTGAACGACGATCGCGTCGTCGAGATCCCGGGTATCTCCAGCGCCAACGTCGTCGAGAGAGGCGATGCCGATCGCCTGGCCGTCGTCGATCGGGCCGACGTACGAGTTCTCCGCACGTTCCGCCTGAAGGGTTCCAAACTCCGTGTCCGCCTCCGACGTTTCGAGGTCGAGTTCCGGAGCGGGAGCGTCCTGCGATGCGTCCGCGCCCGTACAGCCTGCCAGTCCCAGCGCGCTCGTTCCGACTGCACTGGCTTTCAGTAGTGTTCTGCGCGATACGCCGTCGAGTCGTGTGAGTTCGTCCATTATCGTGGCCTCATCGGTCATCCTGCCCGTGGCGTCCCCGATCGCTTATCGCTGGTTTCGAGGGCTGGTTTCCCGCACTTGTCAACCAGAGACGATACGACGCGGGAGATAATGGAGGAAACTAGTGGGAATTTCCCGCTCCCTGGCCGAATTGCAGAGGGCGACGACCGATCACTGGCTGCAAGCGGGCGGACGATTCGCTCGCGTCGATCGGCGGGACGACAGTCTTCGAACCGCTGGCCGCAATCGCCAACCTTTGCGACCGCGCCATCTCGCCGGTCGTGTTCCACGACGCCGATCGCGGACAAGACGCTCGTCGCCCGGCTCGGCGGGAGTGCCCCTCCTCGCGATCACGCGTTAGTCAGCGGGTTCGTGACGCGGTCGGTCGTCCCCTCACCGGGTACCCCGCTCGAGTGGTACGATGTGCACCGGGTTTCGGTAGAAGAACACCCCGACAGCGCCGATCCAGATCACGCTCGGCACCAACCCGGTCTGGAAGGCCATTGAGAGGTCGGTGTATCCGCGGGCCTGGACGATCGACACCAGCCCTCAACCCGCTCGACGAACGGTCGCACTGGTTACGCGTTTCGAGCCCAGTTTGGCCGTCAGATATTCACGCCCTGTTGTTAGTGATAACTTGGTGAACCTATAATGTTACAGGGACTCGCGCGGCCGCCGTGTGGCCCGCGAGCGGGGGTTTCGCGGCCGCGGGCCGCGATCGCAGTGCAATTCGGGCCGAAATTGCAAGCCGTGGGCTATTCGCCTTGGCTGACGGTTCGTCTGATATGGTCCTTGCATCGATCATCGTGTTCGTCGTCAGTCTGCTCATCGGCGCGCTCGGCATCTACGTCGGCGCGCGCGCGATCACCGGCGCCTCGAGCTTCGATCACGCGATCGTCACCGCGTTAATCGGGGCGATCGTCTGGGCCGTCGTCGGCTTCTTCGTCGGGTGGATCCCGCTGCTCGGACCGCTACTCGCCCTGCTGGCCTACGTCGCGGTGATCAACTTCCGATACCCCGGCGAATGGACCGCCGCGGCGATGATCGCGCTCGTCGCGTGGGTCACCGTGCTGATCGCGCTGTACGTCCTCGCGCTGGTCGGCGTCACCGGCTTCGAGGCCGTCGGCGTGCCGGGCACCTGATCGAGCGGCGCGACGCGGACGCGGCAGTCGGATTTTTTGACCCGATCGCGGAGACGGGTGTCGGGAGTGGAGCGATTACGAACGCCACGAACGCTCCTGCCGGCATCCGGTCTTTCGAACGACAGCGAGTCCCGGCGGTCGAGTGCAGCGAGAGAGCACTGCTCTCTCGAGTATCGCGGGAGCGTAGCTCCCGCCCAAGGCCAGGGGGTTTCGTGGTGTTCTCGATTGATTGCGTCCCACTTTCGGATACGCTGCACCTACGCTCGGGCCGCCGGCCATCATCGGATAATCTGAACACTACGCTCGATCGCGACGAACGGTTATCCGCGCTCGCGACCAAGTACGACAGATGAAACTCTTCGAGACCCTCGGCCGATCGGTCGGCAAATTCACCCACGAGGCGAAACGGTCGGCGGCGGCGCCCTATACCTGTAACGAGTGCGGCAAGGGGTTCTACATCGAACAGAACGTGTGTCCCGAGTGCGGGAGCCAGAACCTCACCGAACGGGAGAAACGAATGGACGCGAACGAGGCGGAGGGCGACGAGAGCATGATCGACGATCGATCGAACCGCCGGTAAGGCAGATCACCGAGGCCAGCGTTCGGCCGCTCGCCGGTAGATCGCCTCGCACCGTTCGAGGACGTCGATCGAGACGCTCTCGTCGTCGGTGTGGGCCTCGCCGGGTTCCGCGGGGCCGCAGACGACGCACTCGGTTCCGGCGTCGGCGAGCCACCCCGCGTCGGTCGCGTGGGGTTTCGTCACCAGCTTGGGCGAACCGGATTGTGCCGCAGCGGCGGTGTCGAGCACCGTCTCGGCGAACGCCTCGTCTCTGCAGCGCATCGGCGGCAGGTCCTGGTCGACGGTCCACTCGACCCCCGGGATCGCCTCGACGCGATCGATCGGGGCGCGCTCGCCGGGCACCGTCCGCTCGTCGACGGCGAGTTCACAGCGATCGGGGACGACGTTCCACGCCGTGCCGCCCGCGATCTCGGTGACGACGACGCTCCCTGCGATCGTCTCGCCGGCGACCTCGATCGACGGCGGGTCGATCTCCCGGACGAGGTCCACGGCGTCCGTCGCGCGATAAATCGCGTTCTCGCCGGCATCGGCCTCGCTCGCGTGGGCGGATTCGCCGCGAGCGACGATCGTGCTCCCCCGGCGACCCTTGTGGGCGACGGCCACGTCCGTCACGCCTGGCGCGGAGTAGCCCGTCGACCCTTCGCCGACGATGGCGTAGTCGGGCGCGAACCCCCGATCGATCGCGTGGCGCGCGCCGACGCCGCCGACCTCCTCGCCGACGAAACTGGCGAAGACGAATTCGCCGGCGGAATCGGCATCTCGGAACGCGAGCATCGCCGCCGCGACGGCGCCTTTCATATCCGCCGCGCCGCGCCCGTAGAGGCGACCGTCGCGCTCGTCGATCGCGTACTCCATACCGCCCTCATCGGCGTCGGCCACCTGCGACGTCGCCGGCGCGACCACGTCGTGGTGGCCGACCAGCGCCAGGGACTTCTCGCCGGCTCCCTTGTGCGCGATTACGTTGCCGACCTCGTCGCGCCGCACGTCGGCGTCGGTCTCGCGGCGGAGCCACGATTCGATGCGATCGCCGGCGGCGGTTTCGTCCTCGTGGCTCGGGATCGAGACGAGTTCCCGCGTTACCTCGACGACTGTCATATCACCGCCTTGGCGGGCCAGCGAGTTGATTGCACCGACCGCCGACCCGGAGACGCGGACGGATCGACGAGCGAGCGATCCCCCGGTCGCCGGGGAATCGACCGGATGCTGACGTGGACACCCTTATGGGCGTACGTACCCGAGTTCGGGTATGCACGTCGTGCCGGATACGAGCGTGGTCATCGACGGCCGCGTCTCGGCGACGATCGAAGACGGGCAGTTCGAGGGAGCGACGATTTCGGTACCGGAAGCCGTGGTCGCGGAACTCGAAGCGCAGGCCAACGACGGGATCGACACCGGGTGGGACGGCCTGGAAGAGCTCCAGCGTCTCGCCGACCTGGCCGACGAGGGCGTCATCGAACTCGAGTACGTCGGCGACCGGCCGAGCGCGATCGAGCGCGGCCACGCCTCCGAGGGCGAGATCGACGCGCTCATCCGCGACATCGCCGAGGGCTTAGATGCCACGTTCCTCACGAGCGACGTCGTCCAGGCCGAAGTCGCCCGGGCCAAGGGACTTGACGTCGAGCACGTCTCCCCCGAGATCCGCGAGGTTGGGACGCTCGCGATCGAGGACTTCTTCGACGACCAGACGATGAGCGTCCACCTCAAGACCGATACCGTGCCGATGGCCAAGCGGGGCGAACTCGGCGAGATGCGCTACGAAGAGATCGCCGACGAACCCACCGACGAGGCGCAGATGGACGAGTGGGCCCGCGAGGTCGTCGACAGCGCCAAGGAGGCCCCCGGTGGCTTCATCGAGCTCTCGGAACCCGGGATGAAGATCGTCCAGTTCCGCGACTACCGGATCGCGATTGGCCGGCCGCCGTTCGCGGACGGGATCGAGATCACCGCCGTGCGGCCGATCGCCCAGACGGACATCGAGGACTACGAGCACGCCGACGAACTCAAAGAGCGCCTGCTGGAGCGCCAGCGCGGCGTCCTCGTCTCCGGGTCTCCCGGCGCCGGGAAGTCGACGCTCGCTCAGGCGATCGCGCGCTACCTCACCGACCACGAGTACGCGGTCAAGACGATGGAAAAGCCCCGGGACCTGCAAGTCGGCCCCGAGATCACCCAGTACACCGAACTGGGCGGCGAAATGGAGAAGACCGCCGACGCCCTACTGATGGTTCGCCCGGACTACACCGTCTACGACGAGGTCCGCAAGACCAACGACTTCGAGGTCTTCGCGGACATGCGCCTGGCCGGCGTCGGCATGATCGGCGTCGTCCACGCGACCCGGCCGATCGACGCCCTCCAGCGACTCATCGGCCGCGTCGAGCTGGGCATGATCCCGCAGATCGTCGACACCGTCGTCTACGTCGAGGCGGGCGAGATCGCCAAGGTGTACGACGTCAAGACCGAGGTCAAGGTCCCGGCGGGACTCACCGAGGAGGACCTCGCCCGGCCCGTCATCCTCGTCACCGACTTCCAGACCAGCGAACCAGAGTACGAGATCTACACGTTCAACCGCCAGGTCGTCACCGTCCCCCTGAAAGACGAGGAGGGTGGCCCCGCGAACGAGTCCGGCGTCGATCGCATCGCCAAACAGGAGATCGAACGCGAGATCCGATCGGTCGCCCGCGGCTACGTCGACGTCCAGCTCAAGAGCCAGGACAAGGCGGTCGTCTACGTCGAGGAAAAGGACATCTCCAGCGTCATCGGCAAGGGCGGCGGCCGCATCACGGACATCGAAAACCGGCTGGGGATCGACATCGACGTCCGAACGCACGACGAGAACCCCGACTACGGAGCAGGCGGCGCCACCGCGGACGGCAGCGGTGGCGGCGCGAGCCAGGCCGGCCAGCTCGTCCAGCCCGAGATCACCTCCCGGCACATCGTCATCCCCGTCGACGGCAACCACGGCGAGACCGTCGAGGTGCAGGCCGCCGGCGACTACCTGTTCACCGCGACGGTGAGCCGCGGCGGCGAGATCCAGGTCTCGCGCGGTAGTGCTATTGCGGACGAACTGGAGCGCGCGATCGATCGGAAGGATCCGATCACGGTCGTCCCGTCGTAGGTTGCCGATCGTAGAAGAGCACAACACCGCATTGAGCCGGTTGAGAACACCGCGAAAGCCCCTGCTACGCTCGATGGCTGCGACTCGCTGCGCGCTTCCCTCACCCCGCTCGGTCCAGTGCTTGCTTCGTCTCGCTCATCGAGTGCAGCAGCCCCTTTCATCCCCACCCGTACCGGCTGATCGGCCAAGCCACCGCGGGCGGGAAGGAAAGGGGCTGACGCTGTCGACGAACCCGGGCGACGCAAGGACCGCAACCGAACGAAGTGAGGTGAGGACCACAGCGAGCCCTGGGAGTCGACAGCGCCAGGGGCTTTCGCGGTGTTTTCAGTGCCCAAGTACCCGTCGTAGGAACTGCGATCGAACAGACCTGTCCAAGATTTCCCAGTTCACCTCACTCGTCGCGTCGATCCTGGAATCGCCGAGCGACGAGCACGAACAGCCCAGTCACCGCGAAAAAGAGTTCCCACCCCTGCTCGGCGATCGGGAAGCGCCGATCGACGGGTCCCTCCGGCGTCGGATCGGCGGTCGGTTCGATCGGATTGGCGACGTGCGTGTTGGCGGTGGTGCCGCCCGCACCGACGTCGGTCTCGGTGCCGATATCGACGAACGTCTGGAGGAGTCCGTCGGTCGTCGAGAGGAAGAGTTCTCCCTCGAGGCGGAAGAACCGATCGTAGACCGGGTAGAAGGCGTTGATTCCTTCGAGGTGGGCGTAATCGAGCAGCACGTGGGCGAAGGCGTGGGTGAACAGGGCGACCCAGGCGATCCTGACGCCTCGGGTACCCCACCGATCGCGCAGCCACGATCGGTCCCGGTAGCAAGTGTCCCACCAGAGCCACGCGCCGGCGGCGATCGGAATGAGCAGGGTGTGTAACAGCGCCCGGTGGGCGCCGGGGAGCCACGGCCCGGCCAGCGCGTCCACCTCGGGAACGACGCCGACGACGAGCACGACAGCGAGCGCCCGGCGATCGTACGCCGTTGCTAACAACCCCGCAGCCAGCACCGCGGCGAGTCCCAGCTGGACGACCGTTGACGGCATCAGCGCACCTCCCGCAGTCGAACGGCGGCGGCGATCCCCGCCGCGACGACGACGGGTAGTTGCCAGCCCGCGTCGATCAGGTGCAGTCGCCGTTCGACGCCCGTCTCGATCCCGGTTCCCGGCGTCGGGTTCAGCCACGTTTCGACGTGGTACGTCTCGGTCGTCCCAGGCGACGAGAGCCACAGGGGCGCCCCGCCGTCGGCGATCGTCTGGACGAGCCCGTGCTGCGTCGACACGAGGAGCCGACCCGAGACGGCGTAGAACCGATCGTGCAGCGGATACAGGAGGTTCGCGCCGGTCGTGAAGCAGTCGAGCCCGATCCCGGCGACGACGAACGCCGCGAGGGCCACCCAGCCGACCCGGACGCCGTACCAGCCGTACCGATCGCCGAGCCGCGAACGATCGCGATAGCGCGTCTCCCAGTAGAGCGCGACGAACGCGGCCGCCGGAATCAACAGCGTGTGCAGGAGCACGTTCGTCGCCCCGACGACGACCAGCCCGGCGACGGCGTCGAGATCCGGCAGCGCGGCCGCGATCGCGACGACGACGAGCGATCGTCGATCGAGCGCCGCCCCCAGTAACGCGAGGCCGAGGAGCACGCCGACGGCTGCGTTCACGAGCGTCGGAGCCATGCCCGGTGGTGTTCGTACGCGAGAATAAGCGTATCGACGATCGCGACGGTCGGGGAGTCCGGTCGGTCGGTCGCGTTGCGACGGGTCACGAACGCGAGGTCGATCAGTCGGGACGATCGAAACCGTCCGCGAACGCGACCGATCGGGACGATCGCGGCCGCGCTACCGGTCCGATCCGTCGCGATACAGGTCGGGATTGCGCCACCAGAACAGTCCCCACGAGAGCACAAACCCCGTGCCCATCGTGATGACGTCCTGAACGATTTGCCAGAGGCCGAACTCGACGATCGTCACGAGCGCCACGGACGAGCCGAGCGCCGCGCCGGCGACGACGAACAGCACGTCGCCGACAATGTGTTCGCGGGAGTGCTCCCAGTACGCCTGACGCTCCTCGTCGTGCCAGATGCCGACGTAGATCAATACCGGCGCCATCGCGGTGATGATCGGAATCACCTGATACTCGTCGGGGAGGCCGGCCGGACGAAGCACGACGAACGTGACCAGATTCGCGGCGATCGCCGCGATCAACAACCCGATCAGCAACCAGCCCCACCGTGGTAACCGCTCTTTGTCCATGTACGAACGCGGTGACCGCGAGAAAAATAACCTGCCGTTTCCGCGAGCTACTCGGCGCAGCAGGCGTCTTTCTTGGGGGACTCCTCGACGCCGTTACCGTCGGCCGCGACCGGTTCTTCGATCCGGTAGAGGCTCTGTCGGGCGTCTGCGAAGTAGATATCCTCGTCGACGATGCCGATCTCTTCGAGACGTTCGAGCGCGTACCGAACGGTTCGAGCGGAAAGCATCGATTCCTCGACGATTTGTTTCTGCGTCAGCGGGCCGTCGTACTCCAGAACCTTGAAGACGAGTTTCGCGCTCGGTGGCAAGTCCTCGATCTCCTCCCCGTCGGTCTCTACCATGTTACGAATCGAAAGCACCCAGCAGTATAAAAGTTGAGCCTTACAGGAAGCACTCGCGGAGAATATTTCTTACCAATACATCCAGAAAAATCGTTTGTGAGTGCTCGAAATGTAGAGATTCCGTATTTGACTAGCTGGTCAGGATTGGTCGGATTTCCGAACTATCGATCCGTCTCACTCTCGCCGATCAGCCGCTCCTCTTCGTCCCGTTCCCGTTGGCGCAGCTCGTACTTCTGAATCTTGCCGATCGTCGTCGATTCCGACGATCGTTTCCTGACGCCGTATTGTAGGTTTGCGCCTGCTCGAGGAAGTCGGTGACGATGAGCGGCGTTTCCAAACCTACAGTTCAGGAACGACTATGGCAGATATTTCGATCGCTCGACTCCGACCGCGAGGAGGACCACGTGTATTGAGGCTCGGTCCGTCCGAAGATCCGGGGAAATTGTACCGGTGAAGATAGATTTTTTATACTATTAGTTCAAAGTTATAAGTTAATGAATGATCAGGGTGGAGAGGGGTCCGAGAGCGATCGAGGAGTAAGTCCGCTTATCGCGCTTGTCATACTGTTCGCGATGGTGGGAATTGGCGTCGCGTTGGTATTCACCGCCGGATCCGCGATGATAGACTCCCTCGAATCGGGGGCCAACCACGAACGGGTGCAACTGTACGTCGACGAGACGGATCATCGGCTCCAGACAGCCGCCTCGACGGGACAGGAACAGGAGCTACCGATCGACGGAATTCCGGAGAGCCAGGTGAGTATCATCGATGACGGCGAGATAGAAGTCACGTGGTACGGAGGCGACAACAACGCCAGTGCCGGCGGAACCCTCGGCGCGCTCGAGTTCGAACTCGAGGATCGAACGATCGCCCATCAGGGCGGCGGCATTTGGGAGGATACCGGCGACGAAGTTCTGATCGAATCCGAACCGCAGATCGAGTACGACGGCGACTCGTTACAGCTAACGATATTGCAGATCAACGAATCGGCGGAGGAGAGCACCGACGATCCGGTTGCACGGGCGGATTACGACGAAGCGAGTAAGCTGACCGAGCGTATCAACGACGCCGCTAGAAACTCCGACGGCGAGAACGTCTCGGTCCGAATTACGAGTTCGTACCACGAAGGGTGGTATCGATATCTCGAGGACGAGATCGGGAGCCACGAGAACGCGACCGTGAGTTACAACGGGCCGAAAACCGTCGTGGTGAATATTACGAATATCAGAGAAGCCACCGATAACCCACAGCTTCTCATCGAAGAGGATCTCGGTCTGAAAGAGACTGCTGGAACCAGTGACCAACGTGTCGTGTTTGGTGACACACTACAATTTGAAGCAAGGCTGAATAATACGGGCAGCGGGACTGCTACCTCGCCAACGATGACCGTCTCGATCGATGACGGGGCGGTCGAAGAATCCGGCGGGGGGGCCGTACCCGGCTACAAAACGAAAGATCGGAAAGTCGAGATCGAGCGGGCTTCGTACGAAGACAAACTCGAGCCCGGGAATGCGTACGAATACATGATCACGACGAAAAACGGATCGAAACTCGATCAGCCGGGCGCGTTTTACATCGGCAGATCTGGGACGCACTTCAACGTAACCGACATCGAAACGGATCACGGCACCGAAAACGCAACGATACGCGCCGTCGTCCGAAATATCGGCGTTGAGAGCGGAGAGAAGGACGTAACCATCAGCTTCGACGACTTCGAGGCCAACGACACCAAAACGCTGAACCTCGAGTACGGGGCCACCGGAACGGTCGAGTGGACGGTAAACCGAAGCTCCCTGCCGCCAGGAGAGAACGGCTTCACAGTCGAAGCCGGCGACGATCCGAGCGGTCCCGACAGTACCGCAGACGGAACCGTCGAAGGGAAACTGAGCGGCGACGGGAACGCGTTCGCCGTCATTCAAGACAGGGGCGTCGGAAGCGGGCAGATCGTCGAAGACGACGGAACCACGTTCACCGTCACCGCCGAGGTCGCGAACACCTATCCCCACGAGATCGATCGGCCGCTCACGGTGACGATTCCGGAGGCGAACGTCAATCACACCGAATCGGTAACGGTAGCCGGCGACAGCCGTGAAACGGTCGCACTCGAGATCGATCCGGCCAACCACGACTTCGAGCACGGAACGGTCTACGAGTACGACATCGTGGCCGAGGGCGAGGGACTGAGCGAACCCGGATCGTTCTACTTCGGCAAGCCTGGAACGGCGTTCGAACTATCGAACGGGACCGCGACGGTCAACGACACCGTCACGATTAGCGTGGATCTGCACAACGTCGGTGTCGACGACGGTCAGCAGGAAGTCGGCCTCGAACTCGAGTACATGGACGAGATGCCCGACGAACTCGAGGACGAGGACCCCTACGGAGACCTCGGCAGCGACACCGTCGTCCGCTCGTTCGGCGAAAACGGGACGGTCTCGTTCGAACTCAATCAGAGTAATCTCCTCGATGGAGAGTACACGGCGACGATACGGACGGAAGACAACGAGATGACAATCCCGTTCAACGTTACCGCAGGCGTCGATCCCGGACGAGTCGGACTTGGAGACATCGAAGACGCGGAAGTCTCCGTCGAGGTCCTCGGCACGCAGGTCTCCGGCGACGGGTGGATGGGCAGGTGGTGGGATAGAACACGCGTTCACAACCTTGCTCCGATGACGCTCGATATCGTGACCAACGGAGAAACGGAACACTCCTTCGATAATCCGGAGAACGGTGACAATATCAATATTGGACCGACCTGGCAAGACAAAACCGACGACAGCTATACGTACAACTTTACGATAGAGGACGAGACGGAACTCACGCTGCGGAATACGAGATACCGGACGTGTCAGGCTGAAACGACCGACCCGAACGCGCTCCCTCACTACAACGGTCCGGCTGACCGCGACTTCACGTGGTGTACCGACGCACCCCAATCCATCGAGTTCGGACCGATCGACGCTTCGCAGGGTCAGAAACTCCAGAACGTCAGGGTCAGAAGCGCTGAAAACAACACGATTCCAGCGCTTCCCGCGGGGACGGATCAGCAGCTAAGCGCCACGGAAGTCCTCGAGCGACGAGGGCTCGTCGAAGAGGGGGACGATGAGCTCGATCTCGGTCCCGGCGAGTTCGTCTTCTTGTTCGAGAACACTGAGTCGACGGACGAGGACGGTATCAACGCGCTCTGGAACGACGCGATCGACGCCTACGATCGAAATCCCGACCGGACTCACGACCCGAACTTCAACGACCTGATCGTCTACGTCGAGGTCGAACGCGCCGGCGTCGATCCTGGACGGCCGAGTATCACGATCGATCCCGGCGCGGGCAACTCGACCGACGTCGCTTCCGGCGTGGGGAACGATCCCGGAAGCACCGGCCCCGTCGATCCCAGCTTCGATTCGGGAACCGTCGACGAAGGGGATGCACCGGACCTCGGAACCGGCGAATCCGATGCGAACAGCGGGACCAATTGGACCGGAGACACCGGCGTCAACGTGGACAACGATTACATCGTCGTCGGGTGACGCCTACCTGACGCCGTCAGATCGTATTTACGCGCAGCGGTAGACGGAACCGTGTCGGCGGCGAACGATCGTATCGAACCCGAACCCCTTTTCACCACCGATCTCGGAGTTACGCTCATGTCGACCGAAACGATCAGCGACCGACGCGAGCACATTCGCTCGATCAGCGTGACGGCAGTCGCCGCGCTGATCGGCGTCGGCGCGGCCCTCGTCTCCGCGATCTGGATCGGGGTCTCCAGCAACGCGGCGGAGGATACGCGGGCGCTGCTGCTCATCGCGGGTGCGATCCTCGTGCAGTTTCCGGTGCTCAGCGCCTCGGGAATCTACGACGAAGACGAGATCGGGCCGAAACACTACCTCTTCGTCACGTTCATGACGTTCTCGATGTGGTTCATCACGTGGGGAATCCTGCTCACCGCGGGGGCCAACTGAGATGGCCGACGACAGTATCGCCGTCGTAGACCTCGATCGGTGCCAGCCCGATCGCTGTAGCTACGAGTGTAAGAACTACTGCCCGCCCAACCGGACGGGCAAGGAGTGTATCACCCTGCGCGGCGAGGAGGCCGACCAGGGCCAACCGGATCAGGTCCACATCTCCGAGGAGATCTGTCTCGGCGAGACCTGCGGCATCTGCGTCGAGAAGTGTCCGTTCGACGCGATCGAGATCATCAACCTGCCCCAGGAACTGCAGGACGATCCGGCCCACCGCTACGGCGAGAACGCCTTCTCGCTGTACGGCCTGCCGGCGCCCCAGGAGGGGCAGGTTACCGGCATTCTGGGACCGAACGGGATCGGAAAGACGACCGCCGTCCGCATCCTCGCGGGCGAACTCGAACCCAACCTCGGCCGGTACGACGAGACCGTCGACTGGGACGACGTGCTCGAGGCCTACCGCGGGACGGAACTGCAGGACTACATCGCCGACGTCCGCGACGGCGATGTCACCGTCGCCCGAAAGCCCCAGTACGTCGATCAGATTCCGAACCAGTTCGACGGCAACACCCGCGAACTCCTAGAGCGAACCGACGAGCGCGACGTCTTAGACGACCTGGCCGAGCGGCTCTCGATCGAACCCGTCATGGAACAGTCGATCGACGACCTCTCCGGCGGGGAACTCCAGCGGGTCGCGATCGCGGCGACGCTCGCGCGGGATACGGACTTCTACTTCCTCGACGAGATCACGCCGTACCTGGACATCGGCCAACGAGTGACGGCGGCGCGGCTGATCCGCGAACTCGCCGAGGAGGAGGACAGGTCGATGCTCGTCGTCGAGCACGACCTGGCGATCCTCGACCTGCTCGCGGACACGCTTCACGTCGCCTACGGTGAGCCGGGCGCCTACGGTGTCATCACCGCGCCCAAGTCCGTCCGCAACGGGATCAACGAGTACCTCGCGGGCTACCTCGACAACGAGAACATGCGGATCCGCCCGGGCGCGATCGAGTTCCAGGAACACGCCCCGCGGAGCGCCAGCCACGGCGACACCCTCGTCGAGTACCCCGACCTCACCAAGAGCTACGGCGACGACGAGTTCGCCCTGGAGGTCGAGGGCGGCGAGATCCGCGAGAACGAGGTCCTCGGAATCGTCGGCCCGAACGGGATCGGGAAGTCGACGTTCGCGAAACTGCTGACGGGCAACCTCGAACCCGACGAGGGCGACGCCGATCTGGACCTCGAGATTTCGTACAAACCGCAGTACGTCACGATCGACCAGCACATGCGGGTCGACGCCTTCCTCTCCTCCATCACCGACCAGTTCGGCTCCTCGTACTGGAACACCGAGATCGCCCAGCCGCTGCAGCTAGAGCGGATCATGGAGCAGAACCTCTCCGATCTGTCGGGAGGTGAGCGCCAGCGGGTCGCGATCGCGGCCTGCCTCTCCGACTCGGCCGATCTGTACCTGCTCGACGAGCCCTCGGCCCACCTCGACGTCGAACAGCGGGTGCAGGCGACCAGCGCGATCCGGCGCTACGCCGAACAGCAGGACGCGACCGTCCTGGTCATCGACCACGACATTTACATGATCGACCTGCTCGCCGATCGGCTGATGGTCTTTGACGGCGAACCCGCCGTTCACGGCCGAGCGGGCCAACCCCAGCCCATGCGCGACGGCATGAACGAGTTCCTCGCGAACCTGAACGTCACCTTCCGCCGGGACGAGCGGACCTCCCGACCGCGGATCAACAAGCCCGACTCGCAACTCGACAAGCGACAGAAGGGCGAGGGCGAGTACTACTACGCGCCCTGACGACGGTCGTCTCGGTCTCGAACTGCGCGGATTCTCGACGAGTCAGTGCGCATCGTCGAGTCGCGCCAGCTGCTCGTCGGTCAAGTCGATCGACGCCGCGGCGACGTTCGCTTCGAGGTGCTCGAGGCTCGAGGTGCCCGGAATGGGAATCGTGACGTCCGAGCGTTCGAGTAACCACGCGAGCGCGATCTGGTACCGAGAGGCGTCGTGTGCGTCGGCGACTTCGTCGAGGGCCTCGCACCCGTCGAGGGCCGCCTTGTCGATCGGCGAGTAGGGAACGAACCCGATTCCGGCGTCCTCGCAGGCGGACAGGACGTCCTCTTGGTCGCGGTTGGCGATGTTGTAGTAGTTCTGGACGGTCGCGATCTCGGCGACGTCGCGAGCGCGTTCGAGTTGCTCGACGTCGACGTTGCTGAGGCCGACGTGGCGGACGAGCCCCTCGTCTTTCAATTCGGCGAGGGCGGTCACCGAGTCCTCGATGGGCACGTCGGGATCCGGCGTGTGGAGCTGGTAGAGGTCGATGACCTCGGTCTCGAGCCGAACGCGGCTGCGAAGCGCCGCGTTCTTCAGGTACGCCGGATCGCCGCTGACGGCGGTGCTCGCGTCCGGTTGTTTGAGGATGCCGCCTTTCGTCGCGACGACGATGTCGTCTCGGTCGACGTTGATCGTCCGACCGACGACGCACTCGCTCGAACCGTTACCGTACATGTCCGCGGTATCGACGAAATCGACGCCGAGATCGACCGCGCGTTCGAGGACGCGCTTCGCGCCGTCGACGTCGTCGGGCCAGTGCATATTGTTCGATCCACCGAGGCTCATCGCGCCGAACCCGAGTCTGCGGACGGTCAACTCGCCGCCGATTTCGAACGTTTCGCTCTCGTCGGATTCCATACGTGTTCTAGGTTCCGAAGTATTGCGGCGGTACCGATATATCCCTCCCTCGAAAGACGGCGGCCGGGTTTCCCTCAGCCGATCAGCCGCTGACAGCTTCCACAGAGGTTCTGCTCTTTGATATCGACCTCGCGGACCGTCGGGGAGAAGTTCATCACGCACCGGTTGTTGTCGCAGTGTTCGAGGCCGTAGGTGTGGCCGATCTCGTGGACGATCTCCTTGCGCACGCGATCCTCGAAGATTTCGCTCGCGCTCTTGGTCGAGAAGCCGCCGTCGCTTGAGGTCTGGAGTCGGTACGTCGAGACGACGCTGCCGCTGCCGTCGAGGTAGGCGAGCCCGAAGACGTAGTTCCGACGTCGGTAGAAGAGGTCGTGCGGGGTGATCGCGATGTTTTTCTCGCCGCGGCCGACGCGCTCGGCCAACTGGATGAACGTCTCCGCACAGTACTGATTCCGCCCGGAATCGTACGCGCCGTTCGGGACCGACTGCGACTCGTTGATCGTCACGTCGCAGTCGTAGACCGATCGCAACGCCGACGAGGCGGCCCGCTTGACCGCCGCGGGCACGTTGCCGACCGGTACGATATCGACGAGCATAGCAAGGGCTTAGGCCGCGGACAGCATAAACGTCCCGCCGTGTCCCACTCTCGCCGGGAATCCGAGACAATGTGCGATTACCTCGCCGACTACGATCGCGTCGTCGAGGTCGGCGTCGGCCGCCGGACCGAGCTCGCGGCGGCGCTCGTTCAACGGGGCATTGCCGTCACCGCGACGGACGTTCACGCGTTCGAGGTACCTGACGGCGTCCGGTTCGTCCGCGACGACGTCGTCGACCCCGACCCGTCGATCTACGCCGACGCCGGCGCGATCTACGCGCGGAACCTTCCGCCGGAACTCCACCGCCCCGCGCTCGACGTCGCCCGCGAGGCCGACGCCGACTTCCTGTTTACGACGCTCGGCGGCGACCAGCCCGCCGTGCCGGTCGAGCGGAGGACGATCCGGGACGGAACGCTGTACGTGGCCCGATCGGGGCCGCGCTGAAAGCGGCGCGATCGATCGGGATCGCTCGACGCCGGTCCGCGACGGAACGATTTATCGAGTTCCGGGACGGTTCGAGAACCAATGGCGTTCGAGTCCGAGACTGCGGTGTTCGCCGTCGTCGTCGCGTTCGCGATCGTCGCACTCGCGGTGTTCCTCCGCTGGTCCGGCTACCTGATCTGGCTGGCCGGCCGCCTGTTCGCGCTTCCGGGCGTCGTGATCCACGAGTTCGCCCACAAGTGCGCTTGCGATCTCGTCGGCGTTCCCGTCGTCGAGGTCGTCTACTTCCGGTTCGGCGATCCAGCGGGCTACGTTCGCCACGCCCGGCCCGAGCGCTACCGCGCGTCGTTCACAATCAGCGTCGCGCCGTTTCTCGTCAACACCGTCGTGTCGTTCTGGCTCTTTCTCGCCCTCGCCGCCCTCGTCTCGACGGTCGGCGATCTTCGAACGGCGCGCCCCTGGGTGCTCACAAGCGCGATCGCGCTGGGCTGGTTCGCCCTCTCGATCGGAATCGCGGCGGTTCCGAGCACGGGCGACGCGAATACCCTCTGGAACAGATCGCGATCGGAGTGGCGCCGATCGCCGATCGTCCTGCTCGGGATCCCCGTCGTGCTCGTGATCTACGTCGCCAACCTGCTGTCGTGGCTGTGGGCCGACGTCCTGTACGCGCTCGCGATCGGTTTGATCGCGTTTTATCTTTTCGGCCTCGCGCCAATTTGAGCCGCGATCGTTTCGAAAGGTTGGGTTCGGAAAGGGAGCGGACTCGTCCGCTGAAAGCACTACGAAAGCCCCTGGCGCTATCCGGTCGAGGAGCTCGCTGCGCGCTTCCCTCACTTCGTTCGGTCAGTGCTTACGTCGCCCGTCTTCCCGGATAGCGCCAGCCCCTTTCAGTCCCACCCACGGTGGCAGCCCGCCCAGCCGACACGGGCGGGACTGAAAGGGGCTGGCACGCTCGATGACACCGCGTGATCGAATCCCGCCCTCTCGAATCGAATCCGATCGCCTTTATCCGCGGCGAGCCCAGAGAGCGAGTATGAACGCAGACGCCGTCGTGTTAGACGTCGACGGCGTGCTCGTCGACGTCGCCGACTCCTACCGCCGGGCGATCGTCGACTCGATCGAGCACGTCTACGAGCGGACGATCCGAAAGCCCGACATCCAGCGGTTCAAGGACGCCGGCGGATTCAACAACGACTGGGAACTCACCTATGCGGCCGCCCTCTACGTCCTCGCGACCGAGGAGGGGTACCGCGATTCGATCGCCGGCTTCACCGATCGGATCGCCGCCGAGGGCGGCGGGCTGGAGGCCGCCGAGACCGTCGTTCGCGACGCGATCGGCGCACGGGCGACCCAGCGCGTGACCGATCGTTGGGATCCCAATCGACTCCGTGACGTCTTCCAGCAGCTGTACCTCGGCGCGGACCTCTACCGCGGGATCGAGAGCGGCGAGCCCGACCTCGAAACGCGCGGGTTCATCCACGACGAACCCGTCGTGCTGGAGAGCGAGGCCCGCGATGCGCTCCTCGGGGACTACGACGTCGGCATCCTGACCGGCCGCCCGGAGGCCGAAGCGGAGATCGCCCTCGATCGGGTCGGCCTGGACGACGAGATCCCCGTCGAGTACCGGTTCACGATGGACGACTGGGAGGAGGGCAAACCGCACCCCCGCGCGCTGGTGACCCTCGCGGAGCGCTTCGACGCCGACGCCGTGGCGTTCGTCGGGGATACGCTGGACGATATTCGGACGGCGGTCAACGCTACCGAGGCGGACCCCGATCGGGACTACCACGGGATCGGCGTGCTCACCGGCGGGCTGACCGGTGAGGAGGGCCGCCGAAAGTACGAGGACGAAGGTGCGTCGGCGGTCGTCGACTCGGTCAACGACGTTCCCGGCCTGCTCGAGGAGTGAGCGGCGGGGCGCGATCGGCGCACGACGGGCGCTCATCACCGGGAAAATCGCGTGATCGAAACCCACACGTCAAATCAAGCCAGTAGTGTCCGTATGACACGAACTGTCGACGACCTTCGGAACGACATCCGCGAGGCCGTGGGGAGATACGAACGGATCGAATCGACCACCTTCACCAAGGAAGCCCTCGCCGCGATCTGTGACGCCGTGAACTACGACATCGAGACGAATCCGTTGCCACCCAAATCGCAGATGCGATCGGGTATTCTCCGGAAAATCGACGTACTGGAGGAAGACGACCCGGACCGCGCCGAACGCCCGTTCCGGAAGGCGGACCTCGAATCGATCGCGGCGGCGCTGGACGCCGAGTAGCGACTGGTCCCGTGCTCGCCCGTGACCGCCGAGTGACCGGTCCGCGGGAGGTCGCAACGGACATCCGTCAGTATCGGCCCCCTCGTTTTTTCGCCGTCGCCGGTGTAGCGTGGCGAACCGATGCGCGAGGGCTTCTCCCGCGACGACCTCCCCGGCGAGCCGACCTCGCCGTGGCTCGCGACCACCCGCGACGACGACCCGCCCGCGAACCGACTCGAAGCCGATCGCACGGTCGACGTCTGCGTGATCGGCGCCGGGATCGCCGGCCTCTCGACGGCGATCAACCTGCGCGATCGCGGCCGATCGGTCGCGGTGCTCGAGCGCGACCGGGTCGCGACGGGCGTGACGGGTAAATCGACTGCGAAGCTGACCAGCCAACACGGGCTCATCTACGATCACTTGCGTCGGGAGTTCGGTCGTCGACAGGCCCGACAGTACGCGGCGGTACAGGAGGAGTCGATCGATGAGGTCGAGCGGCGGATCGCGGCGGCCGAAATCGACTGCGGCTTCGAGCGCCAGCCCTCGTACCTCTACGGCGACAGCCCCGGCGCGATCGAACGCGAGGCCGACGCCGCGCGTGGCGCCGGAATCGACGCCAGGTACGTCACTTCGGTGCCGCCGTTCGAGCGGGCGGCCGCGGCCGTCCGGTTCGACGAGCAGGCGTGGTTCGACCCGCGATCGTACCTGCTTGGAATTGCCGACGAACTCCGAGCGGACGACGACGCCGGACTGTTCGAGGAGACCCGCGTCACGGACGTCGAGCCCGGAACGCCACCCCGCGTCAAGACCGAGGCGGCGACGGTGACGGCACGCCGCGTCGTCGTCGCGACCGGCTTCCCGATCCTCGATCGGGCGGGCTACTTCGCCCGGATGTACCCGAAGCGCTCCTACGTGCTGGGAATCCGCCTCGACGGGAAGCCGCCCGAGGGGATGTACTACCGGCCCGGCGACCCCTACCGATCGGTCCGGACCCACCGCGGCGAGGAGACGCTCCTGCTGGTCGGCGGCGAGAATCACAAGACCGGCCAGGGTGGATCGACCGCCGATCGCTATCGGCGCCTCGCCCGCTGGGCGCGCGATCGGTTCCCCGTCGACGAGATCGCCTACCGATGGTCGACCCAGGACTACCGACCGGCCGACAAGGTCCCCTTCGTCGGTCGCGCCGGCGCGGGCGCCGAGAACGTCCTCGTCGCGACCGGCTTCCGCGGCTGGGGGATGACCAACGGCGTCGCCGCCGGCCGACTGCTCGCCGCCAGGATCGCCGGCGAGGAGCACCCGGCGCTCGACCTGTTCGATCCGCTCCGGCTGACGCCGAAGGCGTCGTTCCGCGAGGCCGCCGTCGAGAACGCCGACGCCGCGAGCGAGTTCGTTACCGACTGGGCGCGCACGCTGCTCTCGGCCGATCGATCGACGCTCGACCACGGCGAGGGGCGAATCGTTCGCAGCGGCGGCAAACCGATCGCCTGCGCCCGCGACGAGGACGGCGACCTCCACGCCGTCTCGGCCGTCTGCACCCACATGTACTGTCTCGTGGAGTGGAACGACGCTGAGGGCAGTTGGGATTGTCCCTGCCACGGCTCGCGGTTCGATCCCGACGGAACGGTGCTGGAGGGACCGGCGAACGAGGAGCTGCCGAATCGAAGCCGAGCATCGAACCGAGAGTCGAACCGGGATTCGGACTGACGGACGGTTCGACCCGGTGATCAACGGATGATCCGAGCCGGCGACTGACGTGCGACCCGAGCCGGAAATTCACGGTGGCCCGAGCCGGCGACCGACGAGAATTCGATCGCCGAGCGGACAACAGAACGACTATCTGACAGCGGACCGAACGGTGCGTCGATGCCGGAATCCCTCCAGTCGGTCGTCGGAACGGCCGTCGCCGACCTCTCCCGATCGATCGGCGCGCTCGTCGGGCTCGCGTGGACGTGTTTCGTGGTCGTCGGGATTCTCGGTCGAGTCGCGCCGCTCCCGGCGGCGGAGGGGCCGCTCCTCGGCGGGCTGTTCGCCGTCGCGCTCCTGCTGGTCGCCGCCATCGGCGCCGAGTGGCTCGTCCACGGCGGCTACGAGCGACTCGGCGCGGATCCCGCCGGGGGCTGGACGTTCGTGTGGCTGGCCGTTCTCTTCGTGCCGCTCGCGTTCCTGCCGCTGCGGATCGCGGTCGGGTTCCTCGTCGGCGGCGGATCCGGACTCAACGGCCTCTTTCTCGTCCCGACGACGCTCCTCGCGGGCTGGCTGGCGTTCTACGGCGGCCTCGATCGACTCGGACTCGCGGCGGACGACTTCCTTCGCGTGTTCGTCTACGCCGTCGCGATGGGGGCGCTCCCCGTCGCGGCCGCGGTCTTGCTCGACGTCGCCTGGCTGACCGACGATCGCGTCGCGGCGGCCGTCGCGACGGGCGTCCAGGTCGCCGCCTGCTGGCTCGGCTTCACGAGGACCGTTCCCTGACCGGCGTCGGGGCCGGACGACTCGTCCCGGATCGTCCCCCGACTGCACGCGGACCGGCTACGACTCGCTCAGGATCGCCCCCAGCCCGGGATGGTCGACGATGATCCCGTCGACGCCCCGCGCCGCGAGCTGGTCGAACTGCAGCCACGTCTCGATCGTCCAGACGTTCACGGTCCGGCCCTCGTCGCGGGCGTGTTCGACGACATCTATCGCGGGCTCGTCGGCGGGCATCCCCGCGTAGTCGGTCCGCGCGAGCGGCGTCCCGGCGATCGCGTTTCGCGGCGGGTGGATCGCCTCGCAGTCGTAGCGGCGGGCGATCTCGAAGCCGGTCTCGAGGTCGTCCCAGACGAGCGCCGCGGCGACGTACTCGGGCGCGACGTCGCGGACGGCCGACAGCGCCCCCTCGTAGAACGACGAGAAGAGGATCTCGCCGTCGAACGCGTCGCACTCGGCGACGACGCGATCGACGAACGGCGTCCAGACCTCGCGCCGATCGTCGCGCTCGTCGGGGGAGAGCGACGTCGCGAATCGCAGATCGTCCGCGCCGGGGTTCTTCAGTTCGACGTTGACGCCGACCGCGTCGGGGACCGCCTCGAGCAGTTCGGCGAGCGTCGGGACGGTCTCGTCGGTGCCGAGCACCCGCGCGTCCTGTACCGTTTCGATGGCCGTCTCGCGAACCAGTCCTGAGGCGTCGGTGAGCGGGCGCCCGTCGCGAGCCCCGTCGAGGCGCTCGTCGTGGATCACCACCGGCGTCCCGCAAGCCGCTGGCTGGACGTCGATCTCGATCATCGCGGTCTCGTCGCGTTCCGCGGCGCGAACGGCCGCGGCGACGGTGTTTTCGGGAGCGGCGCCGGCGTAGCCCCGGTGGGCGATGACGGAGGGACGGGTCATACCGGGACGACGCGAGCGATCGTAAAGGAGCCTGCGGCGTCGGCGGTTTGAGCCGGCGATCGACGGGACGAGTCAGGCGAGGCGAGTGAGTCTGGAGTCGCTGATCGGATCACGGAAGCGACCGCCGGTCGCCCGCGTGGCGACTCCCGGGTCCCGTTTCAACACCCTCCCCGTCCAAGGGACGGACGTGACCAGAACCACGCTCGAAGACGTCGAACGGAGTCTCGATCGCGCGGCCGATCTCGACGCCGAGGAGGCGGTGTCCGTGCTGCGGACGGCCCGCGAGGACCTGCGGGCGCTCGGGAACGATCCCGACGTCGACGAAAAGCGCCGCGAGGAACTCGAAGAGCGCCTCCGACAGCGCATCCGCGAGGTCGAGAATCGTGACGCCTACGACAGCGGGCTCGGCGCGGCGATGAACCCGGACGAGGACGACGCACCGTAGCCCGGGTTCCCGATATCGGCGGTCGCCGCTCAGTTTCACGATCGCCAACAGTTTGATTTCGTAGAACTGTTCGCAGGGAGATCCTACCGATTTCGGGGCCGAACGAGGGCGAGTCGAGCCGTTCGAAACGGCGAATTTCACGCGTAACAGTGGATTTCCTTTTTGGTATCCACGGGGGAGGAGCATCCCGATGTACGGACCAACGCGACGTCGACTGCTGACAAGCGTTCCGATCGCATCCGTCCTCCTGCCGGCGGGAGCCGGCTTCGGAGGAGCGGACCCCGATCGAGGCGGGGACGAGGCGGCGCAGATGAAGTCGCGCGAAGACGAGTCCGAACTCGATGTGACGATCGTCGAGACCACCGCTCCCGTCAGCGCGGGGGAGTACCTCGAGGTGACGGCCACCGTCGAGAACACCGGGACGAGCGACGTCCGGACCGACGTCGAACTGCTCGTCGGGGACGATCGCGAACTCGTCGCGCGAATGACGACGACGATCGAGGCGGGAGAGACGAAGCGAATCACCCACGGGTACGACACGTACCCGGTCAGCCGAGACGCCGAGTGCCCGGTGCGGATGGAGGCGGCGGGCAGCGCCGACGAGCGAACCGTCTCCGTGTCGGGCGCGTCGCCGCTGCCCGACGCGAGTCCCGACGAACGCCTCACCGTGCAGCCGGGGACGGAACTGTTGTTCGAAGCCGGCGCCGTCGATCCGAACGGCTCGCAAACCACACACTGGTGGATCGACGGTCAGTACGCCGGCGGGTCGTTCGCCGTTCCGTGGCAGGCGATCTACTACGCCGAGACGGGCGCACACTACTGGCGGACGGCCTTCGAGTCGCCGGGGACGCACGACGTGGCCGCGGCCGTCGTCCCCGACGGCAGCGACGATACGTACGGGGCCCATTGGGAGGTCGTCGTCGACGAGGACGGCAGCACGCCGCCGTCGATCGACGGGCGCCGACCCGAACCCGGGTCGGCGAAACTCTCGCTCGGCGACGGCGGGAAGACGACGATCGAACTCGACGTAACTGATCCCGACGGCGGACTCGATCGGGTCGTCTGGTGGCTGACGCAGTCGGATACGATCCTCGGCGTGTCCGAGGTGTCGGGGTCGTCGGACACCGCGCGGCTCACCGTCGACGCCGATCGGCTCTGTCACACCTGCGAGATCGTCCCGTGGGTGATCACCGCCGACGGCACCCTCGCCGAGCCACAGGAGACGTGGCAGGTCGAGCGCGTCTAGAAGCCGATCGGTGCGCGCCGGAGAGCTAACGGGAGCGGCCGATTCGGTCGCGGCGCCCATCGTCCCGTCGTAGTCGCCTCGATCAACCCCGGAGAGGGAGACGCCGCCTAACTCGACCGAACTAGATGGGCGCGGATCGATCGGTCCCGGCGAAGGCCGCGTCAGCAGCGTTGCTGGCGGAACCGGAGGGAGAGCCCGTCGGAGTCATGTCGCCGGATTTCTGTAAGTAACTGGTCGTCGGTTTTGCCGTCTCCCTCGCAGTCGGGGAAGAAGTGGTAGTGTTCGACGCCGCCCGTGGCGAAGAGGTCGACGCGGACGAGGTATCGGTTGGTTTCAACCGCATCTATCGGTTGGTTTCAACCGCATCGCGCTCCCGTATTGTCGCCGCGCCGTCCTCGTTCCTGGCAGGAACCTCGAACACTCTAGCCAATGCACGTGCGTCGCTCGACGAGTCGCCGGCCGGCCGGAGCAGTTCGATGTCGAGTTCGTGCGAGTCGTCATCGAAATTTCGGAACCCGAGCGTGAGCTGCGAGGACCTATCCGATCGAAACCGTGAACGACCCGAGAGGGCGCCGACAAGCGCCGCACCGCCGGTTCGAAGGATCGACCGCCGGGACCGAATCTGATTCGTAAAGCGTTGTCCCATAATTCTCGAGGTAGTACTCTTGGTATTTTTGGTGCGTCAATGAGAATCGCAACGTCGATCGGAGATGGAACACGTTCCCTCGAGCGGCCGACGGGATCCGCCGTGGAACGGTCGCCGCGATTGACGTCTGCGTCCACGGACGACCCGGCTCGCGTTCAGCGGCGGCCAACGATGCGACGCCGAACGCGACCTCGGACGGCAATTCCGGCGAACTTCCAACCCTTTATTCACTCCCCGTCCCGAGGATCGCGTATGCGAATCGCGTTACTCGGCGGAACCGGCGACATCGGCGAAGGACTCGCGCTGCGCTTCGCGCGCGATACGGACCACGAGGTACTCATCGGCTCGCGCGATCCGGAGAAGGCCCGCGCCGCGGTCGCGGACTACGAGGCGGACCTCGAGGCGCGGGGCGTCGACGCGAACGTCAAGGGTTTCGCGAACGAGATGGCGGCCGATCGGGCCGACGTGGTCGTGCTCTCTGTCCCGCCGTACTACGTCGGCGACACGGTCGAGGCGATCGAAGACGTCCTCGACGAGGAGACGGTCCTCGTCACGCCCGCGGTCGGGATGAAAGGCGACGAGGACGGCCTCCACTACCACCCGCCGTCGGCGGGCAGCGTCACCGAACTGGTCGCCCAGCGCGCGCCCGACGCGGTGCCCGTCGTCGGCGCGTTCCACAACCTCGCGGCCGACGTCCTGGCGAATCTCGACGCCGAGTTCGACCTCGACACGCTCGTCGTCGCCGACGACGCGGACGCGAAAGCGACCGTTCGCAACCTCGCGAACGAGATCGAGGGTCTGCGTGTACTCGACGCCGGCCCGCTGGCCAACGCCGCCGAGGTCGAGAGCGTCACCTCGCTGGTCATCAACATCGCGAAGTACAACGACGACATGCACGACGTCGGCGTGAAGTGGCTCTAGGACGGGCCGTTGCCGGGCGAACGTTTTTTACGGGCTCGATCGTATCCTCGGTAACCGAGTGCCGCACTCGCGACGAGACGACCAACGACCGATTCGCTCGGTTGCGCGGGCAGCGAGACCGCGATCGACCGCGAAAAAACAGCGTGATCGGCGACGGTTACCGCCATTCGTCGATGGACATGGCGTCGTCCTCCGGAACCGTCATCCAGACGTCGTCGCACGTGATGTCCGCAAGTACGAAGTGCTGTCGGCCCTCGATCTCGTCGATCGCTCCAACGACTTCGGCCGCGCCCTCCAGTCCGTCCCCGATCGACTCCAGGTCGGGCTTCATACTCCAACGGACTATGGGATGCGTTATGAATGTTCTGGAATGTCCGCAATTTGTGGTTGAACCTGCAAGGCAATAGTTCAAATCGACGTAAATAGGTCAGATTTGCGCACGTTAAGTGGACAGAACCGGCGCGTGTCAGATTCTGGCAATTGTGGCGTGTGTTACCACTGCCGATCGCGAGGAGGGAACGCGCGATTTTCCCGTCCGGCCGCGGCCGATCGTGTCAGTTTGCGGGGTCGTGTCAGTCTGCGGAATCGATTCGACGGGGGCGGCGTCCCGACGGCCGTACCGGAGGTGGACGACCAGCCGTTGGCATCCCTCGAAGCGTCCGGTACCCGCCGGCAAAACGAGCGAATCAGTCTCCCTTATGCGCCGGCCGATTCGAGCGCGTCTTCGATGTCTTCGCGCTGCGTGACGCCGACGAAGCGCTCGATGATTCCGTCGTCGTTCTCGATGATGAGCGTCGGCAGCGAGCGCACCTGATACTCGTTCGCGACGTCCTGCTGTTCGTCAACGTTGATCTTCTCGACTTCAAATCGGCCCTCCCAGTCGTCCTCGAGTTCCTCGAGGATCGGGTCCTGGGTCTTACAGGGGCCACACCAGTCAGCGTAGAAGTCCTTGAGTGTGACAGTCATGCCGTTCACGCGTAGTTGCCACGCGCTGCGCATAAGGGTTTCCCACTCGTATCCGGGTGGTACCATCGCGCAGACGGGCCGGTCTACGTATACGGTGGGCCGTCCGCGTCACCCCGCCGTTCACGCCGATCGAGCCAATCGGCAGGATTCCGTTCGCATCAGTCGTCGTTGCGATAAGCGTCCGCGTACACGTCAGTTCCCGTTGCGATCGATCGCGTCGACGTGCGTCACTGCGGCGATTCGGTGAGCGCCGCCTTCGGGGATCTCGTCTCGTTACTCGGCGTATCGTCCGCCGAACGCACCGTCGGCCCCGTCTTCAACGGTTTTTCTAACTCGCCGCCGGATCCGACCGGAGAGATTCTTCATCACGATCCGCCCCGAGAATTCCAGTTCCCGTCGCCGGCTCAACGCGTGATAGTCACCTAACTCCTCGTCGGGAACGGTCTTCGGCTCGAACGACGGATCGTGCAGGTTGTCGATCCCGTCGGCCAAGAGACTAATCTGCAGCCTGGCGATCCGATCAAAGACGTCCCATAACGTGTAACAATCGCCGACGTACACCTCGTCGTACGCGACGATTTGCCCGCCGTCGATCGTCTCGTTCAATCGCTGCAGCGTCGCGCCGGCGGTAGTCCGTTCGTCGTAGAAGATAGGAGGTGGCCCCATCCCGCGGTACGATCGGATGTCGCTCGGGTGGAAACTCAACACGCCGTACTCCGGCGCGGTCAGGATGTCGCCCCGGATGAGGCCGAAGCCGAACCGAACCGCGACGTCGCAGCGCTCGGACACCTTCGTAACGACGTCCTCGGGGAACTCGGTCCAGCCGTTCTCGGTTTGGGGGTCGCAGCGAACGTGTTCGGCACCGTCGAAACACTCGATACTCTCGACGTCGACTCGGCGCCAGAGTTGCCGATCATCGCCGAGTAACTCGGCGACCGTTCGCTCCGCGAGAACGAGCGCCCACGCTTTCTCGCGCCACGCGGAGTTGCAAATCCGTTTCACGTCGTCCAAGCCCACGAGTTTCTTCGTCGTCCGGGGTTCGTCGTCGCGATCGGTATCGCGGGACTTACTCACGACCAGCGGAATTTCGATGTCCAGATCGCGCTGCAATCGTTCGATCGCACGCGCTTGCCAAGAGTAGAGGTGTGAGTCAGTGAGAAACCCGACTCTCGCCGGTTCGGTTATCCCCATGGATGCTTCGTCTCGTCCGTCGGCCCTTTGTTACTGCCACTGTTTGACTCGCGTCGCTTCGTGTAGTGTCGCGTTGATAGCGTTGCGAAGGGGCTATCGTTCGATTTCGTTTCGATAACGGGGACTGAGTTGCCGGCAGCAGACTGGCCGTCGGACGATTTTCACGGCGGCGCGAACGTGGGCCGATCGAACGACGAAAGATTTAGTTCGACGGGTACATATCTCTGAGTATGGACAGAGGACAGAACACCGGTGGGCTGATGTCGAGTGCCGGACTCGTCCGGTACTTCGACTCCGAAGACTCGAACGCGATCCGCATCGATCCGAAGACGGTCATCGCGTTCGGTGTGATGCTGGGCGTGCTGGTCCAGTTGCTGACGATCGTCTCCTAACGACGACCGCCGTTTTCTCGCACGTTCACACCGAAGCGCCGCCTCGGGAGCCGGCAGTAGCGATCGATGCGAAAGGATGGCTCGGGCGAACGGCGGTCGGATCGCGCGTTTCAGTCGCGAAAACGCCCGAAGGAGCAGCCCGAAGCCAACGGTCGCCGATGACGCGTCCTTTTTGAGCGCGCCATCCCTACCGGGGCGCATGTCACTCGTAGCTGGCGTCGTCGCCGTCCAGGGCGACGTCGCGGAACACGCGGCCGCGATCGACCGGGCTGTCGCGGCCCGCGGTCGCGAGGTCACCGTCCACGAGATTCGAGACGCCGGAACCGTCCCCGACTGCGATCTGCTCGCGATGCCCGGCGGCGAGTCGACCACCATCTCGCGCCTACTCCGCAGCGAGGGGATCGCCCCCGAGATTCGGGACCACGTCGCCGCCGACAAGCCCCTCCTCGCGACGTGCGCCGGGCTGATCGTCGCCTCGCGCGACGCGAACGACGATCGAGTGGACGAACTCGGTCTCGTGGACGTGCGCGTCGAGCGCAACGCCTTCGGACGCCAGGCGGACAGCTTCGAGGCGCCGCTGTCGGTCGCCGGCCTCGCCGACGACGAGCCGTACCCGGCGGTGTTCATCCGGGCCCCGGCGATCGACGCGGTCGGCGAGGCGGAGGTGCTTGCCACGTGGGACGATCGGCCGGTCGCGGTCCGCGACGGCCCGGTCGTCGGCACCGCTTTCCACCCGGAACTCACGCCCGACAGCCGAATTCACGGCCTCGCGTTCTTCGAGAACGACGAGGCGACGGTGCCGGCGATCGAAGAGACGGACTGAACCGCGAGTCGGACCCGCCTCCGAACCGATCGATCGACCGGCGCCGACCGTCGATCGGCGTCCAGACACTCGCACTCGCCGGCGGGCACGTTTTTCATCCCTCCCCACGTCCGTCGAGGTATGAACGCAACCATCGACGCGGTGCGCGTCGCGGGGACGCCGCAGGGTCCGGTGCCGGTCGTCGTGCTCGCGGTCGAGGGCGAAGACGACGTCGTCCCGATCTTCATCGGCTTCAACGAGGCGACCAGCATCGCTCGAGGGCTCGAGGCCGACGACATCGGCCGTCCGCTGACCCACGACCTCCTACTCGACGTGATGGAGGAACTCGGCGGCCGGATCGATCGGGTCGTCGTCAGCGAGATCGAACGCCGCACCGATGGTCGGGGCGGCACCTACATCGCCGATCTTCACGTGGCGACGCCCCGCGGCGAGGAGGTGATCGACGCCCGACCCAGCGACTCGCTCGCGCTGGCCGCCCGGACGAACGCGTCGATCGAGATGACCGAGGACGTCTTCGAGAACGGCCGAGACGACAGCGAGAAGTTCGACGAGTTGCAAGACATCCGCAACGTATCCGGTGAACTGTAAATGGAGGACACCCTAGACGAGCTATTCGCCGTCATCGAAGATCGCAAGGAAACGCTGCCGGAGGACTCCTACACCGCGTCGCTTTTCACCCACGCCAAGGGCGAGAACGCAGTTCTCGAGAAACTCGGCGAGGAGACGACCGAACTCGTCCTCGCGGCGAAAGACGACGATCGCGACGAGATTGCCTACGAGGCCGCCGACATCGTCTACCACCTGCTCGTGCTCCTCTCGATGAAGGGACTGGAGCTCGAAGACCTCGAACGCGAACTCGAAGCGCGACGGTGAGCGGAGCGGGGCGCCGACGAACGGGCGCGATCGGAGATCGGTCGATCGCCGACGGCCCGACCGCGAGAGGTGTCGGCAGTTCTGGTCGTTCACAAAACACTTAGGCAGATGCGCCGTAGGATCGACGATGAATCGACGGCCGGGAGTAGCTTCTTGGTTCGGGGGAGCCCATATCAGCCCGGTACGCGCGCGACGGGTCGCCGCCCGGGCCAGATCGGCGAGGTGAGTGTACGTGTCCGACGAGTCCGCACGCGAGGGGTCGGCCGGGAGCAGCGTCGACTACCGGCAGGTCTCGTTCGTGGCCCTCGCGGCGCTCGCGCTGATCGTCGCGGCCTTCTTCGCGCCGGGAGTGACCGACGAGCGATCGCCGTCTGAGATCGAACCGGGCGAGCCGGACCCCGGCAGCGACGGGGGTGGCGGCGGCAGTAGCGGCGGCGAGGGCGGCGAGGGCGGCGATTCGATCCCCTCGTTCGACTGGTTCAAGTTCTTCGACTGGTTCGACGGCGGCGGCAGCGGAGAACCCGTCGACGTGGGCGGCGAATCGGACGAGTGCGTCGTTACGCTGGAGGGCGATCGGATCCCCGGGAGCGAGGTCACGGCGAACGTCTACGGCCGCGGCGAGCCGATCACGGACGTCCAGGTCTGGTTCAACGACCGATCGATCGGCCGAACCGACGAGCTGGGTCGGGTGACCGGCGAGGTACCGTACGTCGAGACGCTCGAGATCCGGGTCGGCACCGACGGCTGCACGGCGACCGAAGCCACGTCGTGGGCGAGCGACGACTCGACGCTGAACGTCCGCGATCGCGCGCCGACGGCTCCGGCGGAACTGACGGCGCCCGCGGCGACGACGTCCGCGATCGGCGCTGCGGCGGCGCTCCTGTCGCAACCGGCAACGAGGACCCCCTCGCCATCGACGAGCATCGTTCCGTTCGCGGACGCGGCGGCGCGACGACCGTCGGCCGCGGCCGCGATCCAGACCGCGACCGAGGCTGACGAGTCGAACAGCACCGTCGAGTACGAGGTCGAGGGCGACGTCTCGATCGACGTTCGCGGCGAGCCCTACCCCGGCGAGACGGTAGCGATCGACGCCGCCATCGAGGGGGTACCGATGCCGCAGGCGACCGTCTCGGTCGACGGCGACCCGGTCGCCGAAACCGACGAAACCGGAACGGCGACGATCACCGTCCCGGACGACGGCACCGATCGACTCGACGTCACCGTCGCCCGCGGGGACTTCGCGGGCAAGGTGACCGTCGACGTCCTGGTGCTCGAAGCGCGGATCGTGCCGGACGGTCTCGCGCCCGTTCCCGGCAGCGACGGCCACGTCGCCGCCGTGATCGACGGCGATCCCGTCGGGAACGCCACGGTCGCCGTCGGGGGCGAAGAGCGGGGGCGGACCGACGCCGATGGCCTGTTCGCGATCGAACTCCCCCGCGATCCGACGGCGACGGTGACCGTCAGCACGGACTCGCAGACCGCCACCGTGACGCTCGTCGGACAGTACGGCGCGCTCGCGCTCGTCACCTCGATCGTCACCGGGGCCGCGGCCGCCGTCACCTATCGAACCCACGGACGGCGCGGACCGGTCGTCGTCCTCGGGATCGCGGCTGGACTGCTCGTCGTCCTCGTCGCCGAGGCGTTCTACGGTCCGATCGGCGGCCTCGTCGCGCTCGGCGCCGCGGTCGCCGTCGGCGCGGCGGCCGTGCTGGTCGGCGGACGTGGACCCCAGCCTCGCAAACCCGCAGTGGGCGACGCCGCCGGCGGCGTCGTCGCGTGGCTCGTGGATCGAGTGCTCGCGGCGGTCGGACTGCTCGAGACGCTGGTCGATCGATGTCAGCGGCTCGCCGGCGCGGTTCGAACGCGGCTCTCGTCGGTCCCGCGGTCGGTTCGGGAGCTCCGCCTCGCGCTGTTCGGCCGGCTTCGATCGCTCCCGGAGCGGGCGATCGACCTCGGACGGCGCGGTTTCGCGAGGCTTCGCGCCGTCCCGATTCAGTCCCTCGTCGCCGTCGCCGGAGCCGTCGCGCTCCTCGCCGCCGGCTTCCTCGTCCGCGGCCCGGTCGGCGTCGCCCTCGTCGCCGCTGCGCTGGCGATCGGCGCCGTCTACGTCGTCCGATCGGGCAGGACGGACGAGGCGGTGACGGACGTCGACTCCGGGACGGTCGCGTCGCCGATGGCGAGCGGCGACGGACCCGCCAACGAAGGCGATCGTCCCTCGTTCCGGGAGTTGTGGCGATCGTTCGCGCGGGAGGTCGCGCCGGGGCGGTGGCGGACGCGAACGCCCGGCGAGATCGAACGCGCGGCGCTCGACGCCGGCTACCCTCGCGAGTCGGTCCGGGAACTGACGACGCTCTTTCGCGAGGTCGAGTACGGCGATCGACCCCTCTCCGAGGCGGTTCGGGCGCGTGCCGACGAGGCCTACCGGGAGCTCCAGCGGGAGGGATCGGATTCGGCGGGGCCGGCCAGCGAGGAGCCCGTCTCGACCGGCGCGACCGGCGCAACCGACGGCGGTGATCGACCGTGAGCCGGTACCGGCACGCGATCATCGCGCTCCTCGGGCTGGCGTTCGTCGCGCTCGGGCTGACGCTCGGCCTCGGGAGTCGGCCGGAGTCGGGGTCGGACGGCCCCACGGTCGCCCTCGTCCTGCTCGCGCTCGCGGCGATCGCCGTCGGAATCCGGAAGCTGCGGGGCACGCCCGATCCGAACGCGGGCGAGGCAGCCGCCCCCTGGGCCGACGAGGAGTTCGCGACGCCGGCGCCCGAACGGACCGATCGGGAACCGCCGCTCTCGAGCGACGGCCTGGCGAGGGTGGTCGACGAGGCCGGCGCGGCCGCCCGGCGGGCGGAAACGGTCGACGAAGGGGTCGCCGTCGTGCGGCCCGTCCTCCGGGAGACGCTGCGCGACGCGCTCGTCCAGGGCGGTCGGTCGCGGACCGCGGTCGAGGCGGCGATCGACGACGGGAGCTGGACGGACGACCCGGTCGCCGCGAGCGTCCTCTCGCCGACCGTCGACCCGCCGCCGCGGCCGCTTCGCGATCGGCTTCGGACGTGGCTGTTCCCGGAGCGGACGGTTCGCGGCCGAACCCGACGGACGATGGCCGCCGTCGCCGAGGCGGCCGAGGGGGCCCTGCCGACGGTGCCGGGGCGGACGGCTCCCCGAACGGTGCCGGTGCTTCAGCCTCGGCTCGAGGAGTTGCGACGCGGCGCCGGCGGCGAGTTACAGCGCGCCGTCGATCCGAACGCGGTCGCCGGCGGCCCGCCGGTCGGCCGCGACGACGGGGCCGAAACCGACATCGACGAGGCGATCGACGGCGGCGGGACGTCCGGTCGATCCACGGACGGGACGGACGGAACGGAACCCGAATCGGACGAGGCCATCGACCGTCCGGATCGATCGGACCGCGATCCGGGGGTGACCCCGCGTGAGTAGGCAGCGACGGTGGCGCGGGGCGATCGCGGCGACGGTCGCGCTCGTCGTCGTCGGGCTCGTCGAGGGGGACGGCGTTTTGCTGCTCGGCGCCGCGATCCCGCTCGCGTACGTGGCCTCCGGCTCGCTCTCGCGCGTGCGACCGCCCGAGGCTGACGAACTCGTCGCCACCCGGACGGTGTCGCCGACGCCCGCACCACCCGGCCGATCGGTCGCCGTCACGCTCACCGTGCGGAACGAGGGCGATCGGACGTTCCCGGACGTTCGGGTCGTCGACGGCGTCCCGCAGGATCTCGCCGTCCTCCGGGGGTCGCCCCGAGCGGGGACGACGCTCGAACCGGGTGACTCGATCGCCGTCGAGTACGCGGTCGTGGCCCGGCGCGGCGACTACGCCTTTACTTCGCCGCAGGTTCGAGTCCGCGGCCTCGGCGCGAGCGCCGTCGAGACGGCGCGGATTCCGGCCGCGGGGGACGAGTCGCTCGCCTGCCGACTCGACGCGGACGCGCCGCCGATCGAACGCGCGGGCCGCGGGCACGTCGGTCAGTTGACGACCGATCGGCCCGGCGACGGCATCGCGTTTCACTCCTCGCGCGAGTACCACGCGGACGATCCGGCGAGTCGGATCAACTGGCGCCAGTACGCGAAACGCGGCGAACTCGCGACGGTCAACTACGAGCGCCAGGTCGCCGCGACGGTGCTGTTGGTCGTCGACGCTCGACGTCCGAACCACGCCGTCGCCGGCCGGGGTCGACCGACCGGGGTCGAACTCGCGGCCTACGCGGCGACGCACGCCCTGACCGACCTGCTCGCCCACGGTCACGACGTCGGCGTCGCGATCGTCGGCCTCGAGGGCGACGGGCCGGCCGGCCTGTACTGGTTGGCGCCCGGCGGCGGCCGCGAGCGGCGAACCCGCGCGCTGAACCTGTTCCGGCTGGCGACCGACGTAGTGACGCCGTCGACGGTCCGCGAGCGCAATCCCGGCGAGCGACTGACGCGTGCGGAGCAACGCGAGGCGGACCGGGCCGGCGAACAGCACCGCAAGCTGATCGAACTCGCGCCGCCGGACGCGCAGGTCGCGCTGTTCAGCCCGCTGCTCGACGACGTTCCGACGGCGGGCGTCGAAACGTGGCGCGGCGCCGGATTGCCGGTCGTCGTGCTCTCGCCCGACATCGTTCCCGAGAATACCGTCAGCGGACAGCACGCGGCGGTCCGGCGCCGGACCCGGCTCGCCCGGTGTCAGGCGGCCGGCGCCCGCACGTTCGACTGGCGGCGCGGCACGCCGCTGCCGCTGATCATCGAGCGGGCCTTCGCCGCCGACGCGAAGCTGTCGGGGCGGCTGACGGCGAGCGGATCGGGAGGTGATCGGTAGATGGCCCTCTCCGGTCCCCGGCTCGATCGACCGTCCGCGATCGGCGACGAGGGACGCCCGCGGGCGGCGAGCCTCTGGATCGCCACGCTCGTCGTCGTGGGACTTACCGTCCTCGCCGGCGTGAGACGCGTCGGGGTGGCGGACCTGACGACGCTCGCGACCGTCGTCGGGATGACGGTCGCCGGTATCGGCCTGCTCGAACGGGACGATCGCGGATTCGTCGAGCTGTTCGTCGGGCACGGGTTCGTGATGACGTTCGGCTCGGTGACCGCGCTGTTGCTGGTCGCCGCCCCGCTGATCGAGCGGGAGTGGCTGGCGGTCACCGGATTCGCGCTCGCCCTGCTCGGAATCGGGTTCGCGTGGGCGGACGTCGGTACCGAGGGGCTGAAACGAAGCGCCGAGGGGACGGCGCTGGCGTACGCGTCGCTGCTGGCCGCGACCGTCGTCGGGCTGTTGCTCATCGGGATCGGCGTAGTCGTTCGGCGCGGACTGCTGGGACTCGTCGCCGGGACGTCGCCGCTGCTCTCGATCGGCGGGCTGTTGCTCGTCGCGGCCGGCGCCGCGTGGACGGTGCTGCTCTCGTTTCGCTGGCTTCCGGTTCGCCAGCTCACCCGGCGCGATCGACGGCCGGCGATGGAGCGGCGGCTGGCGACGCTGCGGCGCGTCCTTCGCGGGACGATTTTCGGCGCCCTCGGCCTGCTCGCGGCGCTGACCGTCCTCGCGCTCGGCGGCTGGCTCTCGGCGATCCCGCTTCGCGAACCGGCCGTCCGATCGGCGCTCGCGGCCCTCTCGTCGTGGGTCGTGCTCGGACCGATCGTCGGCGTCGCCGTCGCGAGCCTCCTCGCCGGCTGTACTGCGTTCGGGCTGCGAGCGCTCACCCGCCAGTTCGGCGCCGCCGCGACGCGCCACAGCGCCGCGGTCGCCGTCGGCGTCGCCCTCGTCGTTCTGGTGCCGCCGGCGCTGCTCACGCTCTTGTTCGCGCTCCCGCCGGCAGTGGGGCCGTTCGCCGTCCTGGTCCTGGCCGTCGGGCCGATCGTATTCGTCGTCGTGGCCGCCGTCGGCGTCCTCGCGGCCTGGCTCGGCCTGTTACCCGATCGCGCCGCCGGGCCGGCAATCGCCGCCGCCGGCCTGGTAATCGCGGCCATCGGCTTCGCTCGCGGGGACCCCGTGCTCGTGTTCGCCTGCGTCGCCGGCGCGGCCCTCGTCTGGGACGTCTCCTCGTTCGGACTGGGCGTAACCGGTGAGCTCGGCCACATTCCGGACACGCGGCGGCTCGAACTGTTCCACGGCGTCCTCGCGACCGGCGTCGCCGCCGTCGCCGTCCTCGTCGCGATCGGCCTCAATCTGATCAGAACCGGCGTCTTCGCGGACGTCGGTGGGACGGGCGCCGTCGTCGCGGTCGCGATCGGCACCCTCCTCTTGTTGCTTCCGTTGCGCGGCTAACAGGAGTTTCATAAACGGGTAGGGCGACTGTCGAGTATGGACGAGACGGCGTCGAACGCCACGCCCGACCGGGCCGCCGAAACGGTCCGGGCCGTCGTCGAACGAATCGAGGAGGCCGCCGTCGTCGAGCGGCGGGTCCTCCACGCGATGCTGTCGGCCGTCCTCGCCCGCGGCCACGTCTTACTCGAGGACGTGCCGGGGACGGGGAAGACGGTCACCGCGCGGGTCATCGCCGAGTCGATGGGTCTGGAGTTTACCCGCATCCAATTCACCCCCGATCTGCTCCCGGCGGACGTGACCGGCTCGACGATCTACGACGAGCACGCCGGCGAGTTCGAGTTCGCGAAGGGCCCGGTGTTCGCGAACGTCGTGCTGGCCGACGAGATCAACCGCGCGCCGCCCAAGACGCAGGCCGCGCTGCTCGAAGCCATGGAGGAACGGCAGGTCAGCGCCGACGGGACGACCTACGAGCTGCCGACGCCGTTCGTCGTCATCGCGACCCAGAACCCGATCGAACAGGAGGGAACCTTCCGGCTCCCCGAAGCCCAACGCGATCGATTCAGCGTCAAGACGTCGCTTGGCTACCCCGACGTCGAGGGCGAGCTGGGGCTGCTCGAACGGCGCGCGAACCGCCGCTCGCTGGCGCCGAGCGTCGACCCGATCGTCACCCCCGACACCGTTCGCACCCTGCAGGAACTGACCGAGGACGTGACGGTCGATCGGAAACTCCGCCGGTACATCGTCGACCTCGCGCGTGCGACCCGGGAGGATCCGCGCACCGAAACCGGCGTCTCCCCGCGGGGCGTCCAGCGCGTCTTCGAGGCGGCGCGGGCGGCTGCGATCATCAGCGGCCGATCGTACGCGGTCCCGGACGACGTCAAGCGCCTCGCCCAGCCGACGATGGCTCACCGGGTCGTCCTCACGACCGAAGCCACCGTGGAGGGCGTTGGCGGCGGCGATATCATTCGGCGCGCGCGGAACGTCGTCGACGTTCCGGCGGTGTCGCCGGGCGCGGACGACGCGGCTGACGAGACGAACGGCGAGCCAGCTGCGCAAGCGCGATCGGCCGCCGAGACGAGCGGGCCGCAATCCGAAACCGGCACCGAGTCGGAACCCGCGCCCGGATCGAACCCGGAGGCCGACGGCGATCGATCGGACCGAGACTCGCCCGATCGAACGGACCGGCGATCGGACGACCGGACGGGCCAGCGGTCAGGCGATCGATCGAAGTGGGATGCGACCGATCGACCGAGCGGGGACGCGGCCGATCGGTCGGAGCCGCCCGCGTCGGGCGAACCGGACGGCGAGTCGAGTCGCTGAGCGGCGGCGACGGCCGGACCACGCAATAGAAAGCTGCTTGCAGGCGACCGTATGGGCTTGATTGTCGTAGGCGGTGTCGACTGTAGCGATGGCACTACAACAGATCGACCACGCGGACGATCAGATGCAGCGGTGTATCGACAACTGTCTCGAAGCGGCGCAGGTCTGCGAGTGGTGTGCGGACGCCTGCCTCGACGAGGGCGAGGGGATGGCCCGTTGCATTCGACTCTGCCGGGACGTCGCGGACGCGACGACGCTGCACGCCCGCTGGATGGCCCGAAACTCCGGGTATCACCGCGAACTGGCGGAACTCTGTGCCGACCTCTGCGAGGAGTGCGCCGAGGAGTGTAAGCAGCACGACCACGACCACTGTCAGGCCTGCGCGGAGATCCTGCCCGAGTGCGCCGAGAGCTGTCGCGAGATGGCGTCGGCCTGATCGGCGATTCGATCGGTTTCGACTGCGGCGCACCCCCGCTCTGGCGACGGCCGCTCGATCGGTCACCGAAACGATTATTTTTCGTACATCATAACGTACAAATTCAATGAACAGACGGGCGTTCGTCTGCGGAAGCGCAGCGATACTGAGCGGTCTCGCGGCGGGGTGTGTGGACGGCCTGCAGGTCGATCGCGCCACGACTGACGACGAGGGATCGTCGTCTGGCGAGAACGACGAGGAATCGACCGCCGACGAGGGTGGTGAACAGGCGACGGTCGAACCGGAGACCGTCTGCGAAACCGTCGACGCGATTCTCGAGTCGATCGTCGCCGGAGAGTACGACGTCGCCGCGTCGTTCGCACCGACGGAATACGTCGAAGAAGCCGAGAGAGAAGACGTTCGACGGCAGTACGAGGAGCTAGACGTCCCGGACGGCACGTTCGACCGCTCCTGTGACGAGATCGGGTCCGACGACGCGGTTGCGGAGTCGATCGCGATGGGTCTCGATGGCGACGTCGCGATCGGCGACGCGAACAAACTCGAAATCGAAATCGGGTCCGACGAACGCAGGCGCGAAACGACGGTCACCGTATTCGCGGCCGAACTCGACGGCGACTGGTACGGGTGGGTCGCTGTCAGCCGTACCGTCCGCGCCGAGGCGCAGGCGGGCATCGAGTTCGACTTCGACGAGCGCGACGAGGAACTCACCGTGACGGTCGTCGCGATCGGCAACGCCGATTACGTGACGCTCGGCGGTGACGCGGCCGAGTTCGGCGCCGCCGACGGGTACGGCCCCAACGGCGCCGACGACCTCTCCGGCGTCGAACTCGGGGTCGGCGATTCCGTGACCGTCGACGGGACCGACCTCACCGGCGGGGACGTCGACGGGACTGTGACCGCGATCGCGGTCATCGAGGACGAGGACGTCCGGACGACGGTCGGGAGTATCGAGGTCGAGATCGCGGCGACCGCGTAGTCGCGACCTCGGAATTCGGCCCGTCGCAATCGGTCGACTCGAGGCTAGTACCGCGGCGCGGACCGATCGGCCCGATCGGGCCGATCGGGGTTGAGCACGCCGCCGACGGCGCCGGCGATCGCGCTCTCGAGGGCCATGATCACCGAGATCACCACGGCCACGGCGAAGATGCCGAAGCCGGCGAATCCCCCGAGGACGCCGCCGCCAGGGCCGAATCCCCAGCCCGCGATCGCCACGACGATCGCGACGAGGGCGCCGCCGAGGATGCCGCCGAGCGCGCCCGCTAACAGCCCGTGCCAGAAGCCGCTGCCGAGACCGCCGCCCGCGAGGTAACCGGCGACGAAGCCGCCGATCAGCCCCGCGGCGAGGTGGCCGATGCCGGGCAGGGCGAGGCCGAATAGTCCGAGCACTGTCGCGACGAGAAAGCCGATGATGACGGCACGCCAGTTGGTCATACCTGTATGTAGGTGTTCAGCGGAGATAAACTGCCGGCGGACATACTCCGGATTCGGCGATCGAAGAAGTACGGTCGGCCGGGTGGAGTGGTGGACACGAAGACGATCGGGCGATCGATTGTTGGTCTCGGTACTGAAACGGCTACGACAACCACGAAAGGGGCTGGCACTGTCCACGAACCCGAGAGCCGACAGCGTCAGGGGGCTTTCGTGGCGTTCTCGACGCGGTTAGATACCCTTCAGCGGTATCCGCACACGACGAAAAGTGACCGGCGCGTAACGAACGACCTTTTACGAACGCGTCGTTTAGCTACGGGCATGATTTTCGAAGACCTTCCGACGACGCCCACGTCGGAAGAGCTGATCGACAAGGCGTTCTCGCGGGCGGCGCGGGCCGGCAGGGCCAAGCAGGGCCTCGAGGCCCAGCAGTCGATGCTCCAGACGGCGTCGAACATCATCTCGGACAACTTAGAGAACGTAGTGACGGCGTGGCCGGACTTCGCGTACGAGGACGACGTCCACCCGTTCTACTACGAACTCGCCGACGCGATCGTCGACGTCGACAGGCTGCGTCAGAGCCTCTCGGAGGTGATGTGGGCCAGTCGCAAGGCCCGCGAGATCAACGGGGAGTACCAGCCGAAGCTGCGGAAGACGGACGTCGACACGGCACGGAAGTTCCGCAAGCAGGCGTTCGCGCGCCTCGCGGACATCGTCGAGCAGATCGACGACGAACTGCTCTACATCAATAAATCGCGCAACGACCTGCGCGACCTGCCGGAGATCAATCCCGACGAGCCGACGATCGTCGTCGCGGGCTACCCGAACGTCGGCAAGTCCTCGTTCGTCAACGACGTCACGCGGGCCCGCGGGGAGACCGCCTCCTACCCCTTCACGACGAAGGGGATCGGCGTCGGCCACTTCGAGCGCGATCACATCCGGTACCAGATCGTCGACACGCCCGGCCTGCTCGATCGACCGCCGGAGGAGCGCAACGAGATCGAAGCCCAGGCGGTCAGCGCGATCGAGCACCTCGGCGACTGCATGCTGGTGATGCTCGACCCAAGCGGCGAGTGCGGTTACCCGCTCGACTCCCAACTCGAACTTCGCGACTCGATCGCCACCCGGTTCGAGGGCGTGCCCGTCATGACCGTGGCGAACAAGACCGATCGGCGAGAGCGCTGGACGGCCGATCCCGACGCCGACTACGAGATGAGCGTCGAAACCGGCGAAAACGTCGAGGCGGTGCTCGACGCGGCCGTCGAGGCGATCGACTACGAACCCGAGTTGCCGTTCGAGGGGTGACGATGAGCCGCGGAGACTTGCCCGGAGCGGCGCGAGGATGAAGGGACCGGGAATCCTCTGGATGCTCCAGACCGCGGCGGGTCTCTCGATGGCCGGCCCGATGTTCGTCGTCGGCTTCGACCTGTTTCGATCGGGCCAGCGCGTCGCGGGAGCCGGCTTCTTCGCGCTCGGCGCGGTCGCGCTCTACTTCCCGACGTACCTGGTCGACCGGATCGGCGGCCCCCGGACGTGGATCCGACGACGACTGGATCGGGGCGACGGAGACGAGGAAGCGACCGCCGACGCTGCCGGCGGTGAGGGCACCGAGACCGCCGACGGCACCGACGGCGATCGCGACGAGGAATCAAGCGGGACGGCGCTCGATCGCGTGTCGATTCTCGATCGCATTCGCGGCCGGGAGCGCTGACGGACCGCCCGAATCGAACCGGATCGGGCACCGTTTCTCGACGATCGATCAGCGCTCGACCACTTCGACGTACCGGACCTGGAGACTGACGGGCTCGTCGGCGTGCTGGTTGATGCGATTGTGGAGAGTCTCGGCGAGTTCCGGCGTTCGCTCGCCCGGCGGTCCACCGATCGTGACGACGACCCGTTGCGGTTCGCGGAACGGGTAGTCGTCGCCCATGACGACGTTGATCTGCAACAACTGGAACTCGTCGTACTCCTCCTGCGCCAGGACGCGTTCGACCTCTTCGCGGGCGTCCTGCTCGAAGTTTCCGACCGCCCACGAGGAGTAGGTGATCCCCGCGAGGAACACCGAGAACACCAGCACGATGACGACGAGACCGGCGACGCGCCTGCGAACCCGGCGCTCCGTGTGGTCGAGTTCGAACAGGCTCTCCGGGCGGTAGCCGACGTACCACAGGGTCAACAGCCCCGCGAGGTTGACCGAGAGGACGTTGACCAGCACGAGCACCGTCGACCCGATCGCGAACGTCGGCTGTCCCCACGCGATGGCGACGCCCGCCGCGGCCGCGGGCGGGATCAACGCCGCCGCGATCATCACGCCGACGAGCGCGACCGAGATCCCCGTCGCGATGCTCACGATGCCGGCGACGCCGGCCCCGAGCGCGATAGCGAGCGACAGCAGATCCGGCGTGAGACGCTCGGAGATCTCGTCGACGGACGTGATGTTGAGCCCAGGCGGGACGATGTTGGTCGTCTTGACGATCCACGCGAAGATCGCCGCCGCGGCGATTGCGAGCACCACGCCGACGGCCTGGTAGGTGAGGCTCTCGCGGAACAACTCCTCGTCGTCGATCACCGAGCCCACGCTCGCGCCCAGCGCCGGGCCGATCAGCGGCGCGATCACCATCGAGCCGACGACGACCGCCGGCGAGTCGAGCAACAGCCCGGCGGTCGCGACGACCGCGCTGATGACCGTCATCGTCGCGAAGATGCCGAACGTCGGCGTCAGCGACTCGGCCTCGGCCTGGAGTTCCTGTCGCGAGATCCGCTCGGATTCGACGTCCCCCTCCTCGTACTCCTCCTGGAGCTCCTGGAACCGCCGCGAGACGACCGTCTCCGCGTCCACGACGACCGTGTACGCGTCCTCGTCGATCCCGGCGGCGTGGAGTTCGTCGAGGACTGGTTCGACCGCCGCCGACGGCAACGGAAAGTAGACGACCGCCGTGTAGTCGCGCCTTCCGTCCTCGTCGGTGACGACGTAGTCGATCCCTCGATCGTCGAGCGCATCGAGGACCGTCTGTCGCTTCCCCGTCGGAACCGTCAACTGAACGAGCCGCACGTGTACCCCGACGCAGTCCGGGATTATAATTTGCGTGACCGTCGCACGCGGCCCGATCGAACTCCGCTGCGATCGACGCGGAGCGCCGTACGTGACCCGATCGGGTTCGATCGGGAATCGCTCGAGTTGCGAGACGACGGTAGCTTCTTTGAGAGAATTGTGGTATCGCGCATCACGATGAGCCGTGCCGCCCCAGCGTTCGGCGCGTTCGTGCTCGCGCTGGACACCACGTTTCTCGCCACGTTCGGCCCGTCCGCGCTTTCCGAACCGGGCGTGTTCCTGCTCTGTTCCGGGCTGCTCGTCGGCGCTGCGCTGGCGATCGCCAGCGACCTCACCGGCGGATTCGCGATCGGATCGGTGACGGTCCCGCGGACCGTGCTCCTCGGTTCGTCCCACGTCGCGATCGCGATCGCCGTCGCCGCTCTCGGCGCCTGGATCGCCGTCACGGCCGCCGCGACGACCACCCGACTCGTCGCGATTGGCACGATCGTCGGCAGCGCACCGCTGGCGCGGCTGGGCGTCCGAACCGCCCGCGACGATCGCCGCGTCCCCGATCGAACGCCCTCGCTGCGGCGCCGCCTCGGAATCGGCCTGCTCGTCGTCGCGTCGATCGGCGCCGGACTCGTCGTCGCGACGATCATCTGACCGAGTGAGCACCGATCGTCGATCGCCCGGCGATCGCGAACCTCGATCGAGGGCCGCAGTCCGATCGATCCCACTCGCGCGGACGGCCGGCTCGATCGCGCGGACGACCGCCTCCGGCCGGTCACCGAGTTTATAACCACCCCCGACCCTACCGTGACGTATGTTCGACACGCGCCCCGATCGGGACGCCGAAGTCGCCCTCGTCGGCCGCTCGAACGTGGGCAAGTCCACGCTCATGCGCCGGCTCACCGGCCACACGTTCGACACCGGCGGCAAACCCGGCGTCACCCGCAAACCGAACCACTACGACTGGGCGCCCGAGGACTTCGTCATCACCGATCTCCCCGGCTTCGGCTTCATGAGCGGCGTCGACGAGGACTACCGCGAGGAGATCAAGACGAACATCGTCCACTACCTCGAAGAGTACGCCGAGCACATCCTCGTCGGCATCCTCGTCGTCGACGGCAAGAGCGTGATCGACATCATCGATCGCCACTCCGGCCCCGATTCGATCCCCTACGACGTCGAGATGTTCCACTTCCTCCAGGATCTCGGCGCTCCGACCGTCGTCGCCGTCAACAAGATGGACAAGGTCGACGACACCGACGAGCGCCTGAACGAGCTCTGCGATCGCCTCGGCCTCTACCCGCCCTGGCAGCAGTGGCGGGAGACGATCGCCCCGATCACCGCCAAGCAGGGGCGGATCGAACCCCTGAACGAGGCCGTCCGCGAACACCTCCACGAGCAGAACCGGGACGATCTGTTCAAGTTCTTCTAACCAACCTTTTACGCTGCGCTCTGTGGCAACTGCGTCAGGGAACTGACGCAGTTGCCACGACGCTCGGCAAAAGGTTGATCAAAAGCGCTCCTCCCTCCGTTCTCTCACTCTCGTCGGTCGTTCGCTCACATCGGTCGTCGGCCCGATCGCTCAGCCTGTGGCTTCGCTCGCGGTGATTGAATTGCTGCGTAGCCTGCCCTTCCCCGAGTCGCGCGGCCCTCACATCGTTCGGGTCGCGCTCCCGGCCGTCTGCGGGTACGTTGGTCGATCGGTTCGATCGCTTGACTCCACAATCACTCCGACGCCAACCGTTTTCGCATCCGGAGCGCTTCGAGCGAGACCTCGTCGGTCATGTCGAGGGCCACCGTCTCGTCCGCTTCGTATCCCCGTCTCCGGTAGAAGTCGATCGCGTTCTTCGACGCAGCGAGGACGAGTTCTTCGAGGCCCTCGTCGCGGGCGACGGCTTCGAGGCGATCGAGAACGGTGCTGCCGACGCCTTCACGGGTGTGCTCGGGATGGACGTAAACGGCCACGACCTCGCCGGTGGATTCGGGGCGATCGCTCGAATCGCGATCGAGCCAGCCGAAGCCGACGACTCGGTCGTCCGCCTCGCGTTCGGCGACGACGATGTGGATGCCGTTCTCTCGATCGTCGATCGGATATCGTTCTGGATGGACGTTCGCGATCCACGCCCGAACCTGCTCCTCGTCGTAGACCTCGCTGCCGAGTTCGAGAATCGCGGCCTGGTGAACGTCCGCGATGGACGCGACGTCGTCGAGGGTCGCCGATCGGACGCGGACCGCGCTCACCTCAGACCACCCGGTTTCGGAACCCCTCGTCGTCGGCGAGTCGAGCGACGTTGTCGCGGACGAGGTCCCCGACGTCGCGGAAGTAGTCCCGCGTGAAGGCCGCGCAGTGGGGCGTGACGATCACCTCGTCCGCGTCCCACAGCGGCGACTTCTCTGGAAGCGGTTCCTCCTCGAAGACGTCCAGCGCAGCGCCGGCGATCGAGTCCGACTCGAGGGCGTCGATCAGCGCCGATTCGTCGACGATCGGACCGCGGCCGACGTTGACGAAGTACGCGTCCTCGCGCATCGCGTCGAACTCTTCGGCACCGAAGCGATGGTGGGTCTCGTCGGTCAGCGGCAGCGTCACGATCACGAAGTCGGCGTCGGCGATCACCTCGTGCAGGTCGCCGCTCGCGTAGATCTCATCGAAACCGGGCACGGGATCCGGAGTGCGGCGAACCCCCATGATGCGAACGCCGAGACCGCCGAGCGTCTCCGCGACGCCGCTTCCGAGCGTCCCGGTCCCCACGACGCACGCGGACGTTCCCGGGAGCGTGAACGCGTCGTTCCACGCCGGCGGCTCCCACCGGCGATCCCGCTGGTTCGCGACGTGCTCGTGGAGTCGCCGGGCGAACATGAGCAGGTAGCCCGCGACCGTCTCGCCGACCGTCCGATCGTGGATCCCCGTGCTGTTCGTCAGCACCACGCCCTCGGCCTCGAACTCGTCGAACGGGAACCGATCGACGCCCGCCTGAACCGAGTGCACCCAGTCGAGATCCAGGAAGGCGTCCCGGTGCTCGAAGGTGACGATACCGTCGCAGGTGTCGATCGCGTCGTCGCCGACGGCCGCGACCTCAACGGGAAGATCGGACAGGTAATCGACGAGTTCTTCGGGCGGAAACACTTGTGCGACGGAGTCGTGGACGCCGACTCGATCGAGGTCGAGTGTCATGCTCGGCGGTACGCACGAGTCGAGGTTCAAACTTTACGTTGGGCAGGACGAGACGCGTCGAGAGTGGCGGCTCGGGGAAAACCCTCGTCACAAGGGGCTCGGTGGGGGTAACTCGTCGTCACTGCCGCCGCCCGTCCTTAGCGGGTCGACGGGTTTGCGTCTGTCGCTTCACCGTTCGACCGCCACGTCTCGAGTTCCCGCAACTCCTCGGCGACCGCCCCGATCTCCGCGGCGTCGAGCGCGCCGCGTTCGGTCGCGAACTCGGTCACGCAGTCCGCGGGCGTCACGTCGAACGTCGGGTTCAACACGTCGATCGACGCGTCGCCGTCGTAGACCGCCGATCGATCGCCCGATTCCAGGTTCACCTCCTCGCGGCTCGAGACCTTGTCCGCGGTGGCGACGATGGAGACCGGAATCCCCTCCCGATTGGCCGCGATCGCCAGCCCTCGGGTGCCCGTCTTGTTCACCACGGAGCCGTCCGGGAGGACGGTGTCGGCGCCGACGACGACCCGTTCGATCTCCTCGCGCGCGAGGACGTGCGCCGCGGCCGCGTCGGTGTGGAGCGTGACGGAACAGTCGCGCGAGAGTTCCTCGGCCACGTCGACCCCCTCGCCGGCGGGCCGGGATTCGGCGACGTACACCCGCGATGGCTCGCCCTCCCGGAGCGCGTCGAGGACCGTTCCCGATCGCGAGAGCGTCGCGACGCTCCCCTCGATCCGATCGGCCGCGGCGCTCGCCGCGTCCTTGTCGGCCGTGAGCGCGCGATCGATGCCCGCAAGCGCCGAGTCGAGGACGGCGGGCGCGCCGGCGGTATCGTCGCCGGCGCTTCGGTCCGCCTCCGACATCGCGCGGTTCATCCGGTTGCGGAGCACGGCCATAGACGGCCGGGCTTCGAGCAGCCGGCGGGCGAGTTCCGCGAGCTCGTCCCGTTCGCCCTGGGGATCGGTGCCGAACTCCGATCGCTCGTCGACCAGCAGACCGGCCCGATCGCGGAGGACTTCGAGCGCCCGGATCGAGAGGTAGGCGGCGCCGTGTTCGTCGTCGGCCGCGATCGACCGAACCGTCGGCGCCACCCGCTCGTAGGCCGTCCACAGTTCGGGGATCGCCTCCCGATCGTCGTCGGGGTCGAGCATCGCGCTCGGCGGGACCCACTCGAACGTATCGTGCTCGTCGCTGAGATCGACCTCCCGACGCTCGCAGTCGAACAGGTACGGGTGGACGGCCCACTCCCGATCGAGATCCGGGTCCGCGAACTCGACCGGCCGGCCCGATCGAACGAGCGAGACGTCGTCGGCCTCGAGGCCCGTCTCCTCTCGAATTTCGATCCAAACCTGTTCGTCGGGGGCGCCCTCCGCGAAGCCGGAGACGCCGCCCCACAGGCCCCGGTAGGTGCCGACGGCGTCGCTGCGGCGCAACAGGAGCACCTCGCCGCGGTTGCGGAGGAAGGCGGTGACGACGTGGGCCGCACCGCCCTCGTCGTGATCGCCGTCCGCGTCGTCTTCGTCCGCGTTCGGTCCCGGTTCGTCGCTCATATCCGGAGCAACGAGCGCGGCGATGGAATGGCTTTCGGGACCGGCCGTTCGGGGATCGCGGCCGTCGACGGCGGCGACATCGTGCCGTGAACTATACCCGTCCCGCGTCCTACGTGGTAGCATGACTCAACGCGTCACGGTTTCGCTCGACGGCGATTCCACGGCTGCACTCGAACGGTTACTGGTCGAGACGGACAAGAGCCAAAGCGAGGTCGTTCGCCGTGCACTCACCTTCTACGCGGCGAACTTCGAGGCCGCGGACGGCCGGCCGAGCGACAACTTAGAACAGTACTACCAGATGCTCACCTCCGGCGAGCACGTCCTCCTCGACGTGGACTTCCTGCACGCCTTTTTGGAGCACGCCTACGAGGGCGGCGATCCCGATCCGGAATTCGTCGCGGCCGCCGATCGCGTCTCGGATTACCACGCCCGCGAGTACGCGACGCGGTTCGAGGAGGTGGGCGAACTGCTCGAGTGGCTCTCGTTCTGTGGCTTCCTCGAGGTCCGTTGCGAGGAAACTGACGTCCACCACATCGTCTTCCCCTCGGAGCCGATCCAGTGGTTCATGACGCGATTCATCGAGCGGAGCACCGTCGACATGCCCACCGACATCGAGATCGATCGGGGCGTCTCGAAGGTCATCGTCACCGAGCGACGAACCGACTGACGAGCGTCCGCGATCGGCCCGATCGGACGGCCGTTCATACGACTTCACATTCGTTCACACGACGACCACGCCACGGGAGCCGTCGGAACCGATCGTATGTTCGACTCTCAACAACCTTTTTTACGTCTTCGACGGGCTCTGTGAGTGGATACCAATCATGGGGTTTGCTGACCGACTGAAAGCGATCGGACCGGGCGCGCTCGTCGCGGCGGCGTTCATCGGACCGGGAACCGTCACGACGGCGAGCGTCATCGGGGCGGAGTACGCGTACCTGCTCGTGTGGACGATCGCGTTCTCGATCCTGGCGACGATCGTGCTCCAGGAGATGAGCGCACGACTCGGCCTGATCACGAAGGAGGGACTGGGCGAAGCGTTTCGAAACGAATTCTCGAACCCGATCGCGAAGGGGGCGACGATCGCCCTCGTCGTGAGCGCGATCGGGATCGGGACGGCGGCGTTCCAGACCGGCAACATCGTCGGCGGCGCCGCCGGGCTGTCGACGATCACCGGCGTCAGCGAGAACGTGTGGGGGCCGATCATCGGCGTGGTCGCCGCCGGCCTGCTGTGGACTGGCAACTACAAACTGATCGAACGGGTCTTCATCGGCCTCGTAGTGGTCATGGGGTTGGCGTTCCTCGTCAACGCCGCCGTCGTCCGTCCGGATCTGGCTGCGATCGGCGGCGGTCTCGTGCCGACGGTTCCCGAGGGGTCGGCGTACCTGATCGCCGGCCTCGTCGGGACCACCGTCGTCGGTTACAACCTGTTCCTACACGCGAGCACCGTCCAGGAGCGCTGGGACGGGGCGAGCGACCTCGCGGAGTGTCGCACAGACACGATCGTCATGATCGTCGTCGGCGGGGTCATCACGACCTCGATCGTCGTCACCGCAGCGGCGGTGTTCCCCGAGGGAACCCGGATCGCAAACGTCGGCGAGATGGCCGACCAGTTAGAGCCCGTTTTCGGCGGCTACGCGCTCACATTCTTCGGGATCGGCCTCTTTGCGGCCGGCTTCACGAGCGCGATGAGCGCGCCGCTCGCCGGCGCCTACGCGACCGCCGGCGCGCTCGGCTGGGAACGCGACCTGACCTCGACGCGCTTTCGGGCGATCTGGGGATCGATCCTCGGCGTCGGTATCGTCTTCTCCGCGCTCGACTACAACCCCGTCGAGGTGATCGTCTTCGCGCAGGTGGCCAACGGTCTCCTGTTGCCGATCCTCGCCGTCTTCCTCATCTACGCGATGAACAACGACGAGCTGCTGGGTGAATACACCAACACCGCCCTGCAGAACGTCCTCGGCGGCGCCGTCACGCTCGTCGTGATCGGTATCGGCCTCCGAACGCTCTACGACGTCTTGCTCCTCTGATCGAATGGACGACACGAACCCAACCGACACGACCTCGAACGCATCGACGCACGACGACTCGGCCGACGGCAGCACCCGAATCGGCGTCGACGTCGGCGGCACGTTCACCGACGTCGCCCTCTCGGTCGACGATCGGCTCGTCACCGCGAAGGTGCCGACCACCGATCCCCAGCACGTCGGCGTCCTCGAAGGCATCCGCAAGGCCTGCGAGACGGCCGACGTCGACCCGGGCGAGATCGACGACTTCGCCCACGCGATGACCGTCTCGGTCAACGCCCTGCTCGAGCGAAACGGCGCGCGGACGGCGCTCGTCACCACCGAGGGGTTCCGGGACGTCCTCGAAATCGGTCGCCAGAACCGGCCGGCGCTCTACGACCTCGACGCCGAAAAACCCGATCCGCTGGTCCCCCGCGATCGACGGTTCGAAGTGGACGAGCGGACGACGACCGACGGCGTCGAACGCCCGGTCGACCGCGACGAGGTCCGCGATCTCGCGGCGACCCTGCGCGATCGGGACGTCGAAGCCGTCGCGGTCTGCCTGCTCCACGCCTACGCCGACCCCGAAAACGAGCGCGCGGTCGCCGCCGTTCTGCGCGAGGAACTCGACGTCCCCGTCTCGGCCTCCCACGAGGTGCTCGCCGAGTTCCGGGAGTTCGAGCGCACCTCGACGACGACCGTCGACGCCTACGTTCGGCCGGCGATCGATCGCTACGTCGGGCGGCTCGTCGACGAGGCGGCGGACGCGGAGATCCCGGCACCGCGGATCATGCGGGCCAACGGCGGCATCGCCGATCCGGAGACGGTTCGCGAGCGAGCCGTCACGACGACGCTGTCCGGCCCCGCCGCGGGAGTCGTCGGCGCCGCGGCGACCGTCGCCGACGACGACGTCGAGGGGCTCGTCACGTTCGACATGGGCGGCACCTCGAGCGACGTGAGCCTCGTCCGGGACGGTCGGGCCGAGCGGACGACGGACGCGGAGATCGACGGCCTGCCGATCCGAACGCCGATGGTCGACGTGAACACCGTCGGCGCGGGCGGCGGCTCGGTCGCCTGGGTCGACGCTGGCGGCGCGCTCCGGGTCGGTCCGCGATCGTCGGGCGCCGACCCCGGCCCGGTCTGCTACGGTCGCGGCGGGACCGAACCCACCGTCACCGACGCGAACGTCGTACTCGGGTACATCGGTCCCGAGACCGCGCTGGGCGGCGAGATGACGCTCGACGTCGAGGCGGCCCGCGAGGCGCTCGATCGGCTGGCCGCCGAGGCCGACCTCGGCGGCGCGCTCGAAGCGGCCCGAGGAATCTACCGCGTCGCGAACGCGACGATGACGCGAACGATCCGATCGGTGACGGTCGAACGCGGCCACGACCCGCGGGAGTTCGCGCTCGTCGCGTTCGGCGGCGCGGGCCCGATGCACGCCGCCGCGCTCGCCGAGGCGCTCGAGGTCGATCGCGTCGTCGTCCCGCGGCCGAGCGGGGTCCTTTCCGCGTACGGGCTGCTCGCGGCCGACGAGAGCTACGACGCGGTCCGGACCGTCGGAGTCGACCTGGACGCAGCGGATCCGGCCGATCTCGAAGTCGTCTACGACGACCTCGTCGCTGACGTGCTCGCCGACGCCTCCGATCCCGATCGAGCGCGGGTCGAGCGCGCGGCCGACTGTCGGTACGCCGGCCAGAGCTTCGAACTCACAGTCCCCGCGGACGAAGCGATCGACGCCGCGGCGATCGCGGAGCGGTTCCACGCCGCCCACGAGCGGGCCTACGGCTACAAGATGGACGAATCGATCGAGGTCGTCAACCTGCGCGCGACGGCGACCGTCCCCGGAACCGAACCGATCGTCCGCCACGACGGCGGAGGCGACGCGCTCGTCGACACCCGAGAGGCGCACTTCCCCGGCGCCGGGCCGCGGGAGGCGACCGTCTACGAGCGCGATCGGCTCGAATCCGGCGCGACGATCGACGGGCCGGCGATCCTCGAACAGGCGGAGAGCACGACCGTCGTGCCGCCGACCTGGACGGGCGAGGTTCTCGCGGACGGCACGCTCGCGATGACGCGAGGGGGTGACCAGCGATGACCGACGAGACTACCGACGGGACGGAACCGGATACCGAGAATCGGGCGGGCGACTCGGGCATCGACCCGGTGACGCTCGAAGTGCTGCGCAACCAGTTGGAGAGCGTCGCCGAGGAGATGGGCCAGACCCTGATCCGCGGCGCGTACTCGCCGAACATCAAGGAGCGACGCGACTGCTCGACGGCGCTGTTCGACGCCGACGGGCGAATGATCGCCCAGGCCGAGCACATCCCGGTCCACCTCGGCGCGATGCCCGCAGCCGTCGACGCCGTGCGCGAGCGCGATCCGAAACCCGGCGACGTGTTCGTGCTCAACGACCCGTTCACGGGCGGGACGCATCTCCCGGACGTGACGATGGTCTCGCCGATCGCGCCCGCAGCCGTCGAAAGCGACGGCGACGGACCCGGCGCCGACCCGGACGCGAGAGAGATCGTCGGCTACGCCGTCTCCCGCGCCCACCACGCCGACGTCGGGGGGATGACTCCCGGGAGCATGCCGGCCGGGGCGCAGGAGATCTACCAGGAAGGGCTGCGGCTGCCGCCGATCCGACTCGTCGAGGGCGGCGACGACCGCGAGGACGTCCGATCGCTGCTGCTCGCGAACGTCCGCAACCCGCGAGAGCGTCGGGCCGATCTGCGGGCACAGCAGGCGGCGAACGAGCGTGCCGAGTCGCGACTCGCGGCGCTGTTCGACGAGCACGGCCGCGAGACGGTCCGCCGAGGATTCGACGCCGTCATCGACTACTCGCGCGATCGGATCGAGAGCGAGATCGAGGAACTGCCCGACGGCACCTACGAGGCGACCGACGTCCTCGAAGGCGACGGCGTCACCGACGAAGACGTCGAGATCACCGCGGCGGTGACGATCGACGGCGGGGGGATCGAGGTCGACTTCGACGGGACCGCCAGTCAGGTCGCGGGCAACCTCAACGCGCCGCTCGCGGTCGCCGAGAGCGCCGTCTACTTCGTCGTGCGCTGTATCACGGATCCGGAGATCCCGCCGAACCAGGGCTGCTACGACCCGGTTACCGTCCGCGCTCCCGAGAGAACGCTGCTGAACCCGGAGCCCCCCGCGGCGGTCGTCGGCGGCAACGTCGAGACCAGCCAGCGCGTCACGGACGTCGTCTTCGCGGCCCTCGCCGCGGCGGCGCCCGATCGCGTCCCGGCACAGGGTCAGGGGACGATGAACAACCTGACGATCGGCGCGCGGGACGGCTCGTTCACCTACTACGAGACGATCGGCGGCGGCTTCGGCGCCCGGCCCGATCGCGACGGGATGGACGGCGTCCAGGTCGGCATGACGAACACGCTCAACACGCCCGTCGAGTCGATCGAATCCGAGTATCCGCTACGCGTCGAAGGCTACGCCCTGCGGCCCGATAGCGGCGGTCGCGGGGAGTACCGCGGGGGTCTGGGACTGGAGCGATCGGTCACCGTCGAGACCGACGCGACCGTGTCGCTGCTCACGGAGCGCCGACGGCACGCCCCGAAGGGCGTCGCGGGCGGCGAGGACGGCGCGACCGGCGAAAATCTGATCGACGGCGCCCCGGTTCCGGCGAAGACGACCGTCGACGTCGAGGCCGGGACGACGGTGACGGTTCGGACGCCCGGCGGGGGCGGGCACGGTGATCCGGCCGATCGGGACGAGGCGGCGATCGAGGCCGATCGGAATGCCGACAAGGCGCACGACGGCACCAACGGAGCGCGATAACGTCACACCTCGTGACGGGCGCGCCAACGTCGATGTCCCCCTTTCGTCATCGGTGTTGACGAAAGGAGGAAGGCCGTGCTCGATCGTACCTACCCGCACTCCACCACCTGCAATCGGTGCAACCGCGAGTGACCGCAGGGAACGAGCGGGCCGACGACCGATGTGGGGGTCCCGGAGGGACCGGAACGGAGGAAGGAGTGCTTTTCATCAACGCTAAGCGGGAGCTTTGCTCCCGCGAGGTCGTCGGCGCTACGCGCCGAGCTTGAGGGATCTGCGATCCCTCGCCGTGCAAAAGAGCGCACGTGCTCTTTTGAGGATTTTGCCGAGTGCGGTCGCAAACCGACCGAGTGTGGTTCGAGACGCCTTTGGCGTCTCGTCATCACGAGAGCTTCGCTCTCTCGAACGACAGCGCAAAAGGTCGGCCCGATTCTCCGGTGACGGAGCGTTTTTCACGCCGCTGGTCCACCCTCCGGTATGGAACTGGAGCCAGTGACGGACCTGCCCGAGATCCGTCCGGGCGACGACCTCGCCGCGCTCATCGCCGATCGGGCCGCCCTCGAACCAGGCGACGTGTGCACCGTCGCGAGCACGATCGTCTCGAAGGCCGAAGGGCGGACGACGGATCTCGAGGACTATCCCGTCAGCGGCCGCGCGAAGGAGATAGCCGACCGGATCGGCGACGTCGCGGGCGAGGAGAAGGACCCGCGGTTCGCCCAGGCGGTCCTGGACGAGAGCACGGAGCTGCTGATCGACTGCCCGTTCATGCTCACCGAGACGCGGTTCGGCCACATCTGCGTCAACGCGGGGATCGATCGCTCGAACGTGCCGGACCACGACATCCTCCTGCTGCCGAAGAACCCCGCGGCGAGCGCCGAGCGGATCCGATCGGGCCTGGCAGAGCGCGGTCACGAAGACGTCGCGGTGATCGTGACGGACACCTGCGGGCGGCCGTTCCGCCACGGTCAGCGCGGGGTCGCACTCGGCTGGGCGGGGATGCCCGCCAGCCGCGACTGGCGGGGCGAACTCGATCGGGACGGACGCGAACTCGGGGTCACCGTCCAGTCGGTCGTCGACGAACTCGCCGCGGCGGCGAACCTCGTTACGGGAGAGGGCGACGGCGGGACGCCCGCAGTCGCCGTCCGCGAGTGGGACTTCGGCGATCACGAGGGGAGCGACGAACTCTTCCGCGACGTCGAGGACGACCTCGTCCGACAGGCGCTTCGCGGGTGGGAATGGAGGGGCGACGAATGAGTCGGGATGGAACATCGACGCCCACCTGGGCGATCGAACTCACCCCCGAGCATCCGCCCGATCGGATCGCCGATCTCGCGGCGCTGGCCGAGGGCAAGGGGTTCGACGTCGCGTTCGCGAGCAGCCACTACTTCAACCGCGACCCGTTCGTCGCCCTGTCGCGAATGGCCGACGCGACCGACGAGATTCGGCTGGGGCCGGGTGTCGTCAATCCATACGAATCCCACCCCGTGAAACTCGCCGCGCAGACGGCGACGATCGACGAGGTCAGCGGCGGTCGAGCCGTCTTCGGCGTCGGCGCCGGCGATCGCTCCTCGCTCGCGACTCTCGGGATCGATCGCGAGCGGCCGCTTCGGCGCGTGCTGGAGACGTTCGATCTCGCGCGGGACCTGTGGGCGGGCAAAACCGTCACCCACGAAGGAACGTTCACGGCGCGGGACGCGTCGCTCAACCTCGACGCGACGGAGATTCCGGTCTACGTCGGCGCGCAGGGGCCGCACATGCTCCGGATGAGCGCGAAACACGCCGACGGGGTCCTGATTAACGCCAGCCACCCGCGAGACCTGGAGTGGGCCGCGGGGCAGGTCGAGAAGGGATTGGCGGATCGGCCGACCGAACGCGGCGCGTTCGAGTCGCTCGCATTCGCGAGCGTCAGCGTCGCCGGCGAGGAGGACGCAGCCCGCGAGGCGGCCCGGCCGCCGGTGGCGTTCATCGTCGGCGGCGCCGCCGACCCCGTGCTCGATCGCCACGACATCGATCGGGACGCGGCGAGTGCGGTCAGCGACGCCCTCGAACGCGGGGCGCTGGGAGAGGCGTTCGGCCGCGTGACGCCGGCCATGATCGACGCCTTCTGTATTGCGGGAACGACCGACCAGATCGCCGACCGGTTCGAAGCCGCCCTCGAACACGTCGACGGGATCGTCGTCGGTTCGCCGCTCGGACCCGATCTCGACGACGCGATCGAACGGGCGAGCGCGGCGCTCGCGCGCACAGCGCGGGACTAAAACCGGAGTCGAATTCGATCGCGATCGGATCGAGCTAGTTCGTCGTGAAGAGGCTGCCGATCGCGCCGAGGGTCAACACGCCGAAGACGCCGAGGGAGAAGACGATCAGCAGCGTTCCCATCAGCACGAGCAGCGGCGCCGCCCCCTCGCCCATCGCGACGTCCGAGAAGAGTCTGTTCATCTCGTTGAGGTTGTCCACGATGACGTTCAGGGGTGTGACGGTGTCCATATGCGGCGTTTGTCACCGATGATACTTGGCCGTGCCGGTCCGTGCCACCGCGTGCGTTCTCTCGCCGCCGTCGGTGCCTCTAAGCCGTCGGCGATCGTACGGCCTGCCGTGACGGAGGACGCGACGCTCTCGGATTTCGCTTCCGCGTCGGACGACGGCGACGAGCGCGCGGAGGCCATCGAGACCGACGAATCGGACGGCTCCGACCCGCGGGATCGGCCCGGCGCGAACGACGAGGACGCGGCGGCCGACGAGGATACCGCGATCGGCGACGAGAACGCGACGGTCGACCGACCGACGTCCCTGTCGACGTACGCGTGGGGCGAGTACTCGTGCGCCCGATGCGAGGACGAAACCGATCGCGCGTGGCGCGACGAGGGGGCGCTGGTCTGTCCGGATTGTAAAACGTGGTAACCACCGCCTGCCGACGCGTACGATCGGTAATACGGGGTATCCCGGCGCGGCGCTCCCGAACATTTATATCTTCGACGTGGTTCTATTGACCTGCAATGGCGAAAGGTACGGTCGCATTCTTCAACGACACTGGCGGCTACGGTTTCATCGAGACTGACGACGCGGACGAGGACGTGTTCTTCCACATGGAGGACGTCGGCGGTCCGGACCTCGAAGAGGGGCAGGAACTCGAGTTCGAAATCGTCGAAGCCGAGAAGGGGCCACGAGCGACCAACGTCGAGCGGCTCTAGGCGAGTTCACAGGAGGTATCGTTTTCCGATCGTCCGCACCGACCAGCGGCGGCACTGACCGTCACGAGGCATGCGGTCGGCCCGGCCGAATCGATACTCCGGTCGAACTATCACCCGCTCCGACACAAAGCATATGTTCCGGTATCGATGAGTCCGTACTAATAGCGGCGCTTCGTCCCCGCTCGATCTCATCTATGACAGATCCCGACTCGTCAGCGGATACCCCTGGACTGGCAACGCCCGACGACGACGCTCTCCCGGTGTCGACCGTCGAATCGCTCTGTGCCGACATCGAGGCCAACGTCTCCCGCGTGATCGTCGGGCACGAGGAGGCCGTCGAGCACGTCGTCACCGCGATCCTCGGCCGCGGACACGTCCTGCTCGACGACGTGCCCGGCGTCGGCAAGACGATGCTCGCCCGATCGATCTCGACGTCGGTCGACTGCACGTTCCGCCGGGTCCAGTTCACCCCCGACCTCCTGCCGACGGACGTCACGGGCGTCAACGTGTTCAACCAGAAGACTCGCGAGTTCGAGTTCAACGAGGGCCCGGTGTTCGCCAACATCGTCCTCGGCGACGAGATCAACCGCGCGCCGCCGAAAACCCAGGCGGCGCTGCTCGAGGCAATGGAGGAACAACAGGTCACCGTCGACGGCGAGACCCGCGCCCTACCGGAGCCGTTCGTCGTGATCGCGACCCAGAACGCCGTCGAGCCCAACCGGACCTACGAACTCCCCTTCGCCGAGGTCGATCGGTTCATGAAGAAGCTCACGCTCGGCTATCCCGACCCCGAGGCCGAGGCCGAACTGCTCGGCCGGACGGTCGGCGATCACCCGATCGAATCGCTCGAACCCGTGACGGACACCAGAACGCTCGTTCGCGCCCGCGAGACGGTCTCCCGGGTCACGGTCAGCGAAGCGGTTCGCGAGTACGCGACGCACCTCGTCGGCTACACCCGCGACCACGCCCACATCGGCGTCAGCCCCCGCGGGACGATCTCGTTGCTGTGCGCGGCCCAGGCCCGCGCCGTCACCGACGGCCGGGAGTTCGTCCACCCCGACGACATCCGGCAGGAGGCGCCGTTCGTGCTGAGCCACCGGATCAAAACGAACAGCCGCGATCGAACGGGCGAGAACGTCGTCGCGGACGCGCTCGAACACGTTCGCGTGCCATGAGACCCACGCGCCGCGGCTGGGGCGTCGTCGCTGTGGTCGGATTCGCGCTCGCGATGAGCTTTAGGTACGGCCCGCGATCGTTGAACGCCGTCGTCACCCCGCTGCTCGTCGTCGTCCTCGCCGGCGTCGTGACGGCCGTCCGGGCCAGGCGGCCGACGGTCACGCGCACGCCGTCGCTGGAGGGATTCGTCGGCGAACGACTCACCGTCACCGCGACGATCGAGACGAACCGGGCCGTGCCCGCGACCGTCCAGGACGCCGTCGGCGACGGGCTGTCGGCGATCGATCCGAGCGAGGCGACGACCCTCGGTGGGACCCGCGAGTTCAGCTACGGGATCGAACTCGAGGAGCGCGGCGACCACCGCGTCGGACCGCTGTCGATCACCGTGACGGACCTCTTCGGGCTGTTCGAACGCCGGTTCACCTACGAGGAGTGCACCGACGTCCTCGTCTACCCGCCGGTGTACGACCTCCGTGGATCCGACGGGGATTTCGCCGTCCTCGCCGAGATCGCAGACCGGATCGACCGCGAGGAGTTCGACCACCTCCGCGAGTACCGCCGCGGCGACGCCCTCCGGGACGTCCACTGGAAGTCGGCCGCCAAGCGACCGGACGACGACCTGGTCGTCACGGAGTACGCGAGCGACGAGAGCGCCGGCTCCGCAGTGGTGGCTGCCGAGTGTACCCCCGATCGGACCGACGAACTGGCCGCCGCCGTCGCCAGCGTCGCGACCGCGCTGCTGGAGTTAGGCGTCGACGTCGGCCTCGACCTCCCCGCCGAATCGCGGCCGCCCGGGTCGGGCCAGGACCACCACTACGACCTCCTCAGATCCCTCGCCGTCGTCGACGCCGGCGAACTGGAGGACGAACGTCGAGACGGAGCGGCGGTGCTCGTCCAGGCCGACGTCGACGGGACGCGGGTCGTCGTCGACGGCCGGACGGTCGCGTTCGATCGGCTCCGCGGTCGCGCCGGTGCGACCGACGGCGTCGGGGCACACGATTCGAGATCGAACCGGCCCCGAACGGCCGACGGAACCGGGGATCGATCGCGGGGGGTGAACGCATGAGCACGCGTAACGCCCGCGATCGATCGTCCGGGTTGACGGCGGACGGGACAGTCTTGCCTAGCGTATTCCGCCTGCTCGCGCTCGGCTGCGTCCTGATTCTGACGGCCTCCTACGTGAGCGTCCTGGGCGAGGTTACCAGCGTCGTCGGCGGCACGGAACCGTTGCTTGCCACCGTCGGCGTGATGCTCGTCGCCGCCACGGTACTCGCGGGGACGATCCGGCCGCGAACCGCGGCGATCGGAACGATCGTCCTCTTTCTCGCCGGCTTCGGGTACTACTTCTCGGCGGCCGGTGTCGGCGTCGGCGTCGCGCTCGGTGCGATGGACGAGGTGATCGCCGACACCGTCACGCTGATCACCGGATTACCCCTGCTCCGGATGGTGCGAGCCGACGTCTGGGCGCTCGGATTCGCTCCGGGACCGGTATTCCTGTCGTGGTACCTCGCGGTTCGCGATCGCTACGATCTGGCCGTCGTCCCCGGCGGCTTCGCGCTGCTCTTTCTGGTGCTGACCGGCGACGCCACACCCGGCGTTACGCTGCTCGGTACGCTCGGGGCGGTCGGCGCGATCGGTTTCGGCGAACTCGACCGCCGAGGCGGGTCGGTCGCGCTGGTCGACCTGCTCGCCGTCCTCGTCTCGGTGATCGTCGTGCTCTCGATGTCGGTTACGGTCGTCCCGGGCGGGCCGGCCAGCCCGGAGTTTCTCAACCAGGGCGAACCCGGGTCGCTCGAAGGGGCGATCGACTCCGCGAGCGATCGGTCCGGAATCGCCGGCACGGTCGACCTCTCGCCGGAAGTGCGATTCACGGTCCAGTCCGAGCAACCGTCCTACTGGCGAACGGGTGTCTACGATCGGTACACCGGCAACGAGTGGATCCGGACCGGGCAGGAGCGCCAGTACGACGGCGCGATCGACCCGCCGCCGGGCAAGTATGAGACTACCAGACACGTCGTCACGGCGGAAACGAAACTCGGCGTGATGCCCGTAGCACCGCAGCCGCTGGCCGTCGAGGGGGATCTCACGGAACACACGACGGTGTCGAGCCACGGGCAACCCCGGCCAACGACGCCGCTGCTCGAGGGCGACAAGTACATCGTCGAGAGCGCGATCGTCGACCCGAATCCCGAGGACCTGCGAACGGCGGGGACGAACTACCCCGACGACGTGACCCAGTTCTACCTCCAGACGCCCGAAGGAACGTCCGAAGCGTTCGAGGAACGAACCGCCGAGGTGACCGCCGACGCCGACACGGCCTACGACAAAGCGGCCGCGATCGAGTCGCACCTGCGCACCTCCAAGGACTACTCCCTCGAGGTCGACCGGCCGGCCGACGACGTCGCCGAGACGTTCCTGCTCGAGATGGACGAGGGCTACTGCGTCTACTTCGCGACGACGATGGTCCAGATGCTTCGGACCGAGGGGGTGCCCGCGCGCTACGTCACCGGCTACACGACCGGGCAACAGGTCGACGACGACACGTACGTCGTCCGGGGACTGGACGCCCACGCGTGGGTCGAGGTCTACTTCCCCGGTCACGGCTGGGTCGCATTCGAGCCGACGCCCGGCGGCGAACGCGACGCGGTTCACGACGAGCGCATCCGGGAGGCGCGCCAGAACGGCGCCGACAACGTCGACACCGACGCCAGTTCGGACGTCCCGATCGGGGACGAGGACTCCGACGACAACGGGTCGTCTGACCCACCGTCCGGCAGCGACGATCCGAACCGACCGAACGAGTCGCCACCGGACGACGGTCGAAACGGGTCGAATTCGTCCGACGGCGGGGCCGTCGACCCGCCGAGCGGTGATTCCGGCGTCGGATCGGAGGCGGCCGACGGGGGAACCGACGACGGGGCGGCAGGCATCGATCGACTGACGGCGCCGATCACGCGCGAGACGGCCGGTATCGCGCTCGTGGTTCTGGTCGGGCTGGTCGCGGGCGCCCGCCGGACCGACGCCGTGACGCGCGCACGGCGCGAATTCCGGGTGTACTGGCACGGGCCGCGGGAGGACCCCGACGCGGACGCTCGGCGCGCGTACCGCCGGCTCGAGCGACACCTCGCCAGGCAGTATCGGCCGCGGCGGGACGCCGAGTCGCCGCGGCGATACCTGGCGGCGCTCCGCGACGACCACGCGATCGATCCGCGAGTCGAGACGGTCGTCGCGACCTACGAGCACGCGACCTACGGCACCGGCGTCGATCGCGACGCGGCCGAGACGGCGATCGAAATCGTCGACGGACTGGTCCGGACGCACCTTCCGTTAGGCGAGTGATGGCACCGAATCCACGTTTCGACACGTCGCGCACAAAAAGAACCACACGACGGGACGTGGGTCCCGATAGTGTTTAATATGCTCATTTCGTACGACCGAACGTAATGTCGGAAGTCTGCTCGACGTGCGGGCTCCCCCAGGAACTTTGCGTCTGCGAAGACGTGGCCAAGGGGCAGCAAGAACTCAACATCCGCATTGACGAGCGTAGATACGGAAAAGAGGTAACGATCATCGAAGGCTTCGATCCGAAAGACGTCGACTTAGACAGTCTCTCGTCGGATCTCAAGTCCAAGTTCGCCTGTGGCGGCACCGTCGAGGACAGCCACATCGAACTGCAAGGCAACCACTCCGGCCGCGTCGAAGATTTCCTTCGGGACCGCGGCTTCAACGTCGCCTGATGCCCGCGATGCTCTGAGACGACTTCCGATCCACGGCCGCGCGCGCATCGTTTCTCCTACCGACTTCGCGTTGTTCAGTTCCCCAGCAGCGCCGCCGTCGGCGAGATCCCTACGACACCGCTGTGTCGAACGCGCCGACCGAGACGGTGGCGGGCGATCGATCGGTGCGTCCGGGGACTTCCCGAGGAGCTAGAAGGGGGATTCGGCGTCGGCGGTCGACTCGCCCTCGCCGGCCTCGTCCGCGACGAGGCCGAACTTCATGCCGTACTTCTCGAGGCCGCCTTCCATGCTCTCGACGCGGGCGTCGGCGGTGCCCTCGTAGGAGCCGATGAGCTGGGCCGCCTGGACGCTCGCCTTGCCGTGCGGACAGACGGTCACGATGCGGTCTTCGCCTTCGAGTTCGTCGATCCGGCTCGTGAGCTCCTGGAACGGGAGGTTTTCGCTGTCGGGGATGTGGCTGCGTTTGAAGCTCTGTGCATCCCGAATGTCGACGACTCGGACGTCGTCGCCGTTCTCGAGGAGTTCCTTCACCTCGTCCGGGGTGATTTCGCCGTCCATTATCCCGGTGTTAGGACGCCGGGCGAATAAGCCCACGGGTCGGTTCTCGGATCCATAGTCGGAAGAGACGCCTCGATACTGAGACCACTACAAGGTGGCCACAATCGGTTGACTACCGGCGCGTAAACGGATAGTTCTACGCTGAACAGAAGCTCACTACCGCGGATCGCCCTAAAGCAATCCGTCCTCCTTCGCGAGCAACAGCGACGTCAGCGTCGAGTCGTTGGCCGGCTGTTCGCGGGCCCGACCGAGCGCCTCGTCGACCGGCACGGTCGTCACGGAGAGGAACTCGTTGGAGTCGAGTTCCCGCCTGCCGGGTTCGAGCCCCTCGGCGTAGACGACGCCCCGATCGTGTCGGAGCACCCCGGTGGCGACGGCGTACTCCTGGAGGAGCGCGGTGCTCGACGGCCGAAATCCGGTCTCCTCCTCGAGTTCGCGCGCGGCGGCCGTCGTGTAGGACTCGCCGTCCTCGACGATGCCGGCGGGCAACTCGAGGTGCGTCTCCCGGATCGGCGGCCGGTACTGCTCGACGAACAGGAGCCGGTCCCGACCGTCGTCGATCGGCTCGTCGTTCTCGCCGTCGATCGGGTTCGTATCGTCGCCGCTCCCGTCCGTGTCCGCGCCGATCGCGTCGACGAGGACGCCAGCGTCGATCCGGGCGACGACGACCACCGCCGGCGGCAGTTCGGCCCAGTAGTAGCGCTTCTCGGCGCCGTCGGGCTGTTCGAGCAGATCGTACCCCCCGTCGTACCAGGGCGTCTCGTACTCGGTCACCTCCTCGAGGAGGTCCCAGTCGTCGGGTTCGGTCATCGGGTAACTGCTACGGGCGCCGACCGTAATAGGTGGCGTTTCGGATCACGCGTCGCCGGCCTCCGACTCCGCCTCGAAGGTGGGCCCCTCGGTGAAGACCAGTTCGTCCGCCCGCGCCAGCCAGTCGATGCCCCACTTGACGGTCGGCGGGACGAGCACCGTCGTGAAGATCGCCGTGAAGACGAGCACCGAGAACAGCTCCTGACCGATGACGCCGGCCGAGAGAGCGATCGAGACGATGACGATCTCGACGGTTCCTCGGCCGTTCATTCCGAGCCCGATGACGAGTCCCTCCTTCGAGGAGAGCTTCGTCGGGAGGGCGAATAGCCAACTGCCGACGATCTTGCCGACGAAGGCGATGATCAAGATGAGCACGAGCAGGTCGAGTCGCTGCGTGAACACGCTGAGGGTGAGTTCGAACGCGACCGAGACGAAGAAGATCGGGGCGAAAAAGCCCATCGCCAGGTCGTACATGACGTCGTACATGTGGTTGTAGATGTCCGGGTCGAGCTGCGCCTGTCGGAGGAACAACCCGGCGATGAACCCGCCGATGATCATGTGGAGGTCGACCAGCGCCGCGAAGAAGGCGAAGACCAGCGCGACCACGAGCGCGACCGTAAACGCCGAGGTCTTGTCGACGAACTCGTGGCGCTCCATCCACGTCTGGAGCCCCTCCCAGATGTAGGGAAGGAACCGATCGCCGACCACCAGCGCGGCCGCGAAGAACAACAGCGCCTTCCCCGCGACCAGTCCGAGATCGACGATCGTCACGTCGCCCGTTTCGATGAATCCCATGATGCCGGCGAAGACGACCATCACGCCCACGTCAGACAGCAGCGCACCCCCGAGGAGAACCCCCGCGATGCGCGTATCGAGGATCCCCAGATCGACCAGGATGCGCGACTTCGTCGCCAGCGACGTCGCGGCCATCGCGATGCCGATGAATAGCGACTGCTCCATCGTCGCACCGATGAACCCCCCGGCCAGGTAGCCGAGGCCGAAGGGGACGACGAAGCCGCCGAACGCGACCATCAGCGCCTGCGGACCGAGTTCGAACAGGTCGTGGAGGTCGACCTCCATCCCGACGTAGATCATCAACAGGAAGACGCCGAGTTCCGCGAAGACGTCGATCGCCTCGGAACCGTGTAACAGCCCGAACACCGCCGGTCCGAAGACGATCCCCGCGAAGAGTTCCCCCATCAGCGCCGGGTAGCCGAGCCGCTCGACGATGAGGCCGAAGATCCACGCGAGCGTTAATACCAGCAGGAGATTGAGCAGATCAATGCCGCCGGCTTCGACCATGTCGTGTCCTACAGGGTCCAGTAGTGAAGCGCCTTGGGGTCGGGGCAGATAGTCGTCAGGACTGCGCGACGAGATCCCGGTAGATCCGTCCGAACGCCTGTCGGCGGAGCGTCGCGATCGCGGCGTCCTCCTCGCGCTGGAACGTCGCCGCAACGGCGTCGCCCTCGGGGCCCGCGTGCCAGACGACGCGATCGACGCTCTCGTGGCCGACCTCGGTCACGTCGCCGTCGTACGCGTCACGCCACTCCTCGTACTCCTCGCGGCTGCCGACCCGCACTTCGAGAAGGCTCGCGAACAGGGCGTCGCGGGCCGTCTCGACGACGTCGCCGGTGACGCGCTCGCCGTACTCCTCGCGATCGAACGCCATCGCCTTCGCGACCTCGCGGACGACCGTCTGGGCCGCAGGGCCGACCGTCTCGTACTGTTCGCGCGCGTCCTCGGTCGACTCGAAGGTGAACGTCCCCGCCGTGTGCATAGGCGAACGGTCGTGCGTCGGATAGTTACGCGTTTTCGTTTTCGGTCTCGCGTCCCGCCTGCGCGTCGTCGGCGTCCTCTTCGGCCGTCCCCTGCATCCGGCGGGTCAACTCGCGGGCCTCCTCGAGGACGCGCTCCGTTTCGCTCGTCATCTCGCCGCGTCCGGGCCGGCGAGACTGTCGGGCGAGTTCGTCCTCCAGCGTCGGCGAGTGGCCGTGGCTCGAGTCGAACTCGGGGGTGTCGACCTCCGGTGCGTACTGACTGACGATCTCGCCGAGTTCCTCGGGGGTGCGATCGGGCCAGTCCGGAGCGTGTTCCTCGAGCCACGCCTCGTGATCCTCGCGGCCGAGCGAGGCGGTGACGGCGAGGTGGTTCGCGAGGTGTTCCGCGTCGGCCTGTTCGGCGTCACAGACCGGGCAGGCGTATCCCATACTGAAAGGTACGGACGCGCGTCGTAAAACCTGCCCGTCATGGCTCGGGGGTTCAGTACCGAACGTGCGTGGTAACCAGCGTCTCGAGCACATTCAGAACAGCGACTACGAGCCCAGTTTTCGGATCATCACGATCGCGTCCTCCTTGCCGTCGTAGTAGCCGGGCACCCGTCGAAGCGGTTCGAAGCCGAACTCGCGGTAGAGGCGTTTCGCCCCGTCGTTCGACTCTCGAACCTCGAGTTTGACGGTGTCGGCGCCGCGGGCCGCGAGCACGGAGAGCGATCGGGAGAGCAGCGTCGATCCGATGCCCGCCCCGCGTCGATCGGGATGGACGGCGATGTCCTTGATGTGGCCCAGGTGCCGGCCGTAGGTCGTCGTCACGTCGGCGACGACGTAGCCGGCGACCGCGCCGTCCTCGATCGCGACCAGAAAGCCGGGATCGCCGAGAAACCCTTCGAACGCCTCGTACGGCCAGGGCTGCGGGAACGAGGCCGTCTCGATGCGGACGACTGCGAGCAGGTCCACCCGCTCCGCAGGCCGAATCGATACCTCGCCAGCGTCGTCCGAACCCGGCACGGGGACTGTCACAGTCGTCACTCTATCGCGAGCAGTAAAAGAAGTACGCGTCCCTCGCAGGCGGTCAGACCGGTTCGAGGCGCTCGATCTCCGCGTCCGACCAGTCGTAGAAGTGGCGATCGGTCTCCCGGAGGACCTCGACGCACTCGTTGTACTGGCCGCGGGCTTCGTCGACGAGGGGATCGTTCGGGTTCTCCTCGATCCACTCGCGGAGCTCGGCCAGCGCCGTCGGCGAGTAGGTGTCCATTCGATCCTGGTGTTCGAGGATCTCGACCTTCTCGCTCTCCTGGCGCAAGGTTCGGACGAGCGCCCAGCCGGCGACGCCGTAGAACGCCAGCAGGGTGAACGCGAGCATCCCGAGCACCTCGGCGGTCAACGCCTGGGCGGGCAGGATCATCAGTCGTCACCTCCCGGAACCTCGGCAGCGTCCGGGTGGCCGCGGCGGCCCTCGACGATCGACATGATCGCGTACCCGATGATCGGGAACAACACGAGCACCAACATCCCGCCGATCATCTCGCGGTCGCCGAAGTTCTCGTAAGCGAAGTAGCCGATGATGAAGAGCATCACCGCGGGGATGACGTACTTGATCACGGGATCCCACCAGCGACCGATATGGATGCCGGCATTGCGGTCGACCGCCAGCAGACGCAGCCGTTCGGGACCCAGAACCCAGCCGATAACGCCGATGATCGCGAGCGTCGCGAGCGGCAACCCCCAGTTCCCGAAGACGAAGTCAAGGAAGTCGAGAGTCTCGACGTTGTAGGCGCTCGGGATGCCGAGCAGCCAGATTCCGGCACAGACGCCGAGGACCGTTTGTTCGCGACTCAGCCGCGTCTCCTCGGAGAGCGTCGTGACGCTCACCTCCGTAATCAACAGCCCGGACGTAAACGCCGCGAGGAAGAAACCGACGAAGAAGAGTATCGCGACGAGTCCGCCGAGGGGGATCTCGGGGAACACCTGCACGAGCGAGATAAACGTGAGGCTCGGACCTACGTCCGGCTCGAGCCCGGCCGCGAAGACGATCGGGAAGATCGCCAACGCCGCGAGGATGCCGACGCTCGACTCGCCGATCGCCGTGAAGACGCCACCGCCCAGCGGCACGTCGTCGTACTCGCGCAGGTAGCTGCCGATGGTGAGTGCGATCCCCCAGCCGAGCCCCGTCGAGAACAGCGCCTGCCCGAGCGCGGTGATCCACGTGTCGCTGTACGTGAGGTACTCCCACTGGACGCCGAACGTGAAGGCGATCCCCTCGCTCGCACCGGGGAGCGTGAGCCCGCGAATCGTCATGACGACGAGCGCGACGATCAACGCGGGGACCGCGTAGACGACGACCCGCTCGACGCCGCGCCGAATGCCGAGGTAGAGGACCGCCGCGATCGACGCCATCACTGCCGTGTGCAGGCCGATCATCAGAGCGGGGTTCGCGAGCAGTCCCTCCCAGAACGCCTGTGGCTCGAATCCGCTCCCGGTGAACGTGAACAACAGCGAGTGGATCGCGTAGTACAGCGTCCACCCGATCACCGGCGAGTAGTACGACATCAGCGCGATGTTCACCAGAAGCACGACGACGCCGAAGCCGACCAGCCCACCGGAACCGACGACGTCGCGGAACGCGCCGATGACGCCCTTATTCGTGTACCGCCCGAGGGCGACCTCCGCCATCAATCCAGGGACACAGAGCACGAACAGGATCGTAAGGAACGCGAGGATGAACGCACCGCCCCCGTTTTTCCCCGCGACGTACGGGAAGCGCCAAATGTTCCCGGCGCCGACCATCGCACCGATCATTGCCATCAGGAATCCGAATCGGGACCCCCACTCCGCGCGGGCCGTTTTCGTTGGGACGTCAGCCATTGCGACTCACACCGGCCACACCACGTGCAGGAACCTATATGTATGGTATATGCCAGCACGAAACACTAGCGTAAGATCCGATTACCGGTCCGTTCGGCCTGCGGCGGCCGAACAGCCGCTAGCTCGTCCCGAGTCACCCCGAGAACGACCGCGATCGGTCGACGATCCAAGACAACGATCGGCCGCCGAACCGGTCAGTCACGGCGCCGATCAGTCGCCGCGCCCGCTTTCGCCGCTTTCGCCGTTTTCGCCGTTTTCGTCGTCCTCGTCGTCCTCGTCGATCGATGTCGTCGGCTGCTCGTCTTCCGTCCCTCCGTACTGTCCTTGCTCCTCGGATTCCTCGGGGTCGTCGGTCTCTTCGGATTCTCCGGCCATTCGGATCACTCGGCGGGGATCGCGTCTATCTCGAACCGTTCGGTCAGCTCCTTCAGTTCGTCCAAGGCGCCCTGTTCCTCCCGGAGGTTCTCCTCGAGGAGATCCGCCGCGTCGTCCATTCCCAGTTGGTCCGCAAGCGGGATCAGGTTGCCGTAGGCCGCGATTTCGTAGTGTTCGGTCTTCTCTGCGGCCGCCATGTTGTGGTAATCGAGCACCTCCTGTGAGGGATCCTGCTGGGTGAACTCCTCGTACTCCTCGATGAGGCCCTGAATCCCCTCACACTCCTCCTTTTCGGGCGGCTCGCCGAACATCTCGAACACCTCCTCGAGCCGATCGATGTGCGTCTGCGTCTCCTCGCGGTGCTCAGCGAAGGCGCTCGCGATCTCGTCGCGCTCCGTGTTCGATTCGAGTTCGGAGAGCGCGTCGAGCAGTTCGTGTTCGGCGTGGTAGAGGTCTTCGAGGCCGTGTTCGAACAGGTCTTGGATGGTTTTGAGACTCATGGGACAACCACACGTCCGGTTCAGCGGCCGCGAGAAAAAGTCGCCAGCCTGCGACGGCAGGTTGGACGCGAACGGCGAGGAGCGGTCGCGCTCTTCGCCGAGTGACCCGCCGATCGGATCAGATACTGATGCATCGTTCGAAGGGGCGCCACACGTACCGGCTATTTTTGCCACGCCGGCGCGCCGAATTCGCGACATCACCGCGACGGCCGATCTGCGTATCATCGATCCGCCGTCGCGGCGCTGAGCGCGGCCGTCGCCCCGTTCCGCGCTGACTCGTGCTCCGGCTCGGGGTACCGTCAGCGAGCGCGATGGCAACGAATCGAGCCCCCGGTAACGGGCCGCCCCGGGCGTTACGACGCGATCGGGAACGTCCCGCATCGGTCGGACGCCCGGATTCCGCCTCGACGGCGGGTTCGATCCGCCGATCGCGTATTCGGCTCGATCTCGTTCGACTCAAGCGGGCGATTCGCTACGAACGCCGAGCCCGACAGCGGGCATCGCCGTCGTCGATCGTGGCAAACGCCGTCTGAGATAGCGGCATCAATCACCCCTAAGACAGAGCACGGGTATCGCTTGCTGACGGAGCGTCACTTAAGGGCATTCCGTTCGAAGGGCGACCAATGACTGACGGAGTCGAATGCAAACCAGAGCCGGGCGAGCAGGACACGGACGACGAGCGCGACGACGCTCACCTCGACGATATCGAAGAGGGCGCCGGCTGCACGGAGATCTGGGAACACCTCGCGGAAAAACGCGACGAATAACGCATTCGGGGCAGCCGCCGATTCGGAACCCACTGAGCCCGCTTTCGAACTCGTATCGATGCTTCGTATTCTCGCCGAGAACCGAGGTCGAAGCGCACCGGTTCGGGATACCGACGAGTACGAGTTGTGACAGTCTCTGTGGTAACGACCTTTTTAATGGCGAGCCACCTATGATCCCGCATGACTGACAACCGGTCCGGCGATCGGCACACCGGCCGCGACGACCACGGTCGCCCGATCCCGACGGACCGCGAATCACCGGTCGGCGCGCCCGTCATTCGAGGCGACGAGTCGGTCACCGGGACCCGAGCCCGCGAAGCCGTTCAGTTCGACCCCGATGACCCCGAGAGCCTCGCCGCGGCCGCGGAAACCGTCCGGCGGTTCGCCGCCGGAAAGACCGAAGACGATCACCTCTACATGCTCCGGGGCGCCGCCGCCTGCGCCGCACTCGTCCGCGGGGAAGGCTCTTACAAGGCCGCCGCCGAACGCACAGGCGGCGAAGCGACCGTCTCGTTCATCCGAAAGTGGGCCCGCGTCCACGACCTGCCGCGATCGGTCCGCAAACAAGTCGCCCTCGGCCAGATCGCACCCACCGCCGCCAAACACATCGCTCGCGTCGGTGGCGAGGCGCGACTCCTCCTGGCGTGGGCGACCCTCGACGGCGACCTCACCGTCCGCGAGGTCCGCAGCGTCGCCAGCGCCATCAACGACGGGATCCCGATCGAGCGCGCCCTCGCCGATCACGGCGTCGGACTCGGCACGATCGAACTCACGCTCTCGCCGGAAACCTACCGCGATCTCCGTCGCCGCGCCTCGATCGACGGCGTCGACCCCGGCGACCTCGTCACGGAAGCGCTCGACGAGTACTTTCAGTGATCGGCGGACCACACCAGCCCTGCTACTCGACCTCGGCCCCCGTCGAAGAAAGAAACGTTTAACCACCGCTCACCGATAGTAGGAACCAGAGGGCCGGTAGCTCAGTCCGGCAGAGCGTCTGGCTTTTAACCAGACGGTCGCGTGTTCAAATCGCGCCCGGCCCGCTTTCCCGTTGCGAACAAATACGTGAGCAACAGGTGACGGAACCGGCGGAATTTGAACGCAGGAAACGGGAAGTGAGCGACGCCGAAGGTGAAGCGAGACGGGAACGACCGCGCGTTCGAATGTGCATCCCGCTCGCGATCTCGGTGTGAACGAACCTGCGAGCTACAAGGTTCGAGACCGGCAAATCCGGATTCCAGAAACAGCTCCGTCGCGAGGTCGACGGAGACTGACGGTGTCGAGCACGGCCGCCCGGCGAGCAAATTGATCAGCCGAACGGCCGATTCGATCGGCGACGTCCGCGCCCTCACAAGATCCAGGATGTCGACGGACGATTCTCGCCGGCGTCGATCGCAATCCTGGCGACGGGGCCAGCGTAGTCGCTGCGTTCGGCGGTGCCTGTCAGCGTTCGTCGTTTACGGTGTTCGCTGTCCCGTCGATTATGCCCTCCCCGCATCGACCAGAGTCCGATCGCTGCGACGGCAGTTCGGAACCGGCCACTCGCATCCCGAAGGCCGACACAGACTCAGCAAATTTCCGCTCGGTCAACCGCTCCAGACCGGATCAGCATCGGGTAACGCGCGTTTGCAGCTCTGGGGCCGAAAGTAGAGAACTCGCAACCGGTTTTTACTGAGAGCTCATCGCCAGTGAACAACGCTCCGACGGTTTTCAGAAACCGGAATGAGCACGACCCTCATCGGGATCGAACGTCCGGGCGCAGCGTCCCGTGTACTTGAACCCCGATTTCAGGCAGTACCCATAACCGCCACCATGGTCGAAGCTGGACCCGTCGCGCTGCCTACCCCGGCGTTTCCACTGGAGAGTTCAAAAATATCAAAACCGTCCGTTCCAAACGCGATCGTGCGTCCGATCCCCTATCCAGATGTATTATGAGGAATGTAGGTAAGCCAAGGGCCGGATTTGAACCGGCGGTAGGCGGCTCTGCAGGCCGCTGCGTTCGGCCGGACTCTGCCACCTTGGCGCAGTACGTAGTTGTCACTGCGTTCGTTTAAGCATAGCGGTACGCCACGGGGACTGTGACGTCCACACATGCAAAAAGCCCCGCACAGCCGAAGCAGCGGCTGTGCGGGGCGTGATTGAATAGAGTATGAGTGGTCGGCGGCGAATCGGGGTTTCCAGAGGGTCTCCCACTCCAGTACTGACCGACACGCTGGCGGGCTTATCTTCCGTGTTCGGGATGGGTACGGGAGGGTCCCCGCCGCTGTGGCCGCCGTAACGCCGATTCGCGGAATCGAACCGCGATCATGCCAATATCGGTTGGTTGTGTTGTGACCGTAATGTGCGTGTAGTCCAGTGTGCGTCTGGACCCGTTTCCGGGCCAGTGCAGATCCAATGTAACGTAATGTATGATTGTGTGGCTTGATCGGTTAGTGCTCGCGGGCTCAACACCTCGTTGCCTTGGTGCGTACACCCCGAGTCTATCGAACTCGTCTTCTACGAGTGATCTCGGTGGTTCCTCTTTTCCAGGTGGGTTTCGAGCTTAGATGCGTTCAGCTCTTACCCCGTGGTGCGTAGCTGCCCGGCACGTGCTCTTTCGAACAGCCGGTAGACTAGTGGCACCCATTCGTAGTTCCTCTCGTACTATACGAACGTTCCCGTCAGGAACCTCACACCCCCAATAGATAGCAGCCGACCTGTCTCACGACGGTCTAAACCCAGCTCACGACCTCCTTTAATAGGCGAACAACCTCACCCTTGGCCGATGCTGCACGGCCAGGATGGAGGGAACCGACATCGAGGTAGCAAGCCACCCGGTCGATATGTGCTCTTGCGGGTGACGACTCTGTTATCCCTAAGGTAGCTTTTCTGTCAGCAATTGCCCGCATCTATCGGGCTAATTGGTTCGCTAGACCACGCTTTCGCGTCAGCGTCCCTTGTTGTGCAGGACACTGTCAGGCTTCCGTTTGCTCTTGCGCTCTGTTCCGGGTCTCCGACCCGGATGAGGAAACCTTGGGGCGCGCTCGATATCTTTTCAAGCGCGTACCGCCCCAGTCAAACTGCCCGGCTACCGGTGTCCTCCTCCCGGAGTGAGAGTCACAGTCACCATCGGGTAGTATTTCAGTGATGGCTCGGTGGCCCGCTGGCGCGGGTACCTGTGTAACGCCTCCTACCTATGCTGCACAATGGCGACCATGTCTCAGCGACAGCCTGCAGTAAAGCTCTATAGGGTCTTCGCTTCCCCTTGGGGGTCTCCAGACTCCGCACTGGAACGTACAGTTCACCGGGCCCAACGTTGGGACAGTGGCGCTCTCGTTGATCCATTCATGCAAGCCGCTACTGAAGCGGCAAGGTACTACGCTACCTTAAGAGGGTCATAGTTACCCCCGCCGTTAACAGGTCCTTCGTCCCCTTGTACGGGGTGTTCAGATACCTGCACTGGGCAGGATTCAGTGACCGTACGAGTCCTTGCGGATTTGCGGTCACCTATGTTGTTACTAGACAGTCGGAGCGCCCGAGTCACTGCGACCTGCCTCTTTCCGAGGCAGGCATCCCTTATTGCGAACGTACGGGACTAACTTGCCGAATTCCCTAACGTCGGTTATTCCCGACAGACCTTGGCTTTCGCTGCCACGAGTACCTGTGTCGGATCTCGGTACGGACAGTGTGCTCGCCTTTTCACGGGCTCTAGGTTGACCTCTCTTTCGCTATCCAGTCATTCGTTCGCTTCGTGCCATTACGGCTTCCACGAAGTTCGACTGTTCGACCGGGCGATAGCCCGGCAGAGGCGGCCCCAAAGCGTCGGCTTTGAGTGCACACTGGCATAGGACTATTAACCTATTTCCCAATTTGTCAGCTTCGACTTACGGGCTGACTTAGGACCGGCTAACCCTCAGCTGATTAGCATTGCTGAGGAACCCTTACTCGTTCGGCCGTCGGGGTTCTCACCCGACTCACGCTGCTACTATGACCAGGATTTTCGTTACCGCACGGTCCACATGATCTCTCGACCATGCTTCCGCCCGAACGGAACGCCAACCTACGGGATCGTGTTGTGACACACGCCGCTAGGTCTCGGTGGTGGATTTGAGCCCCGATCATTTTCGGCGCCGCAAACCTCGGCCGGTAAGCTGTTACGCTTTTCTTAGAGGGTAGCTGCTTCTAAGCTCACCTCCCGGCTGTCTAGGGCTTGCGACCACCTTCGATCGCACTTAATCCACACTTGGGGACCTTAACCCAGCTCTGGGTTGTCTCCCTCACGGTACACAGGCTTACCCCGCGCACCGGACTCCCTGCGTCAGCGACGTCCGTAGGTTCGGAGTTGGACAGGGGGGCACACTCCTCTCGGAGTGCGGTCCCCCAATCCGTCGCTCTACCCCACGGACTATCTCAGCAGAGGTCATGCTTCGACATGTTTCGGTTGGAACCAGCTGTTTCCGGATTCGATGGGCCTTTCACCCCTAGACGCAGGTCACGCGAGGGTATTGTAGGACACCAACGCTAACGGGCCTCCACGTGGCTTTCGCCACGCTTCACCCTGCCTGAGTCTAGATCATCCGGTTTCGGGTCGTGCCCGATTGACTCCCCGCGCTTGAACACGGCGGCCCTCACACTAGGTGCTGCGGCCATGTCGGTTTCCCTATGCCTTCCCCGATGATCGGGTTAGACTCGTCAATCAGGCACACTCCCTGGTTCGTTTTTCAAAACGCACGACGGAACATCGGCTTCCTGCGATTCTTACTGTACCCTCGCGGGTAGGTCATTTTTCGCAGGACCTTGTATGCCCCGTCGCTCCATCGCCAACTGATTTCACGCCCTATTGCACCTCCCTTCTCGGGGTGCTTTTCAGCGTTCGTTCACACTACTTGTTCGCTATCGGTCTCGAGGAGTGTTTAGTCTTCGCGGTTGATGCCCGCGGAATTCACGAGGAATATCCAATCCCCGCTACTCTGGAGCTGACTCGTCCGGTACTCATCTGCAGTACGGGGCTGTCACCCTGTTTCGCACTCTGTTCCAAGAGACTTCGTGCAGATTTTCGCGGAGTGATCGTCAGTCCGAACACCACATTGCCCGTGAGGGCTTCGGTTTGGACTGTGTCGCGTTCACTCGCCGTTACTAACGACATCGCGATTGCTTTCTTTTCCTGCCGGTACTAAGATGTTTCAATTCCCGGCGTTCCCCATTGCGCAAGGCAATTGCGGTGGGGATTCCCATTCGGAGATCCTGAGTTCTTCGCCTCCGTGCGGCTCCCTCAGGCTTATCGCAGCTTGGCACGTCCTTCTTCAGCTCTCGAGCCGAGCGATCCACCAGCTGGCACAGTAGCCACGTTCGTCGGATCTGGTATGGGTTACATCAGAGATGTAACCGAGTGACCCGGGAACGGGTCCAGTGGACGCCTGGACTACACGTACACACGGTCTCATCTGCACGCTTGGAGACTGCCAAGCGTGCATTAACCCTTCCCACTCACGCTTGCGCGGAGTGGTGCATCGGTTATTGTCGGATTGGATCGTAGCGCCGTCTCCCACTTAAGGGACACGATCTCGATCCGCTCCGAGACATGGACCCACAGGGATTCGAACCCTGGGCATCCTCCTTGCAAAGGAGGCACTCTACCACTGAGCTATGGGCCCACCCTCTCACCGCCGACCTCGGCGGTGAGAGGTACAAACGTTAGCCTCGACAGTTCAAAGGTGCCCGATCGGCCATGCGACGGTCGATCGAACGGTTGGACGGGTTGAGCCAGGCGCGTCGGCCTGGTCTCGGTCTGTGGAGGTGATCCAGCCGCAGATTCCCCTACGGCTACCTTGTTACGACTTAAGCCCCCTTGCGAAGCCCAGATTCGACCCCTATCGGGGCCTCATCCGGACCTCACTCGGGTGCTTTGACGGGCGGTGTGTGCAAGGAGCAGGGACGTATTCACCGCGCCCTTCTGAGGCGCGATTACTACCGAATCCAGCTTCATGTGGGCGAGTTTCAGCCCACAATCCGAACTACGACCGAGTTTCGGAGATTAGCGCCCCCTCTCGGGGTGGCGTCCCACTGTCTCGGCCATTGTAGCCCGCGTGTAGCCCAGCACATTCGGGGCATACTGACCTACCGTTGCCCATTCCTTCCTCCAGTTTGGCACTGGCAGTCTCCCTAATGTACCCATCGACCTCAAGGGTCATGCTGGCAATTAGGGACGTGGGTCTCGCTCGTTGCCTGACTTAACAGGACGCCTCACGGTACGAGCTGACGGCGGCCATGCACCTCCTCTCAGTAGCTCCACTAAGCTCATCACACTGAGCTTCACAGCATACTGTCGGTGCTGGTGAGATGTCCGGCGTTGAGTCCAATTAAACCGCAGGCTCCTCCGGTTGTAGTGCTCCCCCGCCAATTCCTTTAAGTTTCATCCTTGCGGACGTACTTCCCAGGCGGTCTGCTTCTCGGCTTCCCTACGGCACAACACAGGCTCGTAGCCTGTGTCACACCTAGCAGACATCGTTTACAGCTAGGACTACCCGGGTATCTAATCCGGTTCGTGACCCTAGCTTTCGTCCCTCACCGTCGGATCCGTCCTCCTGAGGCGCTTTCGCCACCGGTGGTCCGTCCAGGATTACAGGATTTCACTCCTACCCCGGACGTACCCCTCAGGTCTTCCGGTCCCAAGCCAGACAGTTTCCACCGGACGCCTCTCCGTTGGGCGGAGAGATTTCCCGATGGACTTGACTGGCCAGCTACGGACGCTTTAGGCCCAATAATAGCGGTCATCACTTGTGCTGCCGGTATTACCGCGGCGGCTGGCACCGGTCTTGCCCAGCACTTATTCGTGTACCACCTTACGGTACACAAAAGCCAGGACGATATGCCCTGGCACCTGGAGTCCCCTTATCGCACTGTCGTGCAGTGTAAAGGTTTCGCGCCTGCTGCGCCCCGTAGGGCCCGGTATCTTGTCTCAGATACCGTCTCCGGGCTCTTGCTCTCACAACCCGTACCGATTATCGGCACGGTGGGCCGTTACCCCACCGTCTACCTAATCGGCCGCAGCCACATCCTGTCGCGCCGGAGCGTTTCGAGCTCTCTGCAGTTCCAGCAGGAGAGCCGTATGCGGTATTAGCCTCAGTTTCCCGAGGTTATCCCGCTCGACAGGGTAGTTTGGCCACGTGTTACTGAGCTATCTGCCACGAGTCTGAACTCGTGCGACTAGCATGGCTAAATCGGACTCCACTAGCAATGACCTCCGGCAGGATCAACCGGAATGCTATTCCCCAGCGAAGCTGGGGGGTTGGCGGTGAATGTTGGTACACACTCACACTAATGGTCCAATCGTTCGATAACGCGGATCGGGTGACCGATCGGGCGTCACCGAACTGTCGAGGCTAACATCAGATCCCATCTGTACGGCGGACCGCAGGGGTGGAATCCTCATTTCCTTCGGACCTACTCGTAAGCCGCGAGGAGTACTTAACCCCTTCGGGCGCTGAGCGATCCGAGCCGATGAGACGGTGAACGCCTCATCGGTCACATCGTATCCGAGCGGCCTCGTACACTTAAGGGCAACGGATCGATCCCGCACCGAAAACCGAATCCGGCGCGGGTTTGTGCGTACCACTTCGCACGCGCCCCGTGTAATATAAGGGCATCGTGTCGCGCCGGCTGCGCCGGCGACGGATACGTCACGATCCGATCGCCCTCGGAGAGGCGGCAGTCGCCGCCTCGAGACGAGGGTGGATACAGTGCCTACCTCCGCGCTGGGACACAGCCGGAGGGGACGCGGCCTGCGCCACGTCGTTCGCGTTAGTGTCGAATGGTGGGTGTATATATAAGACCGTCGAACGAGAAGTACATCGGAACCCGCTACCATGCGACGGTTTTTCACTGGTTAGACAGAATTGTGACGTCTACAGCGACTGCCGACGGTGTCCGAGCGAGTACGTCGTGCGACGATCGACGCGGCCGCTCTTCGATAACGGATATCGCGCGGGCGGAGGTCGGCCGATCATTCCGTCCTCGCAGATACGGTCGGGCCGAATGAGACCCGCGTGCTTCGCACTCGAGCGCGGACGCGCAAGAAAGCTTCGTGTCGATGCGAACTGTCGTTCTCGAGGAAACCGGCGCTGAAACCGGCCGACAGTCGACGATCGCGCGACTCCTCGAACGGGTTCGTGAGCGGATCGTCGACGGATTGTCACACCGGCGCATCGATGCCGATAAACCACCTGCGTCACAAGAGATGGGTGAATGGTCCGGGACCCGATCGGTTCGGAGTCGACGCCGTCTGCGGAAGAGATCTGCGCTGCGCTCGACGATCCCGACTGCCGAGAGATCATCCGGAGTCTCGACGAACCAATGACGGCTTCTGAACTCACTTCCCGGTGTGAGATCCCGCAATCAACGTTGTACCGAAAGCTCGAGTTACTGACCGACGCGACGTTGCTCGAGGAGTCGACCGCGATCAGACGCGACGGCCACCACGCGAGCAAGTACTCGGTCGCGTTCGACGAGATCACGCTCGTTCTGGAGGAGGATCGGTCGCTGTCGGTCCAGATCGAACGGCCGGCCAGGACGGCCGACGAACGCCTCGCCGAACTGTGGTCGGAGGTGCGCAAGGAAACATGAGTACCGAACTGATCGGAACGACGGAAACGGCCCTCGCGCTGGCCGTCGTCAAGACGCTCGTGCTCGTAGTCGGGGGCGTCATCACGTTCTTCGCGTTCAAAGCGTACCGTCGGACCCGCCAGCGGGCGCTCGGCTATCTCGCGACCGGGTTCGGAATCGTCACCCTCGGACTGGTGTTGGCGGGAATGCTCTACGAGGTGCTCAGAGTGCCGCTCGCGCTCGGAATCCTGCTGGAGAGTCTCCTCGTGTTGATCGGCTTTCTCGTGATCGCGTACTCGCTGTACGTCCAGTAAGGATGTGGTGAGATCGGGCCTCGTAGCCAGCATCGTCCATCACGATGGCGAACTCGTCGGTCACCACGATTTTCTCATAACCGATCGCCGACGTCGTAGTCGCCATCGTCGGTCTCCGTCGCGGCTTCGGTCTCGTCGTCGGTATCGGGGTCGTTCGAGAGGGCGGCTCGCCGCGTTTCGACCCGCTTCGCGTCGGCGCTCCGAGTGCCGATTCGGGCGACTTACCGATTCAACGTGTGGATCGCGTGCCCCAGCGCGTTCTCGGCGGCCTCCATCACCGCCTCCGACAGCGTCGGGTGGGTGTGGACCGTCGACGCGACGTCCTCGAGTGTCGCGCCGAGTTCGATCGCCAGGCCGAGTTCGGCGATCAGTTCGGAGGCTTCGGGACCGACGACGCTGGCGCCGAGGACGTACCCCTCGGTTTCGTCGGCGATGATCTTGACGAAGCCGTCCGTCTCGCCGGTGGTCAGCGCGCGACCGCTGGCGCGGAAGGGGAACTTCCCGACGACGGTGTCGAAGCCGGCCTCCTCGGCCTCGGACTCGGTCATGCCGACGGTGCCGATCTCGGGATCGGTGAAGACCGCTGCCGGCATCGCCTGGTAGTCGATCGCCGATGGGTCGCCAGCGATCACCTCGGTAGCGACCTGACCCTCCATGCTGCCCTTGTGGGCGAGCATCGGTTCGCCCGCGACATCGCCGACGGCGAAGACGTGGTCGACGTTCGTTCGCGCGCGCGAATCAGTGTGGATGAAGCCGCGATCGTCGGTCTCGACGCCGACAGCGTCGAGATCGAGCGTGTCCGAGACCGGTTGTCGGCCGACCGCAACGAGCACCTTCTCGGCGTCGAGGTCGAGCGTGTCCGAGACGGCTTCGGCCTGTCCTCCATCGGCAGCAGCCTCCTCGACGGGTTCCGCGACGACCTGGATGCCGTCGCCCTGTTCGTGCCACTCCGAGGCGGTGTAGCCGAAGTGGAAGTCGATCCCGAGGTCGTCCGCCCGCCCCTTCACGGGCCGTTTCAGGTCGTCGTCGTACCCGGGCAGGATCGAGTCGAGCATCTCGACGACCGTCACGTCGGTCCCGAGTTTGGCGAAGACGCTGGCCAGTTCCATTCCGATGTAGCCGGCGCCGACGACGACCAGCGAGTCGGGAACCGAGTCGAGCGCGAGCGCTTGCTTCGAGTCGAGGACGGGCTCGTCGCCGTAGTCGAAGTTCGGGATCTCGATCGGCCGCGAGCCCGTCGCGACGATCGCGTGCTCGAACTCGAGGGTCTCCGAGCCCTGCCCCTCGCCGCTGTGGGAGACCCGAACGGTGTTCTCGCTCGCGAAGGTGGCCGTCCCTTCGAGCAGGTTGACGCCGTTGGCCTTGCAGAGCTTCTCGACGCCGCCGGTTAGCTGGTCGACGACGTCGTCCTTCCAGTTGACCATCTGGGCGAGGTCGACCGCCGGGTCGGCGTGGATGCCCATCTCCTCGGCGTGGCCCGCCTCGTAGGCGACATCGCTGGCGGTGATCAGCGCCTTCGATGGGATACAGCCGTAGTTCAGGCAGGTGCCGCCGTAGGCGTCCTTCTCGACGAGCGTTACGTCCAGGTCGAGCTGGCCAGCGCGAATCGCGGCCACGTAGCCGGCGGGGCCGGCGCCGATGACCACGATGTCCGTGCCGGTGGTGACGTCTCCGACGACCATCAGTTCGCCCCCGTTCTCGTCCTTCTCGGAGTCGTATTTGCGTTCATAGTTGGTAATCGTATAGTCGTGAGATGGTTGTAGTCCTAGGGTGGGTATTCGCTCACTCGAGCAATAGCAGTT